>JBMDWQ010000099.1:0-5914 GCA_048594675.1 Microbacterium sp. | reverse complement strand
CGCCGACTTCGGGATCGCCCACCTCGTGGACTCCGCGCGGTTGACGCGGCCGGGCCTCGCCGTCGGCACAGCCGGCTACCTCGCGCCCGAACAGGTGCGGGGCGCTCCCCCCGCGTGCGCCGCCGACATCTACAGCCTGGGTCTGGTGCTGCGGGAGGCCGCGACCGGAACGAGAGCGTTCGCACCCGCCATCGGGAACGAGCAGCTCTTCGCGAGACTGCACCGGGATCCCGATCTGCCGGACACCCTCAGCGCCCCATGGCGGAGCCTTCTGACGAACATGCTCGCGCGGGAGCCCGGCGACCGGCCGGATGCCCTCGCGGTGGTCCTCGCCGTGCGAGCGATAGCACCGTGGGGCGAGGTCACCTCGGACGCCACGAGGGCCGCGACGACCGCGCGGACGGGGGCGCCGTTGAGGTCGATGGAGTCGATGGACTCGGGGAGACGGCAACCAGTCGATGCCGGAGCCCCACCGCTCGATCCCGAAGGCCGACGGCAGGCTCTGGCGACGCCCACCGTCCCGATCGACCTCGCCCTCCCCTCCACGGAATCGCACTCGCACGCCCTCCCGGGGGCGGCATCGCAGGCTCCCGAGCGGCGGATCCGCCAACGGACCCGCCGGCGGTCGGCGAGCCGCAGGCGCGCGACGGCGTGGGCGTCGATGACCGCGGCCGCTGTCCTGGTCGCCGCTCTGACCACGTGGATCACCTGGAGCTCCTCGCCGACCACCGCGTCCACACCGTCGCCGTCGATCACCGAACCCGGCCGCATCGCCGACCCCGCACCCTCCTCCGCCGGCGACACCGAACAGCCGACCGACACGGCTCCGGGCAGCGACCGCGGCTCGGATGGCGCCGGCGGCGGGACCGGCGCAGGAGACGGATCCGGAGACTCGGGCAGCCCCGGTAATGGCAACTCCGGCAAGGGGAACGGGTCCGGCAAGGGGAACGGGAACGGCAACGGCAACGGGAACGGCGGGGCAGGCAATGGCAAGGGGAACGGGAACGGGAACTGACCTCCGCCCCGCTCGCGGCGCCCTCCGGTGCCCGCGACACAACAGCGGACGCCGCGCCCGACACGCAGCATGCGGCCGCCACAACCCCGGCGTGTCGCCTCCACCATCCGCCGTTGTGCACTCGGCGCCACAGCGCCCGAACCGGCGGGTCCGGCTCGCGCGGGGGTCAGCGGCGCGAGAGCAGCGAGGTCACCCGGAGGCGACCGGAGTGGATCCACACGTCCGAATACTCCACGGGTCGCTCGTCAGACAGATAGGTCACCTGCTCGAGGTACTGCACGGGGCTTCCTTCGGGCAGGTCGAGCAGTTCGGCGACCTCGGCAGTCGCGGCCTCGGCGCTGAAGGTCCGCCGCGCGGAGGAGATCCGCAGGGCATAGCGGCCCTCCAGGGTCCCGAACAGGCTCGCGGTCTCGAAGTCGGTCTGCTCGATCCCCGGCGCGAAGTCGGTACGGACGTAGTTGAACAAAAGCGCGACCGGGCCGCTGTCCGCCGCCCGCACACGCACGAGGCGCAAGACGGTACCGCCCGGGGGCACTTCGAGGAGCGCAGCGACGGGACGGGGCGGGTCGATGAGCTCGCACGCCACCACACGGGTGGTGGTGACGACCCCCTGGTTCGCGAAGTCCTCGGACAGGGTGCTGAGCTTCTGCGCGATCGCGGGCTCGATCGTCGTCGACGTCACGAAGGTTCCCCGTCCGCGCACCTGACGCAGCAGACCCTCGTCGATCAGGGTCGTCAGCGCGCGGCGGAGGGTGCCACGACTGACTCCGAGCTCGGTCGCCAGCTCCGGCTCGCTCTTGAGCCGATAGTGCGCCGGCCACTCGCCCGACGCGATGCGCGAGCGGAAACCGTCGGAGATCTGGGCGTGGATGGGCACCGGCAGCTCCCGGTGGATGTCCGCCGCCTGCGCGTCCGTCGCGTCCACGCGACCCTCCTTCTGGATCTGGTGTGCTCGCCGCACCCGAGCCGGGGGATCTCGGGGCGGCGAGCGAGGCCAGTCCTGCCAGTGTGTCAGTAGCTCTGAGTGTTCTCGTCGCTGGAGTCGCTGATGATCGCCATTCCGGCGCTCGTGCCCAGCAGCACCGCGCCCGCGCGCAGGAGGCTGAGGCCCTGCGTGTACGACTTGATGGAGCCCGACGCCTTCACCTGCACACCCTCCCGGGCGCGCTCGACGAGAAAGCGGACGCTCTCGGGCGAGGCGGTCTCGATCTGCCCGCTCGACGCGTTCTTCAGGAAGGCGACCCCGGCGTCCATCGCGAGCTCGACGGCGGCCTCCTTCTCGGCGTCGGTCAGCAGCGGCAGCTCGAGCATGACCTTGACCGGCAGCCCGCTCGCGCGCACGACGCCGGCGATGTCCTCGCGGAACTCGTCGTACATGCCGCTCTTGAGCCAGCCGACCTGCACGCCGATGTCGAGCTGGGTCGCGCCCTGCTTCGCGATCTGCTCCGCCTCGGCCGCCTTGCCGGCGCTGGTCATGACCCCCACCGTCGGGAAGTCGAGCGCGGTCGCGATCCCGATGCCGGTTCCCGCGAGCTCGGCGGCGACAAGCGGAACCCAGGAGGCCGGCACCATCGCGGCGTTGAAGCCGTGCTCGGCGGTCTCACGCGCGTGGGCGATCATGTCGTCACGGGTGAGGCCCGTCTCGATCTTGGTGTGCTGGATGTAGGGCGCCATCTGCGCCGGGGTGAGGGTGAGGGTGTCGGACGAAGTGGTGTCGGTCACGTCAGTGTCTTTCTTTTCGGATGGGGGGATCGGAAATCGGAAGGGCCCGTCGAGGGCGTCAGAGCTTTGCGGCGTAGTAGTCGGGCGCGATCACTCCCTCGCCACCGAACCAGCGGGGCACGTCGACTCCGCAGAACAGACCGACGTTCCCCCACGGCTCGAAGGCGCCGGTGCGGACGATGACCTTGGCCTGGTGGGCGAGCTCACCCAGGACATCGGCGTGGGTGCGCGTGGTGAACTCGGCGTCGTCGAAGGTGGCCTGGAGCCACTCGTCGAGACGCGGGTTGTTGGTCACCACGTCTTCGGCGCGCACGACGCCTTCCACGACGATCTCGTCGGCGATCAGGGAGAGCACCGTGCGCAGGTCGGGGATGTTCTCGGCGATCGCGAGATCGATGCGGTTCGCGCCCGGCGGGATCGGGAACCCCGCGTCGACGACCATGATGAGGTCGGTGTGGCCGAGCGTCGCCAACGCTGCGCTGAGGGGAGCGTTGAGGATTCCGCGCTTCTTCATGACTGTGGTTCTCCTTCTGTGGGTGGGACGCCGGGTCAGGCCGCGCTCGTGACGGCGTCGGTGGCGAGCGCCATGATCGATTCCTCCGTCGCCGATGCCGTGGGAAGCACGCCGGCGATGCGCCCCTGGCACATGACGACGATGCGATCGGTCACGCTGAGGAGCTCGGGCAGGTCGGACGACGAGCAGACGATCGCGACTCCACGGGAGGCGAGTTGGAACATCTCCTCGTAGATCTCGACCTTCGCTCCCACGTCCACGCCGCGCGTGGGCTCGTCGAGCAGGAGCACGCGCGGATCGACGGCGAGCCAGCGCGCCAGCAGGGCCTTCTGCTGGTTGCCGCCCGAGAGGTTGGTGATCGGCTGATCGATCGAGGCGGTCTTCACCCGCATGCGGCGGGCGAGGGAGATCGCGTTCTCGTTGAGGCGTCGGCGCCGGATGAGACCCATTCGGGCGAAGGCCGCCGTGGTGAGCACTCCGATGTTGTCGCCGACTGACATCGTCGTGAGGATTCCCTGCGCACGGCGCTCCCCGGGGAGGAACCCCAGACGCCGGCCGACACTCGCGATGGGCGACCGGCCGTCGTAGGCGACGCCGTCGATGAGCACCCGACCCCCCGACGAAGCCGAGGCGCCGAAGACGTTCGCCAACAGTTCCACCCGCCCCGAGTCGGGAAGGCCCGCGATCCCGAGGATCTCCCCCGGACGCACCTCCAGGCTCACGTCGTGGTGACGACGCCCGCTGAGCGACTCGAGCTGCAGCGCGGGGGCTGCCTCGGCGATCTCCGCCGGCGCCGTGCGCCCCGCGAAGTGGCCGAGCTCACGCCCGACCATCGCGGCGACGGCGGCCTCGGGAGTCACGCCGTCGCGGCGGAACGACGCCACATGACGACCGTCGCGGAGGATCTCCAACCGGTCGCAGAGGGCGAACACCTCGGGCATCCGGTGCGAGACGTAGACCATCGTCGTGCCCTTCGCCTTGAGGCGGTCCATGAGGGCGAAGAGGCGATCGGCCTCGGCGGGGGTGAGCATGGCGGTGGGCTCATCGAGGATCAGCACGCGACACTCACGGGCCACCGCGCGGGCGACCACGACGAGCTGCTGCACGGCGAGGTCCAGTCCCCGCACGCTCGCCTGCGGGTCGATGTCGAGGCCGAGCTCGGCCAACAGCTGGCCTGCCCGCTCGTTCATCCGGCGCTTGGCGGGAAAGAGCCTGCTGCCGGGCTCGATGCCGACGAGGATGTTCTCGGCGACCGTGCGGTCGGGAAGGAGCGAGAGCTCCTGCGGGACGATCGCCACCGAATGGCGCGTGAGCACCGTGTTCGGATCGTACGAGGAGATCTCCTCCCCGAAGACCGAGATGCTCCCGCCGCTGGGCGGCTGCAGGCCCGCGAGGATCTTCAGCAGCGTGGACTTCCCGGCGCCGTTCTCGCCGAGGAGTGCGGTCACCTCGCCGGCGGTGATGTCGAAGCTCACGTCGTCGAGCGCGGTCACCGGTCCGAAGCTGCGGCTGATCCCCTGGATACGGACGGCGACCTCGCGGCCGGCCGTGGCATCGTCCTGCGGCGGGAGCATCGTCATCAGTCCTCCACCGTCGCTTCGGCCAGGTTGGCCTTGGTGATGAACTGCGCACCGGTGTCGACGCTCTCGATCGGCGTGCCCTTCTGGAGGAAGTCGGCGAGGACCTTGACGGCCTGGTAGCCCTGCTCCGACGGGTTCTGGCTGATCGTGAACGACTGCACGCCGTCCTTGATGTAGCCGGCGGTGGCCGACAGCAGGTCGAAGCCGACCATGGTGATCTTGCCCGCGTTGCCGGACTGGTCGACCCACTTGGCAGCGGCCGTCGTGGAGCAGCAGTCCAGGCCCGCGATGGCGACGACGCCGCTCTGGCCCGTCATCGTCGACTCGACGATGTTGTAGGCGGCGCTCGGCTCGTTGCCGACGTTGACCGGTCCGACGATCTCGAGGCCGCTGCCCTTGATACCGGCCTCGAAGCCGCTGAAGCGGTCGTGCGACCATCCCGCGCCGGTGTCGAGCGAGAAGACGACGACCTTGCCGGTAGCGCCCTCGCCGAGCACCGAGACCAGCTCCTTGGCCTCGGCCTCGCCCGATCCGACCAGATCCTGGCCGACGAAGGCCATCTGGTCGGAGTCGGGGTTGTCGGTGTTGAACGAGATGATCGGGATGCCGGCCTCGTACGCCTGCGCGATCACCGGCTTGAGCGCGTCGCTCGACGCCGACGAGACGGCCAGCCCGTCCACGGCCTGCTGCTGGATGAGCGTCTGCAGCTCGGAGACCTGCTTGGCCGCGTCGCCGCCGGTCGGTCCGATCAGTTGCACATCGACGCCGAACTCCTTGCCGGCCTTCTCCATGCCGGCCTTGATCGGCGTCGCGAAGGCGAGGGACGGGTCGTGGTAGCTCAGCTTGATGCGCAGCGGCTCGCCGTCATCGACGCGCTTCTGGATGTAGTCGGCCACCTGGAAGCCGCCATCGGCGCTGTTGCTGGCGGCGGGGCTGCCGGTCGTGATGGCGCCACAGCCCGAGAGGGCGAGTGCGCCGGCGACGGCGAGAGCACTCCACGCCAGGAGGCGGCGGGTGCGAGTGCGAAGGGACATCGGTGCTCCTTTGATCCGAATGAGGGTGAGAGTGTGAGCGCTCGCGGGG
>JBMDWQ010000098.1:0-1797 GCA_048594675.1 Microbacterium sp. | reverse complement strand
TGGAATCGGAGAAGGTGGCCGAGCCGTCGGCCTGCTCCTCGGAGAAGCCAGGGTTGGGGCCGTAGACCAGTGTCGCCGTCAGCGCGTAGGGGATGAGCTGCGTCGTCCACGCGTCCTTGTTGCCGAGGGCGTAGGCGACCTTGCCGTTGGCCGCGGCTGTCTTGCACAGGTCGAGCACCTGCGTCCACGTCTGCGGAATCGAGGCGCCGACGGCCGCGAGCGCCTGATCGTTGTAGAGCGCACCGATCGCACCCAGGTTCGACGGGAGCGCGTAGAGCTTGTCGTCCAGGCTGCTGACGTACCGGACGTTGTCGGGGACATCGGCGGCCCAGGGCTGGTCGTCCAGTTCGGCGACGAGGCCGTCGGTGGCAACCTTCCAGGTCGCCATGGTGCCACCCCCTCCGGCCCAGACCTTGAACACGTCGGGTGCCGTTCCTCCGGACAGGCGCGTGCGCAGCTGCTGGATGTAGGAGGCGTCCGACTCGATGAACTCCGCCTTGACCGAGACGCCGGGGTTGGCGGCTTCGAACCCGTCGATGAGTTTCTGCGTCGTCTCCTCGCTGCCCGATGCGAAGGTGAGGACGTTCGCGTCCTCGGCGCCTCCACCCACGGCGGTCGAGCACCCGCTCAACACGAGAGCGGTGGCGCCCGCGAGGGCGGCGACGGCGAGAGCACTGCGGTGTGTTTTCATGTCATCTCCTTGATGCGCCGGGGCTGGAAGCCCCGGATCTGCGCGTCGGCTCAGCCTTTGAGCCCGCCCGCGAAGCCTTTGATGATGTATTTCTGGAGCGCGAAGTAGAGCACCAGCACGGGGATCGTGGTGATGACCAGCCCCGCGAACACCAGGGGCCACTGCGCGACGTACTGCCCGACGAAGTTGTAGATCGCCACGGGAGCGGTGGTGTTGCCGCTGCCGGAGAGGTACAGCAGCGGGTTGAAGAACTCGTTCCAGACCGACACCGAGTTCAGGATCACGACCGTGCCGGTGACCGCTCGCAGCATCGGGAAGACCACACTTACGAAGGCACGCACGGGTCCGCAGCCGTCCAGCAGCGCGGCCTCTTCGTAGTCGCGCGGCATCTCCCGCAGGAACGTCGTGTACAGGAAGATCGAGAACGGCAGCTGGCCGCCGATGTTGATGAGGATGAGCGCGGGCAGACCGCCCAGCAGACCGAGGTCGCGCATCGTGGTGTACAGCGGCAGCAGCGCGAGCTGACCGGGCAGCAGCAGGCCCCCGAGGAAGCCGTAGAACGCGAACCGCGACCACCGTCGCCCCACCCGAGCCAGCGGGTAGGCGGCGAACGCCGAGATCACGGTGACGCCGAGCACGCTCGCCACCGACACGATCACGCTGTTGACGAGCGCCGGCCCCAGGGCGCCCTGAGTCCAGGCCTGGGCGAAGTTGTCGAACGTCGGCGGCCACGACGGCGTGAGGGCGCCGGCGCGCGACTCCGCGGGGCGGAACGCGACGTTCACCAGGGCGGCGATGGGGATGAGGTAGACCAGCGCTACGGCAATCAGGACGGTCTCGCGCACTCGCGTGCGCCAGGTGTAACGATTCACGCGTCCGCCTTCCGGAGGGTGAGGCGGTACTGCACACCCGCGAGCACCGCGATGAGCAGCGTCATGAGAACGGCGAGCGCGATCGATCCCGGGTAGTCGCCGGTGGTGAAGGCGCTCTTGTAGATGGTCGTGGAGAGGGTCTCGGTCGCGATGCCCGGTCCCCCGCCGGTCATGGCGACGACCTGGTCGAACTGTTTGAGGCCGCCGATGAGCGACAGCATCACGTTGATGACG
>JBMDWQ010000097.1:0-3884 GCA_048594675.1 Microbacterium sp. | reverse complement strand
TTCTTGGTCTCGCCCTTGATGATCCGGTCTTTGACCTCGATGATCGTCGCGGCGCCGTGGTGCGGATAGACGACCGTCTCGCCAACCTCAAAAAGCATGCAGTTATGTCCTTTCGGCAACCTCAAGGATACCACAGCGCAGATAGGGTAAGGTTCGCCGCCTGACCCTCCTCCCTCACTCTCGCGCGCGCGAGAGGGCCGATGGGATCCGGCGTGCTCGGACACTAGACTGGTGGCGAAATCCCGCCCGGTTCCCCCGCAGGAACCGTGATCACGACGGAGGAATCGTGCACACCACTCCCCGCGCCGCGGCGCTGCGCCCGAAGACGTCCCGACTCGTCGCCGCCGTCGCCGTCGGCCTCGCGGTGGCACTGGGCTCGACCGGGTGCAGCATGATCTCGCCGCAGGCCACGACGATCGAGTACTCGCCCTCCGACGGGGTGAACGTGCCCTCTTCCGGTCCCCTGCTGGTGCGCAACGCATTCATCGTCGCCGACGAGTCCGGATCGACGGGCAACTTCATCGCGGCGATCATCAACGACACCGACTCCACCGAGACGCTCAACATGGGGCTGAACGGTCAGCGCGCCACGGTCACCGTGCCGGCGCGCACCGTCGTCAGCCTCGGAGTCGACGGCGTGGAGCCCCTCCTCATCCAGGGCCTGGACAGCGCTCCGGGCACCGACGTTTCGGTCGCGTTCCAGTCCGGCGACGGCGAGGGCGTGGAGTTCTCCGTCCCCGTCCTCGACGGCACCCTGCCCGAGTACGCTCCGTTCGTTCCCAAGAGCTGATCGCGGGGCTGATCGCTCAGGCTTCGAAGCGGTATCCGAGGCCGCGTACGGTCAGCAGCATCGTCGGTTCGCTGGGGTTCTGCTCGATCCGCGAGCGGATGCGCTTGATGTGCACGTCGAGAGTCTTGGTGTCGCCGAAGTAGTCGCTCCCCCACACACGGTCGATCAGCTGTCCGCGGGTGAGCACACGCCCGGCATTGCGCATGAGCACTTCCAGGAGCTCGAACTCCTTCAGCGGCATGGCGATCTCGGTTCCGTCGACTGAGACGGTGTGACGATCGATGTCGATGCGCACGCGACCGCCCTCGACGATCCGCTCGTCCATGTCAAGGTCCGGGCCCTCCGCCCGGCGCAGAACAGCCCGCATCCGCGCGAGGAGCTCCCGCGAGGAGTAGGGCTTGGTGACGTAGTCGTCGGCCCCCAGCTCGAGCCCCACGACGATGTCGACCTCGGAGTCCTTGGCCGTGAGCATGATGATGGGGATCTTGGATGTCGTCCGGATGACGCGGCAGACCTCCGTGCCGGGCATGCCCGGCAGCATGAGGTCGAGCAGGACGATGTCGGCACCGCGCGCGGCGAACGCGTCGAGGGCCGTCGGGCCATCCTCCGCGATCTCCACCTCGAACCCCTCCCGTCGCAACAGGTAGGCCAGAGGGTCGGCGAGGTCCGGTTCGTCCTCGACGATCAGCACGCGGGTCATTTCTTGTCTCCCTTCGCCCGCGTGACGCTGCGGGCGGGTTCCGTGGTCTGTGACTTGCTGTCCTTCGGGGCACGCTCCTTCGCGCGCTCCTTCGTGCGCTCCTTCGTCGCGCCGGGCGCCCCCTTGCCGGCCTTGGCGGAGGCACCCTTGCCACCCTTGCCCCGGCGCCGCTTCTTCGAGGGAACGTCCTGTGGAGCCGGGACGGTCTGCAACCGGACGGTGAACGTGGAGCCTCGGCCCGGACGCGACCACAGTTCGATGTCACCGCCGTGACGCTGGATGGCGTGCTTGACGATCGACAGGCCGAGGCCCGTGCCGCCGGTGCGCCGCGAGCGGGCCTGGTCGGCGCGGTAGAACCGCTCGAAGACCCGTGCCTGCTCGCCTTCCGGGATGCCGATGCCCCGGTCGGTCACGGCGATCTCCACGGCGTCATCGACGAGCTTGACGCCGACTCCCACCGGCGACCCCGGCGGCGAGTAGGCGATCGCGTTGGCGACGAGGTTCGCGAACGCCTCGGTGAGCACCTGGACGTCCCCGCGCACGTAGACCCCCCGCGCACCACCGCGCACCACCTCGATCCGCGCGGCGTCGGCAGCGACGGCCTGCGACTCGATGGCCGCGGTCAGCACCTCGTCGACGGCCACGTCTCGGAGCTCGGTGAGGTCGTCGGCCGCCTGCAGGCGCGACAGGTTCATGATCCGCGACGTCAACTGGCCGAGACGCCCGGCCTCAGCGGTGAGGCGACCGGCGAAGTGCCGCACCTGCTCGGGGTCGTCGGCCGCCGACTCGATCGCCTCCGCGAGAAGGGTGACCGCGCCGACGGGGGTCTTCAGCTCGTGGCTCGTGTTGGCCACGAAGTCGCGGCGCATCTCCTCGACCCGCTCGCGTTCGGTGATGTCGCGGATCACCACCAGCGTCAGCCGGGACGTGATGACGCTGGCTCGCGCGGCGACAGAACGCAGTTCCGATCCTCGCCTCAACCGCAGCGTTTGCGACTCGGGTCGCCCCGTCGCCCGCGCCGTGCGGACGAGGTCGCGCAGCTCCTCTCCTGACAGGGTCTCGTCCTCGGTCATCCCGAAGAGCTGGGCCGGCGCGGAGGCGGCCACGACGCGGAGCGAGGAGTCCACGACCACCGCGACATCGTCCATCCCCTGGAGGACGGCACGGGTCCCGTCGGGCAGATCGGTGGAGGCGCGGGCCCGCGCGGCGTCGCGAAGGCGCAACGAGAAGAGCAGCAGTGTCGCCAGCGCTCCCCCGATGAGGGTTCCCACGGCGAGCGCGATCAGCGCCAGCTGCGTTGAATCCATGCCCCCAGCGTAGAGTCGCAGAGACCGTCGAATGGGACGTCCGCCCGTGCTGGCGGGGGTCGCTCGATGAGAGTTCACCGACGCGGCACCATTCGTTAACCTTCGGAGGGGATGATCGCCGCGTCGCCGGGCCGGCATCGTGCCGCGCCCGCGAGGAGAGAGGTTCCGCAGATGCGCGAAGTGTTCCACCAGTCGCTCGAAGACGTCCAGGCCCGCCTGGTCGAGATCGGTGACCTCGTGACCGTGGCCGTGGACAAGGCCACGCGCGCGTTCGGCGCGAGCGACGTCGCCCTGGCCGAAGAGGTCATCGACGACGACCAGGTGATCGACGACAAGGCGATCGCCCTCGACGAGCTGGCCATCGAGATCCTCGCCCGGCAACAGCCGGTCGCTCGTGATCTGCGGATCGTCGTCGCCGCCCTCCGGGTGAGCGCCTCACTCGAGCGCATGGGCGACATCGCGGAGCACATCGCTCAGCTGACGCGTATGCGCTTCCCCGAGCGTGCGATCCCGAAGGGGCTGAAGAGCACGTTCATCAAGATGGGTGAGCTCGACGTCGAGGTGGCGCGCACCCTGACCGAGCTGCTTCGCACCGAGGATCTCTCGCTGGTCGAGCGCCTGCGCTCGCTCGAAGAGGAACTGGACGACCTGCACCTCGCGATCTTCGAGAAGGTGCTCGGCGAGACCTGGAAGGGCGAGGCCGCGGCAACCGTCGATGCCACCCTGGCCAGCCGGTACCACGAGCGCTTCGCCGATCACGCGGTGTCGGTGGCGAAGAAGGTCGCCTACCTCGCGACCGGTGACTGGACGCCCGACACCAACTCGATCGCGATCATCGCCGCCGAGGGCTGACCGCCCCGTCCTTTCGCCGAGAGCACATGCTCCCACCGAGCGCATACGTCTCGCACGCGCGGAACATGTGCCCTCGATGAGAGCATGTGCTCTCGATGGCGCCGCCTGGATGGCACCGCCTGGCGCGGACGCACTGATGTCGCGACGCGGGGCTACTTCTTGCCCTGCGCGGCGACGGCGGCGGCTCCCGCCGCGGCAGCCTCGGGGTCGAGGTACTCGCCGGGCCCGAGAGGCG
>JBMDWQ010000096.1:0-2035 GCA_048594675.1 Microbacterium sp. | reverse complement strand
TCTCGGTCAACGAGTCGTGGCGCCTCACCGAGCGGGTGCAGCGCCTGAACGACCTCGGCTTCGACATCGGAGAGATGTCGATCCAGACGATCTCCGACGGCACCGTCGTCTCGATCCAGCCCAAGGTCGTCGACGCCGGCCACCACCAGCGGCGACTGCTGCGCCTCACCGGCCTCGACGTCGAGGAGAACCAGGCCCGGCGTCTGCTCAACGACATGGACGAGTTCAGCGCTCGCGTCTCCCGTCTCGGCAGCGACGAGGAGATGGTCGCGCATGAGTGGCTGACGCGCGTGTTCGAACCCGTCGTGAAGGCGATCCCGTTCGATCTGCGCGCGAAGCTGGAGCCGGCCGAGGTGTTCCACCAGGTGCTCGAACACCGGTGGTACATGTCGCAGGCGCGCGGGACGTCCGTTCCGATCGCGGAGGTCGTCTCGTCGTACATCAACGACGTCCTGCGCTTCCGGCGCGACGAGGCGACCGTCATGGGTCCGCCGACCGAGACCATGGCACTGCCGATCCTGACCGGCGCCGTCGACATCGAGGAAGAAGACGACGAGGGCGTCGACTGGCGCGACCTCGTCTAGAAGGGAACCCCATGATCCTGCACCAAGTCGCCTTCACCTGGCGCGAGTCGGTCACCGACGACGACGTCCGCGCCCTGACGGCGGCCCTCACCGAGATGGCGACGCAGATCCCGTCGATCCGCTCCTACGTCGCCGCACCGAACCTCCGCGTGCGCCCGAGCGACGTGGACTACGCGATCGCCGCGATCGTCGACGACGAAGCGGGTCTGGCCGGCTACCTGGACCACCCCGCGCACCTCGCGGTCTACGAGTCGCACCTCGGCCCGATGCTGGCCAGCCGCCACGCGTCGCAGTTGCCGCTGTCCGCCGGGACCCTCACGGCCTGAGCATCCCGGCAGCCCCGCTCAGTAGCCGACCGTGAAGCGCTCGCGGTGGTGGCGCGGCTTCTCGATCTCGTCGAGGACGGCCACCGCCAGGTCGGCTCCGGAGATGAAGGACTCCCCCGCGTCGTCGGTGACGATGACGTCGCCGCCATCGCGGTAGCGACCGGTGCGCTCCCCCGGGTTCCACGCGCCGAATCCGCCGGCCGGATGCACGAAGAACCAGTCCCGCCCGGTCTGCTCCGCCTGCAGGTCTTCGAGCACCCCGATCGCTTCGAGCGCCTCTGCCTTGAACTCCTCGGGGAACCCGCTGTCGACCACGCGGGGGCCGCCCGGTGCGACGAGGCTGCCGCCGGCCCCGCCGATGACCCCTACGCGCACATCGTCCGGGAGGACCGAGAAGAGCGCCTCGAGGTTGGGGCGCACCTGACCCTCCATCTCGCCGCGCGGAGCCACGGCCGAAACGACGACGTCGACCCCGGTCAGCTCCTTCGCCAGTGCCGGGACGTCGAGCAGCGTGCCCTCGACGTAGGTCGCCCCCGGGACGCGCTCCGCCGGTGCGGTGCGGGCCACCGAGAGGACGGTGTGTCCGCGGTGGACGGCTTCGGCGACGATGTGGCGTCCGGCATAGCCGGTTCCTCCGAGGACGGCGATGGTGGCCATGGGTGTTCCTTTCGACGGGTGTTGCTCTCCTCAATCATCCGTCGAGGCGGTGCATTCCCGCCAGGACATCCCCGCCCGGTGCGATACTCCCAGACGTGACGTCTTCTCCTTCTCCGGCCGGCGGCCTCCACGCGATACCCCTGACGACCTCCGAGCTCGACGCGCTGGCGGCGGGCACCACAAGCGACGAGTTGCGTCGGCGGCTGGGGCCGTACGTCGGCGGCGAGCCCCTGCGGTGGCTGTGGGAGATCCGCGCGGCACAGGTGCGGGAGCGCCCGCAGGACCTGCCGTGGATCGCCCGGCCCCTGCACCTCGACGACGCCTCCGTCGCCGTCGGCGCCGCCGGGTTCCACACCGCTCCCGATGACGAGGGCGCCGTGGAGATCTCCTACGAGATCGACCCCGCCTTCCGGGGGCGAGGCCTGGCCACGGCGGCCGCGGAGATGCTCGTGGCGGAGGCGATCGCCG
>JBMDWQ010000095.1:0-6131 GCA_048594675.1 Microbacterium sp. | reverse complement strand
CGACTGGCGGAGGCGATCGCCGTGATCGACGACCTCGCCGCGCAGCCGCGGGTGCGGGCGATCGGGGAGACCGGGCTCGACTTCTTCCGCACCGGCGAGGAAGGCCTTCCGGCCCAGTTCGAGAGCTTCGAGGCGCACATCGCCCTGGCGAAGAAGCACGGCGTGGCGATGCAGATCCACGATCGCGACGCGCACGACGCCGTGCTGGAGACGCTGGAGCGGGTGGGAGCGCCCGAACGGACCGTCTTCCACTGCTTCTCGGGCGACGCCGCCATGGCGCGCCTGGCCGCCGACCGCGGCTACTGGCTGAGCTTCGCCGGCAACGTGACGTTCAAGAACGCCCAGAACCTCCGCGACGCGTTCGCGGTGACGCCGCTGGATCGCGTCCTGGTCGAGACCGACGCGCCGTTCCTGACGCCGGTGCCGCTGCGGGGGAGGCCGAACGCGCCGTACCTCGTGCCGCTCACGGTGCGCTTCCTCGCACAGGAGCGGGGCCTGGACCTGGACGAGTTCTGCGCACAGATCGCCGCCAACACGCTCCAGGTCTACGGCTCGTTCGCTTAGTCCACGAGCTCGGGCGGGCGGGCGTCCCCGATCAGCGCGTCGTGGATCCGCGGACGAGCTCCCAGGGCAGGTCGATCACCTGCGGCACATCGCCGGGTACGAGAGTGCCGGTGAGTGACTCGATCGCGGCGAACATCGCGTCGGCGGCCCGCTCGGGATGGACGCACACGTGCGTGACGCCGAGGCGTTCGTTGAGGGCGCAGTCGCGGGTTCCCGGCTCGCTCGTGCACAACGCGACGAGTTGGAGATCGCGCGGGATGACTGCGGTCGTGGCCTCCAGCTGGAGATAGATCTCCGGACCTTCCTCGCAGAAGGCGAACACGGCGTCGGCCCCCCGCTCGAGGAGGTCGCGCACCTCCCGCGCCAAGCGGCGGCGTCCCGGGTCCACGCGGGCGACCAGGGGAGTCCGGCCGCGCACGGCGGACCAGGCGAGGTAGGCGCTCTCGCCGATCTGGTCGCGCGGGACCTCGCTCTCATCGACGAGGAAGCCGATGCGCTCGGCCCCCGCGCTCGCCAGGTGCGCGAGGCCGGCTCGGACGGCCGCGTCGTAGCCGGTGCGGATGCTGAGCCCGGGCGCTCCCGCGATGTAGAGATCGTTCGCGACGACCGGGATGCCGCGGGTAGCCGCTTCGCGCAGGATGGAGCGGTCGTCGGCGGGATCGGGGAAGTACAGCAGGTCGATCTGGGCACCCGGCAGAAGGTCGGGACGAGCGTCGGGGAGGACCGTCACGGTGAACCCGTGGGCTGCCGAGGCGCGCACGAGCGCGTTCAGCTGGCGTGTGCGCTGAAGGGCGCGACGGGCGTCGCCGTCGGTCGTGTCGCCCATGACGAATCCGACCGACATCGTGCGTCCGCTCCGCAGGGCGGCGGCGTGCTTGTTGGGCGTGTAGCCGAGCTCAGCCGCGATGAGCTTGATGCGCTGGCGGGTCTCGGGTCGGAGGCTGCCGCGGTCGTTGAGCGCCTGGCTGATGGCGGCGGTGGACACCCCGGCGCGCAGGGCGATGTCCTTGAGGGTGACCCCACGTGCCTCGCTCACGTCTCCTCCGGGAGGTCGGGGAGGACCGTGGACACCGCGTCCGCCCACGCACTGCCGTCGCCGACGGCGGCCAGCGAGTGGCCCCGGGCGATGAGGCCGTGCAGGAGAACGCCCGAGAAATGGCGCAGCGCCGCTTCGGACTCGGCGCTCACCCCACGCGCGATCTCGCTTTCCAGGACGCCCCGGACGTGCTCGCGCAGCGCGACGACGGCGGGGGACACCTCGTGGACGCGGTGGGAGACGGCGTGACGTGAGGCGGCCGCGCGGACGATCTCGCGGGCGTGACCCAGCGTCGCGTTCTCGTCGATCGGCGCGTGCACACGGATCGTCTCCAGGTCGAGCAGCTCCACGCCGGGGATGCTGCGCACCCCCGGGTCGACGTTGCGGGGGAGGCCCAGATCGACGATCACCTGCGGCCCGGCGGCGCCGGCGCGCGCGGCGGCGTGGTCCTCCGCGGCGATCGCGTAGGTGCCGGTCATGGTCGTGCACGTGACGACGACATCGGCGGCGGCCGCCTCCGCGGCGTAGGCCTCGGGCGGCACGGAGACCAGGTGCTCGCGATGAGCGAAGCGACGGCGTCCGGAGCGCGAGTGGACGCGGATGTCCCGCGCCCCCGTGTCGCGCAGGGCCGCGAGGGCGACTGCCGCGTAACGACCGGTGCCGACCAGCAGCACCCGCGCCGAAGACCAGTCGTCGATACGGGAGCCGGCGAGATCGACCGCCAAGCGGACGAGCGACCGCCCTGATTCCCCCAGTCGAGTGCTGTTGCGCACCGAGCGCGACGCCTCGGTGGCCCGCTGGAAGAGGTGCTCGAGAGGAGCGGTCGTCACGCCGTCACGGCGCGCCGACTCCAGCGCCCGCCGCACCTGACCGGCGATCTCGTCCTCGCCGAGGGCGACCGAGTCCAGTCCCGATGCGACCGAGAAGAGGTGCTGGGCCACACCGTGCCCCTGCGTGAACTCGACGGTGTCACGGAGCGTCCGAAACGGGAGGTCGCTCAGCCCCGACAGCTGCTCCAATGCGGCGTCCATCGCCGGCACCGGCGAGGTGTCGTCGAGGTCGAAGTAGGCCTCGAACCGATTGCACGTGGACAGGACGACCGCGCCGCGGATCTCCTCGTGGGCCGCGGTGAGGCGGGGCGCAATCGCGTCTCCGATGCCGGCGAGCCGTTCGAGCGAGTCAAGCGGCGTGGTGCGCTGATGCGCGGTGAGGCAGACGAGCACGGTGCGGAGGCCCCTTTCGGATCCGGGCTAGTATATCGATTAACTCGATCGAGGAGCCGCACCATCTCACTCTCCACCCCTCCTGCCTCCGCCACGCCCTCGCCCTCGCCCTCGGCGACCTCTGACGCGGCGGACAGCTCCCATCCGCTCATCGCGCACGACACGGCCTCGTCACGCCTCGTGCGCGCCCTCCGCGGCGAGCGGCCCGAGGTCACCCCGGTGTGGTTCATGCGCCAGGCGGGTCGATCCCTGCCCGAGTACCGCGCCCTCCGTGCGACGGGAAGCATGATCGAAGCGTGTCTCGACCCCGCACTGGCGAGCGAGATCACCCTGCAGCCGGTTCGCCGGCACGGCGTGGACGCGGCGATCTTCTTCAGCGACATCGTCGTGCCGCTGGCCCTGGTGGGACTGGAGGTGGAGATCGCTCCAGGCCGCGGGCCCGTCTTCGCCCGGCCGCTCTCGACGGCGGCGGAGATCGCCCGCGTCGTGCGGATCGACCCCCGGCTCGTCCGAGAACGCGGCGAGGCCATTGCGAGCGCCGTGCGCACGACGACCGAGATGCTCGGCGAGCTCTCGGTCGATCGCGGCGAGCCGCTCCCGCTCATCGGCTTCGCCGGGGCGCCGTTCACTCTGGCGGCCTATCTCGTCGAGGGCGGTCCCTCCAAAGACCATCTCGCGGCGCGCCGGCTCCTCCACGACGACTCCGCGGCGTGGCACGACCTGACCGCCTGGCTCGCGGAGGTGAGCGGCGAGTTCCTCGCGCTCCAGGTGACGGCGGGCGCGAGCGCTGGGCAGCTGTTCGACTCCTGGGCGGGAGCGTTGGCCCCTCGCGACTATCGAGAGGGCGCCCTCCCGGCCTCTCGTGCCGCGCTCGACCGCGTCCGCGCCCTGTCGCCCGCCGGTGTCGGACGGGTTCCGCTGGTGCATTTCGGCGTCGGCACGGGCGAGCTCCTGGAGGACATGGCCTCCGCCGACATCGACGCCATCGGGGTGGACTACCGGGTTCCGCTCGATGAGGCGATCCGACGCGTGGGACGCGATCTGACCGTGCAGGGCAACCTCGATCCGGCGATGCTGTTCGCCGCAGAGGAAGCGCGCACCGCTCAGGTGCATCGCATCCTCGAGGAGGGGCGTCATGCCCGCGCCCACGTGTTCAACCTCGGCCACGGCGTGCCCAAGGAGGCCGACCCCGATGCGATCGGAGCGGTCGTCCGCGCCGTGCACGACTGGCGCGCTGCGGGAGGGCAGCAACCGTGAGCGGCGCCGATGTCGACCTGGTGGTCGTCGGCGCCGGGATCGCAGGGCTCACCGTCGCCCATGAGGTCGCGCGAGCGGGCCACCGGGTAGTGGTCCTCGACGCGGGGGACAGGCCCGGAGGTCTGCTGCGTGCGCGCGAGCTCGCGGGAGTTCCGATCGACGTCGGGGCGGAGTCGTTCGCGACGCGCACGACCGGCGTCGCCGACCTGATCGCCGACGCCGGCCTCGATCTCACGATCGTCTCGCCGGCCACCGCCGGGGCGGTCATCGCCGCCGTCGACGACAGCGATCCCCGCGCCGGGGCGACGATCCTCCGCGCCGCCCTTCCGCGGGCGACGGTGCTCGGGATCCCCTCGGATCCTCAAGCCGACGACGTCGTGCGGATCCTCGGGCGTGAGGGCGCGCGCCGCGTCGCCGCCGAGACCATCGACCGTGGCGCGGGCGAAGGGCCTGAGCCCTCCCTCGCCGACCTCGTCTCGGCGCAGTGCGGTGAGACGCTCCTGCGGCGCCTCGTGGATCCTCTCTGCCGGAGCGTGTACTCGTTGCCGGCCGAACGGCTCTTCCTCTCCCGTGCGCACCCCGCGATGTGGCGGGAGTACCGCGCGCGTGGATCCCTCGTCGCGGCGGCGGCCGCGGTGGCCTCTCCCGGCCGAGCCGGTGCCGCGGTCGCGGGGATCGCGGGCGGGATGTGGCGTCTGGCCGATGCCCTCGGCCGTGCCGCGGTGTCGCGGGGTGCTCAGCTGCAGGGCCAGACGCCGGTCCGCTCCCTCGCGATCGTCCCCGACGGTGTCGAGGTGCAGGTGGACGGCGCCAGGTGGCGGGCCCGTCATGTCGTCGTGGCCACCGGTCCCCGCGCGGCGGCCGCGTTGCTCGACCCGTCCGCCCCTCGCGCCCCCGAGGCCGCCGTCCGCGTCGTCGCGGCGCACGTCGACGAGCCCGCCTTCGACGCGCATCCGGTCGGCTCCGGTGTCATCGTGGCCCACGACGTCCCTTCCGCCGCGAAGGCCCTGACGCATGTGACGGCGAAATGGGCGTGGGCCGCCGCCGCCGTCCCTCCCGGCTCGCATGTCTTCCGCCTCTCCCTCCGCGACGCCGGCAGCGGCCGCCTCGCCGACCGGGACGACATCGCCCGAGAGATCGCCCTCCTCACCGGCGTTCCGGTCGATCCCGCGCGGGTGACCGAGGTCACCGGCGCGGAGTGGGACGACGCAACCGGTGCGCTCGCGATCTCCGACGAGCGCCGTGAGCACTGGCGCGACGCCGGGGTCGTTCTCGCCGGCGCGGCCGTCGCGGGTACCGGTCTCGCGTCGGTCGTTCCGCACGCCCGCGGCCTCGCCACCGAGCTCTGCGACATGCTCGCCGCTCCTCGCCCGGTGTCACGGTGACCCCGTGACCGACCACCGACTCCATCCCTCGAACAGGAAGAACACCATGACCGAAGAGAACCTCGTCGGATACACGCTGTTCGCGATCCTCCGCGGACCGCGGCCCCGGTCGTCCGCCCCGTCGGCATCGGCGCTCGGTGCGCTCGGCCAGCGGATCGGCGAGCTCGCCGGGGAGGGGGTGACCCTTCGCGGCGTCTACGACGTGACGGGGATGCGCGCGGACGCCGACCTCATGGTGTGGCTGCACGGGGAGGACGCCGCGGCCCTGCAGCACGGGCTCCGGGCCCTGCGACGCACCGAGGTGCTCGCGGACTTCTCGTGCGAGTGGAGCGCGATGGGCGTGCATCGCGAGGCCGAGTTCAACAAGCGCCACGTTCCCGGCTACCTGCGTGGGGAGGAGCCGCGGGAGTGGCTCTGCCTGTACCCCTTCGTGCGCAGCTCCGAGTGGTCCCTCCTTCCGGCCGCGGAGCGGGCGCAGCTGCTCGCCGACCATGGCCGTCCGGGCGCCCGGGTCACCGTCGTGGGGGCCAACACCGTCTCCACCTTCGCGCTGAGCGACTACGAATGGCTGCTGCCTCTGGAGAGCGACAACCTTCTCAGCCTCGTCGACCTCATGCGCGACCTGCGTGCGACCGAGGCGCGTCGGCACGTGCGGGAGGAGGTCCC
>JBMDWQ010000094.1:0-1652 GCA_048594675.1 Microbacterium sp. | reverse complement strand
ACCTCATTGAGCGCCCCGACGTAACTCCGGTACGTCTCCTCCGCCGCGCGATACGCCTGCTCCTCGCTGGTCACGGTCGTCGGGGCGTGCGAGGGCGATGGAGATGGAGGTGCGGGCGATGGGGCGCACGCCGTGAGCATTACGCCGGTGAGCAGCAGGGTCAGCGCACCTACATCCAGACTCGTCCGTTTCCCCATACCGGCAGGCTAGGACGCCTCTCGCGCGGGTGGCGCGGTTGTCCACAACCGCAGGATCCCGTCGATCTCGACCAGAGGGAACGCCCGGCATCGCCCAGGACAGGCATGTGGAGAACCTGGGGCAGGAGACGTGTGACATGCGTACGGTGCCGGTGTGGGGGAACGGAATGGTGCCGGCGTCGCGATCTCGGTCATGCTACTTGCGGGCATGTTGCTGACAGCGTGTGCGCCGACACCGCCGCCGCCCTCGTCACCCCCTGCAGCACCCACGACGACCATGACCGCCGAGGAGCAGGCGTATCGCGCGGCGGAGGCGACGTACCGGAACTACATCGCGGCGCTCAATGAGGTCGACCTTGCAGACCCCGCGACGCTGGATGCCGTCTACGCGCTGACCGTGGGTGACGCCCGTCGAGGCTCGCGCTCTGAACTTACGAGAATGAGGAAGAACGGCTGGCATGTCGAGGGCGAGACCAAGCTGATGTTGGTCGAGGCCGTGCCGAACAACCGCCTGAACGACATCGAACTCGCCGTTTGTCTCGATGTCAGCGCAGTGAAGGTCACTGACAAGAGCGGCGCATCCGTGGTCCCAGCATCGCGCCCTGATCGTCCGGCGATGACGATAAGCCTCACGAAGGTCAGCGGGCATTGGCTGATCTCGGATTTCGCGGGACGAGTCGGGGAGCCGACGTGTCAATAGTCCTCCCGATCGTTGTGACGTCGGCCATTCTGCTGGTCGGGGCCGTTCCTGCTCCGGCTCTTGACCGGGATGGTTGCGCGTCGGCCGGTTGGGTTGATACTTGCGCTTCAGGGGTTTCGGCGTCGGGGTCGTCTGTGGATGTGTCGGGGTCGCGTGGTGGCGGCGGTGGGGCGGGCGGTTCGGGTGGCTCGGGGGCTGTGGGCGGGGAGGTTATGGAGGATGCCGGGGAGGACGTGTGTGACAACGTGCTCGGCCGGTGTGATCTGTTCGAGGTGGTGTCGCGTCCGGAGCCGACTCTGGCGGATGTCGCGTCGTTCGCGCCGGAGGTGGCGCCGTTGGTTCCCGAGCCTGCGGGCGTGGGGGTCGTGGGGATGCCGGTGAACGTGGTCGCCGCCGCGGCCGAGCACATCCGCGAGGGTGAGCTGTTCGATCTTCCCGTCCGTGTCCGGTTCCAGCCGCAATCGTTCCTGTTCGACTACGGCGACGGCACCACCCGTGACTCCCCGACCGGGGGCCGCACCTGGAATCAGCTCGGAGCCGCGCAACTGACCCCCACTCCCACCAGCCACGTCTACGACCACCGCGGCACCTACACCGCCCGAGTCACCATCCGCTTCCGCGCCGACGTCGACTTCGGCAACGGATGGACCCGCGTCCCCGGACTACTCGACATCCCCGCCCACACCACCCGCATCACCATCCTCGAAGCCCACACCGCCCTCGTCCAACACACCTGCCACGAAACCCCCCACGCC
>JBMDWQ010000093.1:0-4917 GCA_048594675.1 Microbacterium sp. | reverse complement strand
CGTGTCGGGCTGGCCCGTGCGCGTCCTCTACGACCTCGACGAGGCGATCGCCGCCGAGCCCGACGCGCTCATGATGCTGCGTATCCAGCTCGAACGGATGAGTGCCGCGTATTTCCCGACTGAACGGGAGTATTCCCGGCGTTGGGGCCTGGACGCGGAGCGCCTGGCCGCTCTGCCGGACGGTAGCATTGTCATGCATCCGGGCCCGATGAACCGTGGCTTGGAGATCTCCGCCGACGCCGCCGATTCACCCCGGTCAACGGTTCTCGAGCAGGTCGCCAACGGAGTGTCCGTGAGGATGGCGGCGCTCTATCTTCTCCTGGCCGGGGAACGCACCGACACCAATGCAGAGGAAGACGCCCGATGACCTCGACACTGATCCGCGGTGCCCGCACGGTGGAGGGCACCGTCACCGACATCGTGTTCTCCGGGGGAGTGATCGAGGAGGTCGGCTCCGGATTGAGCCGCGCCGGTGCGACGGTCGTCGACGCCGACGGGCTCCTGGCCCTGCCCGGCCTCGTCGACCTGCACACCCACTTGCGCGAACCCGGCTTCGAAGCGTCTGAGACGATCCTCACCGGCTCCCGCGCCGCCGCAGCCGGCGGTTACACGACCGTCTTCGCGATGCCCAACACGTCGCCCGTCGCCGACACCGCGGGCGTTGTGGAGCAGGAGCTGGCCCTGGGCGAGGCCGCCGGATACGTCCACGTGCAGCCGATCGGCGCCGTCACCGTCGGCCAGAAGGGCGAGCGCCTGGCAGAGCTGGGAGCGATGGCCGATTCCCGCGCCCGGGTCCGGGTGTTCAGCGACGACGGCTCCTGCGTCTTCGATCCCCTCATCATGCGACGCGCCCTGGAGTACGTGAAGGCGTTCGACGGGGTCGTCGCCCAGCACGCGCAAGACCCCCGGCTCACCGAGGGCGCCCAGATGAACGAGGGCACGGTGTCCGCCGAGCTGGGGCTGGCCGGCTGGCCGGCCGTCGCCGAGGAATCGATCATCGCGCGCGACGTGCTCCTCGCCGAGCACGTGGGATCGCGGCTGCACGTCTGCCACCTGTCCACGGCCGGCTCGGTCGACATCATCCGGTGGGCGAAGAAGCGCGGAATCGCGGTGACCGCAGAGGTCACCCCGCACCACCTGCTCCTGACCGAGGAGGCGGTGCGAGGATATGACCCGCGCTACAAGGTGAATCCGCCGCTGCGACGCGAAGAGGATGTCCTCGCGGTGCGCGAAGGCCTCGCCGACGGCACGATCGACATCGTCGCCACCGATCACGCTCCCCACCCCGACGAGAGCAAGTCCTGCGAGTGGCAGGCGGCCGCCCACGGAATGGTGGGTCTGGAGTCCGCGCTGCGCGTCGTCCATCGCGCGATGGTGGAGACGGGGCTGCTGGAGTGGGCCGACGTCGCCCGCGTGATGTCGTTCGCACCGGCACGGATCGGGCGTCTGGCTGCGGCCGGAACCCCGCTGGAGGCCGGGGCCCCCGCGTCGCTGACTCTCTACGACCCGGCCGCATCGTCGTCCTTCGGCCGCCCCGACCTGCACGGCCGGAGCCACAACTCGCCGTACCTCGGGAGTGAGCTCCCGGGCGCCGTGCAGTGGACGTTCTACCGGGGACGCACGACGCTCGCGTCGGGCGTGGTGACCGACGATCCGGCGGGCATCGCATGACCCGCGAGCTGGCCCTCCTCGTGGTCGTCGCCGTCACACTCGTCCTCCTCGGGCTCGGTGTGTGGGCATGGCGCCGACGCGCGCGCCGAGACAGCGGCATCGTGCCGCCCCATGGTGACGTGCCCGCCGGTGCGGAGGTGATCTCCACGGCTCGCGGCTTCTATGTGGCAGCCACCCGCCACGACCAGCCGCTGGAGCGTCTGGCGATCCGCGGCCTCGCCTTCCGCTCGCGCGCCGACGTGACCGTCACCGACCACGGTGTGGCGGTGGACCTGCCGGGGTCGGAGCGCCTGTTCCTCCCTGCCGCGCAGATCGCCGGGGCCGATGTGGCCACCGTCGCGATCGACCGCGTGGTGGAGAGAGACGGCCTCGCCCGGATCACCTGGTGCCCCGTCGGCGCGGGCGACACCGACGCGCTCGTCGACCTGTACTTTCGCCCGCAGGACAGCACGGCGCGTGCGCTGGCCGACGCGATCGCCACCCTCCTTCCGACCCCAGCCTCGACTACCCCGACGGGATCCGACGAATGACCACCCCGACTTTCGCACAGACGCTCGACCCCGCCGTCCTCGTCCTTGAAGACGGCACGCGCCACCCCGGACGCGCGTACGGCGCGCGTGGGACGACGATCGGCGAGGTCGTCTTCGCCACCGGCATGACCGGCTATCAGGAGACCCTCACCGATCCCTCCTACGCCGGACAGATCGTGCTCCAGACGGCGCCGCACATCGGCAACACCGGCATGAACGACGAGGACCCCGAGTCGCGACGCATCTGGGTCGCCGGCTACATCGTGCGCGATCCCTCGCGCGTGGTGTCCAACTGGCGCGCCGACTCGTCGCTCGACGAGGCGCTCGCTCAGGACGGTGTCGTCGGCATCAGCGGGATCGACACACGAGCCATCACCCGCCGACTGCGTTCGGTGGGAAGCATGCGCGGGGCGATCTTCTCCGGCGAGGCGTCCCGGCTGCCTGAGGATGAGCAGCTGCGGATCGTGCGCGAGGCACCGCAGATGGCGGGGCAGAACCTCTCCGCCGCGGTCTCCGTGGCCGCCGCCGAGGTCACTGCCGCACACGAGGGGCCCGAGCGGATCGGCGCCCTCGCGGTGCTCGATCTCGGCGTGAAGCAGGCGACGGTCGACAACCTCGCCGCCCGAGGCTTCGACGTCCACGTGCTGCCGCAGGACGTGACGATCGACGACATCCGCGCCATCGACCCGGTCGCCGTGTTCTACTCCAACGGTCCGGGAGACCCGGCAGCGTCGGACGATCACGTGAGCCTGCTGCGTGCGGTGCTCGATGACCGCCTGCCCTTCTTCGGAATCTGCTTCGGCAACCAGCTCCTGGGGCGCGCGCTCGGATTCGGCACGTACAAGCTGCCGTTCGGACACCGCGGGATCAACCAACCGGTGCTGGACAAGCAGACCGGGCGCGTGGAGATCACGGCGCACAATCACGGCTTCGCCGTCGACGCGCCCATCGACGGCACCGTCGACAGCCCGCACGGGTACGGCCGCGTCGAGGTGAGCCACGTGGGCCTCAACGACAACGTCGTGGAGGGCCTGCGAGCCCTCGACATCCCTGCCTTCTCCGTGCAGTATCACCCCGAGGCCGCTGCCGGACCCCACGACGCCAACTACCTTTTCGACCGGTTCGCCGACCTGGTGCGCACCACTTTGGAGACCACGAAGAATGCCTAAGCGCGCAGACATCACGAGCGTCCTCGTCATCGGCTCCGGCCCGATCGTCATCGGTCAGGCGTGCGAGTTCGATTACTCCGGCACCCAGGCCTGTCGCGTGCTGCGCGAAGAAGGCGTGCGAGTGATCCTCGTCAACTCCAACCCGGCGACGATCATGACCGACCCCGACTTCGCCGACGCCACCTACATCGAGCCGATCACCCCCGCAGTGATCGAGACGATCATCGCCAAGGAGAAGCCGGACGCGATCCTGCCGACCCTCGGGGGTCAGACCGCCCTCAATGCGGCGATGGCGCTTCACGAGCAGGGCATTCTCGAAAAGTACGGCGTCGAGCTCATCGGCGCCAAGGTCGACGCGATCCAGAAGGGCGAGGATCGCCAGATCTTCAAGCAGCTGGTGCTCGATGCCGGGGCCGACGTGGCCGCATCGCGGATCGCCCACACGATGGAGGAGGTTCTCGCCGCCGCGGACGAGCTGGGCTACCCGCTCGTCGTCCGCCCGTCCTTCACGATGGGTGGCCTGGGATCGGGCTTCGCCTACGACGAATCCGACCTCCGGCGCATCGCCGGGGCGGGTCTCCGGGACTCTCCGACCACGGAGGTCCTGCTGGAGGAGTCGATCCTCGGCTGGAAGGAGTACGAGCTCGAGCTCATGCGCGACTCCGCCGACAACACCGTGGTCGTCTGCTCGATCGAGAACGTCGATCCGGTCGGTGTCCACACGGGCGACTCGATCACCGTCGCTCCCGCCCTCACGCTCACCGATCGCGAGTACCAGAAGCTCCGCGACATCGGCATCGACATCATCCGCGCGGTGGGCGTGGACACCGGGGGCTGCAACATCCAGTTCGCCGTCGACCCGGAGACCGGGCGGATCATCGTCATCGAGATGAACCCGCGCGTGTCCCGTTCCTCGGCACTGGCCTCCAAGGCCACGGGCTTCCCGATCGCGAAGATCGCCGCGAAGCTCGCGATCGGCTACCGCCTCGATGAGATCCCCAACGACATCACCAAGGTCACCCCAGCCAGCTTCGAGCCCACGCTCGACTACATCGTCGTGAAGGTGCCGCGGTTCAACTTCGAGAAGTTCCCGAACGCCGACACCACCCTCACGACCACGATGAAGTCGGTGGGGGAGGCCATGGCGATCGGCCGCAACTACGCCACCGCGCTGCAGAAGGCGCTGCGCTCCCTCGAGAAGCGCGGCTCCAGCTTCCACTGGGGTGAGGAGCCGCGGTCCGTCGACGAGCTGCTGGAGATCGCCCAGACGCCGACCGACGGCCGCATCGTCGTGCTGCAGCAGGCGCTGCGGAAGGGCGCCACCCCCGAGCAGGCGTTCGAGGCCACCAAAATCGACCCGTGGTTCATCGACCAGATCGTGCTGATCAACGAGGTCGCCGAGTACGTCCGCGACGCCGCCGAGCTGGACGCCGCGACGCTTCGTGTCGCCAAGGAGCACGGCTTCAGCGACGCGCAGATCGCCCAGCTTCGCGGTGACGACGAGCGGGAGATCCGCGGAATCCGTCACGCGTGGGGCCTGCGCCCCG
>JBMDWQ010000092.1:0-3599 GCA_048594675.1 Microbacterium sp. | reverse complement strand
GTGAACGACTTCTCGAGCGCGACCTCGTCGGCCGAGATGCCGGTCTCGTCGGTGATGAGCTCGGCGAGCCCTGCGAGGACCTCGTCGTTGGTGAATGCCATGGGATGTCTCCTTGTTTTCTGATGGTCTGGATGAGGTGTCACCGGCACACGGCCGGTAGCAAGTCTAGGTGCGAGGCGCGCCCCCTCACGGGAGGACGACCACCTGCGCCCCGAACACGAGCCCGGCGCCGAAGCCGATCTGGAGGGCGAGGCCGCCCGAAAGCTCCGGCCGCTCCTGGAGCAGGCGGTGGGTGGCAAGCGGAATGGATGCCGCCGAGGTATTGCCCGTGGTCTCGATGTCGCGGCCGATCGCGACGCTCTCGGGCAGTCCCAGCTGCTTGGCGAACTCATCGATGATACGCATGTTCGCCTGGTGCGGGATGAAGGCCGCGAGATCGCTCGGCTCGACGCCTGCCTCTTCGAGTGCACGCCGGGCGACCTTCACCATCTCCCAGACCGCCCAGCGGAAGACCGTGGGGCCTTCCTGACGCAGTGTCGGCCACGGTGCGGCACCGTCTCGGAACTCCACGAGGGTGTGGTTCATTCCGACCGCGTCGGCCTTCGATCCGTCTGATCCCCACACCGTCGGCCCGATCCCCGGGAAGTCGCTCGGTCCGACGATCACGGCTCCCGCGCCGTCGCCGAGAAGGAAGGAGATGGACCGGTCGGTGGGATCGACGATGTCGCTGAGCTTCTCCGTTCCGACGACCGCGACATAGGTGGCGGCCCCCGCGCGGATGAGGGCGTCGGCCTGCGCGACGCCATACGCGAAGCCCGCACAGGCCGCGTTGACGTCGTATGCTGCCGCCGGGTTCGCGCCCACCCGGTCGGCCACGATCGCCGAGACCGACGGGGTCTGCTTCGGGTTGGAGATGGTGGAGACGATCACCGCGTCGACATCCGAGGGCGCCACGCCGGAGCGGGTGATCGCCTCGGGGACCGCGTCGGCGGCGAGATCGATCGCCGTGACGTCGCTGCTCGCGCGCGCGCGTGTGACGATGCCGGTGCGCTGACGGATCCACTCGTCGCTCGAGTCGATCGGGCCCACGAGATCGTCGTTGGGCACGAGGTTCTCACCTCGGGCGGCGCCATAGGCGTAGATGCGCGTGTGCGCGGGACCGGTGGACTGCTTGAGCGTGACGGTCACGCGGCGCCTCCCTGGGTGTCGTTGTCGGTGGAGAGCAGCGCGACGGCCGCATCGAGGTCATCCGGAGTCTTGAGCGCGACGGCGGGAACACCGCGCAGCGCCCGCTTGGCGAGACCGGTGAGGGTGCCCGCGGGAGCGAACTCGATGATCCCGTGCACGGCGTGGTCGGCGAACGAGGCCATGCACAGGTCCCAGCGGACCGGCGACGCGACCTGCTCGACCAGCAGGTCGAGGGCAGCACGGCCATCGGTCACCACGGAACCATCGTGGTTCGTCCACAGGGTGCGGGCCGGCGCGGCGGGCGCCATTCCCTGCGCGGCGGCGCGAAGCGTCTCGACGGCAGGGGCCATGAAGCGCGTGTGAAAGGCGCCCGCGACCGCGAGCGGGATGACACGTGTCGACGGCGGCGGTGTCTCGGACAGCGCGACGAGGGCCGCCGCGGCACCGGCGGCGACGATCTGGCCGCCGCCGTTGTAGTTGGCCGGGGTGAGGTCGAGCGCTGCGAGTCGAGCGACGACCGCGTCCTGGTCGCCGCCGAGAACGGCGCTCATCCCGGTCTCCGCGGACGCAGCAGCATCGGCCATCGCGCGACCCCGGATGCCGACGAGGCGCATGCCGTCGGCGTCGGAGAGGACACCCGCGGCGGCGAGAGCGGCGATCTCACCCACCGAGTGACCGGCGACGCCCTGGGGAAGCGCCGGAGCACGACTCTCGAGCGCGTGCCACGACAGGAGGCTGGCGGCGACGATCAGGGGCTGGGCGACGCGCGTGTCGCGGATCCGATCGGCGTCCCACTGCGTCCCGGCTGCCTCGAGGTCAACCTCGGCGAGCTCGGAGAAGCCCGCGAGGCGCTCGCGCGCGCCGTCGAGCTCGAGCCACGGCTCGAGGAAACCTGGTGTTTGCGACCCCTGACCGGGGAAGACAGCAATGATCACTTCCCTATCCTCCCAAGAACACATCACCATCGACTGGCGAAACAGTCACAAGAAACATGAAGACCTTTGTGCGCGTCGGACAGCGAACGCATCCGACTCAGGCTCGCCGCGGCGACGGCGGGCGCCGTCGCGTGACATCCGTCCCGATCGAGCCGATGATGAGCGCCGTCTGGAGGATGAGTGCTTCCCGGGGCCCTGTCGCGTCCCAACCGATCACGTCCGAGACCCGTTTGAGGCGGTAACGCACCGTGTTCGGGTGGACGAAGAGCTCGCGCGCCGTCGCCTCCAGCGACCGGCCGTTGTCGAGATAGCTCCAGAGGGTCGCTACGAGATCGGTCGAATGCGCCTGGAGGGGGCGGTAGATTCGCTCCACCAAAGTCGCCTTCGCGAGCGGATCTCCCGCCAGGGCGCGTTCGGGGAGCAGATCATCCGCCTCGACCGGGCGGGGTGCATGCCGCCAGGCCTTGGCGACGGCGAACCCTGCCAGGGCCGCGCGCGCACTCTGGCCAGCGTCGACGAGAGCGGGGACCGGCGGACCGAGCACCAGATGTCCGCTGCCGAATCCGGGCTCGAGCCGCTTGGCGATCTCGGGGAACGACAGCTTCTCCTCACGCTCGCTCGCTCCCGGCGGGTCTGCTCGGCCGATCACGAGGACGAGACGGACCCCCTGCACGCCGATCAGAACATCGACGCCGAGCTTGCGCGCCAGGCGACGGAGGTGGTCGACGTCGAACTGCGGGGGAGTGGTACCCACGAGCACCGCCACCTCGCCGTGACCGTGCCAGCCGAGGGCGGCGATCCTGCTCGGGAGCTCTTCGTCGGACTCGCCCGTCAGGATGGAGTCGACCACGAGCGCCTCCAGGCGCGCGTCCCAGAGCCCGCGAGCTTCGGCCGCCCGGGCGTAGACGTCGGCGGCGGCGAAGGCGACCTCTCGCGAGTAGAGCAGAGTGCTCTCACGGAGATCCTCGCCTCGACCGGCGACGCGCTCCTCGGTCACCTCCACGGTCACCCGGATCAGCTGGAGGGTCTGGGTGAGACTCACGCTGCGGAGCAGTTCGCGCGGCGCGGCGGCGAAGATGTCTGCGGCGATCCACGGCTGGGCCGTGGGGTCGTCATACCACTGGATGAATGCGGAGATCCCGGCCTGCGCGACCAGACCCACCGCGGAGCGCCGCGCGGGCGGCATCTCCGCGTACCACGGGAGGGTGTCCTCGAGACGCTGAATCGTCGCCGTCGCGAGGTCTCCCGAGATGCGACGCAACCACGCGAGCGTCTCGGCCTTCTCCTGCGGGGTGGGTCTGGTCGGCATGCGTGAGCTCAGCTCTCGCCGCCCGCGTTCCCGCTCGTGCCGGCGGTCACATCGTGCAGACGGTACTTCTCGATCGCCTGTGCCGACAGAGAGCGGTCGACCAGACCGTCCTCCGCGAGGGCCTGCAGGGTGCGGACGACGATCGACGGGCCGTCGATCTTGAAGTA
>JBMDWQ010000091.1:0-20322 GCA_048594675.1 Microbacterium sp. | reverse complement strand
GCTGCCGAGCGCCGTCCATCCACTGCCGTCGAATCGACCCCCGGCGGCGCGCCACGACTCGAGGATCGCGTCGGCTCCGACGTAGGCCTCGACGCAGCCGCGGTCGCCGCACCGGCAGGGCGCCCCGTCGAAGCGGATCTTCGTGTGACCCCACTCGGTCGCGCTGCTGAAGGCGCCGTGGGCGAGCTCGCCATCCGAGATCACCCCGAGGCCCACACCACGACCGAGGAGCGCGACGAGCGCGTGCTGCGTGCCCTTGGCCGCACCGAACCAGAGCTCGGCACGCGCCTGGGTCTTCGCGCCGTTCTCGGCGAAGACCGGGAGATCGCCGGACAGATCGGTGGGGATCGGATGCGGATCCCACCCGAGCGACTGCGCGTAGAGGGTCTGCGTGCCGTCGGGAGCCGTCTCGACGACGCCGGGAAGCCCGAGGCCGATACCCAGCACGCGCTCCCACCGCTCCTCGTTGCGCTCCCGCAGCGCGGCGAGCGCTTCCCGCAGGTCGCGGTGGATGTCGGGCGGGGTCTCCTGATGCGCGCCGCCGCGGAACTCCCGGTCGACGCGGTTGAGGCCGAGGTCGAACAGCTCCACGGCCACGCCCCGCTCCCCCACGTCGGCGCCGATCGCGTAGGCGCCCTCCAGGCGCGGTCCGATGATCGCGATCGGTCGCCCCCCGCGCGACGCGCGGCTCCCCCGCTCCTCGACGAGGCCTGCCGCCAGCAGTTCGGCGACGATGTTGCCGGCCGCCGCCGTCGACAGGCCGCCGTGGCGTGCGATGTCGGCTCGCGTGCCCTCGCGCTGGCGGATCAGGAACTGCAGCGCCGCCGCACGGTTGCGATGACGGAGGTCCGTGACGGTGAGCGACTCCGCGGAGGCGGGCTCACGGTTCGCGGGAGGGGTCACCCTCCGAAGGTATCCCGTCATGGCCGCACGCTGACACTGTGCACGACGGCGTCGGCGGAGGCGCGGAGGACGAGCGCGTCGCCGTTCCACGCGACGGCCACCGCCTCGGCGGGCTCCGCATCGACGCGCACCGACCCCGGTTCGGTGGAGAACGGGAAGCGCCACTCGTCGCCCGCGGCGAGCGCGACCCCCACGGCCTCGTCAGCGTCGTAGGGGGCACCGGCGGTGTGGTGCCACAGGCCCTCGGGTACGGGAGCCGCGGCCACGTCGGCGATCGCCCGCTCTGCCCCCGCGGACGCCCCCGCCCATGCCGGCAGGTCCAGCGACGGCGCCGCGAACAGGGCGTCGAGCACGGGCTGCTGCACGTCGCACCGGTCGGCCTCGACGTTCCGGAGGAACTCCTCGAGCACCGCCCACGCCCGCTCCGGGGAGGGCGACCGCTCCGGGTCGGCGATGAGGTGCCAGTCCTCGACGGGAACGGCCGAGAGGGGCGAGGTCCGCGTCGCGAGCTTCTTCCACGGCCACAGGTTCCAGCCGATGTCGTGCCGCTCGTACAGACGGGTGGCGGCGTAGATCCACGCCGGGGTGTTCTCCCCGCCCTCGCCCATGTAGATCGGGGTCTCGAGGCGGTCGCGCACATCGAGGTAGGGCTGGATGCTCGTGCGGTCGGGGGCGCACCAGTACCGGTGGAACTGGAGCGCCTGATTGTCGTCGAAGCGGTCGGCCAGCGGCGTCCAGTTGGTCGCCCAATGGCTGCCTTCGTACATGATCAGGTGCCGGTCGTCGATGGCGCGGATGGCGGAGGTGAGGTCGCGATAGAGGGCGACGAGCTCGTCGTTGTAGGTCTCCTGCCACTCGTTGGGCAGCGGCTCGTTGAGGAGGTCGTACCCGAGCACCGTCTCGTCGTCGCGGTAGCGGCGGGCGAGCTCCTCCCACAGCGCGATCGTCCGCGTGCGATAGCGGTCGTCCATGAAGAGCTCGGGAAGCCCCCGCGGAGAGTCGTCGATGTTCGTTCCGGTCTGGCCGCCGGGCGCGCCGTGGAGGTCGAGCAGGACGCGCAGCCCGTACCGGCGCCCCCATTCCACGGCACGGTCCACGAGCGCGAAGCCGTCGTCGATCACGCGGCCCTCGTCGTCCTGGAGCACCCGGGCGTTGATCGGGAGGCGCACGTGGTCGAACCCCGCCGCCGCGATGAGCTCCAGGTCGCGCGCCGTCACGAAGGTGTCGCGGAAGCGCGTCCAGAACTCCGCCGCCCGGCCCTCGCCCACGAGCGCCTCGACGCGCGCCTCGATCTGTCGCGGCGAGGACATCTCGTCGCCGAAGAGCCACATGTACCCCTCCGGCAGCAGCCAGTTGCCGAGGCCCACGCCGCGCAGGAGCAGCGGACCCTGGTCGTCGACGAGACGGCGGCCCTCGGCACGCACGATACCCGAGCGGGTGGGGGTCATGGGGTGGTTCCTCACTTGAGTCCGGAGAGGGCGAAGCCCTGCACGATGTAGCGCTGGAAGATGACGAAGACGACGAGGATCGGCACGACCATGAGGGTCGATGCGGCCATCTGCAGCGCGGGGTTGGTGGCGATCTGCTGGTTGAGGAGCGACAGCCCCACCGACAAGGTGTAGAGGCGCTGGTCGTTGGCGATGATGAGCGGCCAGAGGAAGCTGTTCCACCCGGCGATGAAGGTGAGCACCACCTGCACGGCGAGGATCGGCCCCGACATCGGCAGGATGATCCGCGCGAAGATGCGCCACTCGCTCGCCCCGTCTACCCGCGCCGCTTCGATCACCTCGTCGGGGATCGTCATCATGAACTGGCGGAACAGGAACACGCTGAACCCGGAGACGAGCATCGGAAGCGCGATCCCGATCAGGGTGTTCGTGAGGTTCATCCCGTTGAGGATGAGGTAGCTCGGGATCATCGTGACCTGGCCGGGGATCATCATCGTGACCAGCACGAGGAAGAACAGCACGTCGCGCCCCGGGAACGAGAACTTGGCGAAGCCGTAGCCGGCCGCCGCCATGAGCAGCAGGCCCACCATGCAGATGACGACGATGAGGAGGGTGTTCACGAGGTACCGGCCGAAGTCGAGCTCGGTGAACAGCTGCACGAAGAACTCGAAGGTCGGCTCTTTCGGCAGCAGCTGCGGCGGATAGGCCACCGACTCGCTGCGGGGCTTGACGGCGCCGAAGATCATCCAGAGGAAGGGGAAGGCGGTGAGGAAGGCCCCGATCGTGAGCAGTGCTCCGATCACGAGGGTGCCCGGGCGCACGCGGCGGGTGCGACCGACCCGCAACGGATCACGCGTGGACATCGTTCCTCCTCGCTCGCAGCTGGACGACGGTGACGACCGCGATGACCACGAACAGCACGACCGATCCGGCACTGGCGTAGCCGAACTGGCTGGCCGAGAACCCCTTCTGATAGAGGAAGAGCGAGATCGAGGTCGACGCGCCGAGCGGCCCTCCCTTGGTGAGCACGAAGGGCTCGTCGAAGAACTGGAGCCACGCGATGATCGTGGTGATCGTGACGAAGAAGAGGGCGAACCGCAGGAGCGGCAGCACGATCGACACCGTCTGCCGGAAGGGGGAGGCGCCGTCGATCGCGGCGGCTTCCAGGTACTCCTTCGGAACGCCCTGGAGCGCCGCCAGCAGGATGATCACGTTGAGGCCGATCCCGCGCCACACCGCCACCCAGATCACCGAGAACTTGACCATCAGCGGGTCGGAGAGCCACTGCACCGGCGGCAGGCCGACGAGCGAGAGCAGGTGGTTGAACAGGCCGAACTGCGCGTTGAAGAGGTAGCCCCACACGAGCGCCACCGCGACGATCGCAGTGATCGCCGGCACGAAGTAGAAGGAGCGCAGCGCCCGGAAGAACCGTCCCTGCGACCGGTTCAGTCCGAGTGCGATGACGAGCGAGAGCCCCACCACCGCGGGGACCCCGATCACCGCGAACAGTGCCGTGTTCCCCATCGCCTGCCAGAACGCGCGGTCGCCGAAGAGGTCGATGTAGTTGTCGACGCCGATGAACTGGACGCGGGACCAGTCGCCGAGCCCCGCGAGGTTCATGTCGGTGAGGCTCACGAGCATCGCGACGGCGATCGGCAGCACTCCGAAGGTGAGGAGCAGCAGCATCGCCGGCGTGACGAACGCGTAGCCGGTCAGTCGTGTCTTCATGGTGTCTTTCACCAGCGGAGGCGCGGCGGGGAGGAGCCGCGCCTCCGCACGGGATCGGGTGACGGGGTCAGTTGACGGAGGTGTCCTTGGTCGCCTCGATCAGGCCCTGGATGGTCTGATCGCGGTCGGCGCCGGTGAGGACGATCGCGTTGAGCGCGTCGAGGAGCGCCTTGCCGGTCTCGCCGTCCCAGTTGGGCACGAGGGGGAGCAGGCGCGCGTCGGCGAGCTGTTCCGAGTAGACGGCCACCAGCGGGTCGGAGGTGAGGGCGTCGTCGGCGAGGGCGGCCTTGACCGTCGGCAGCTGTCCGTCGAGGTCGAACCACGACACTTGGGTCTTCGGGGTGGAGAGGAAGTCGAGGAGCTTCAGCGCGCCCGCCTCGTTCTTCGTCTTGGCCCAGACGCCGAGGTTCGAGCCGGCCAGCAGCGACGTGTGGGAGTCTGCGGCGGCACCCGAGGGCAGCGTGCTCACGGTCCACTTGCCCTCCAGATCCGGGGCGGCGTCGGCGATCGCCGCGGCGAGGTAGGGGCCGCTCACGAGCATCGGCGTCGCCCCCGAGACGAATCCCTGGGTTTGGTCGAAGTCGCTGTTCGTGGGCACGCTGCCGTCGGCGTAGAGGCCGGTGTAGAGGTCGACGGCGGACTGGAACGCGGGGGTGTCGAAGTCGATCATCCCGTCGGCGTTTACGATCTCGCCACCCTGGTCCCACGTCATCACGACGGGGAGGGCGCTGTCCCACTGCGGGATGTAGTAGCCGTACTGGCCGTCGCCGCGGCCGGCGAGGGTCTTCGCGTCGGCACGGAGCTCGTCCCACGTGGCGGGCGGCGCATCGATGCCGGCTTCGCTCAAGATGTCGGTGCGGGTGAAGAGCACACGCGTGTCGGCGACCCACGGCAGCGAGTACACCGAGCCGCCGATCGCGGTGGCCTCGCCCGCGACGCCGTCGAGGAAGTTGGTGGCCGCGAGGTTCGGGTAGTCGGCGATCGTGTCGGCGTCGAGTTCGAGCAGTGCGCCGCTGTCGGCGAAGGTGCGGAGCTTGGAGACTCCGATCTGCAGCAGGTCGGGGCCGTCGCCGGAGGCCACCGCGGTGGTGAACTTCTGATCGATCGCGTCCCACGGCACCGCGACCGTCTCGACGTCGATGCCGGTCTCCTTCTCGAACGGCGCGACGAGCGCGTCGAAGTGCTCGGAGCTGTCGCCCATGATCCACACCGTCAGGCTGCCGGGGTCGGTGCTGCCGGGGTTCTCGGGCGCGGTGGAGGTGCAGCCGGCGAGGGCGACGGCGCTGATCGCGACCGCTGCCACCGCCGTGAAGCGGATGCTCTTCATTGAGGGTTCCTTCCCAGAGGGCGCGCGCTCTCGGGTGGAGCGTTCGCGTGCTGTGTGGGCGCGACGTCGCGTCCGAGGTCAGTCTGCTGCTTATTCCACACCTTTGTCAACAGCGATTATTAAGTCGTTGGGCGGGGCTTGCGACCCGGGGTCGGAGGGATGGCGGCGCGGAAGTGACTTCCCTGCGGAACTGGGCTATGGTCGGCCGGATACCCGCCAGCTACTACAGGGAAGCGAGTACCGTCATGGCACGATCCGAAAAGAAGCAACCGAAGCTGTCTCTCAAAGAGAAGCGTGAGGTGAAGCGCGCGAAGGTCGAGCAGACCACCACCCGGGTGCGTAAGGGGGCCTAGGAACGGCGTCATGAACGCCGGCTCCTTCCGGTCGGTCGGTGGCGCCAGCCGCGACGTGCCGCGGCCGCGCGTGCGCGCCGCCGCCGACCGGGCCACCAAACCCCTCCGCATCCCCTCCCGGCCACCCCGACGCGGGTGAGCCGGGCGGGGCGGGGCGGGGTCGCGGGCTAGGCGTCCTCGCGCTGGAGGTTGTTGAGGGTGTCGACGAGACGGCGCATCGGCTCCTCCTTCAGGGTATGCGGAAGCCACTTCCGCCCCTCATCCGGCACCAACACCACCGCCGAACGGCCCGCCACGGTGATCTTCAACATCGGGAACGTCGTCACATAGGTAGACGTGCATTCGATGTCGAACGAGATCTGCGGCGACTCCAACGTCGTGACCAGCTGAGGTTTCCGACCCCGCCACAACTCGATCCGGTGTGGATCACACACCGCGAAGTAGTACAGCGCCGGCTTCTCCAGTCCCGTCAACGCGATGAACGCGGCACGCTGCTCCTTCGACACACCAATCGGGACCAGCACGCGATCACCCACAAGCTGACGCACACGGGCAATGCCCCGAAACGGAAGGTGACCACTCCACACGATGAATCCCACAATCCCCAGTGCGCTGAGTGCCACGGCGACGAAGACGATCTCGGCTTCTGATGCTCCGAGCTGATCCCGATCATTCACGGCTGCGATCAGACGCACGCTGAGCAACAGCAGACCGAGCACTCCGAGGACCACGACAACGAACGTCGGTCGGTTGGACTTCCGCGTCGCCATCTCAGATGACCTCGAGGTCGGGCGGAAGGGCAGCGTCACCGCTCATCTGCGAGCGGGATCCGGGGGAGTGAGCCGGGCGCTCAGGGGAAGCAAGCTCAGCCAGAACAATCCCGCGCCGATCGCACCGGCCGCGATAATCCACAGCTGCCACTCCCACCTGCCGCCGTAGAGCGCAGAGAGGCCGAGAGTGCCGATCACGGTGGCCGCGTTCCCGACCGTGGCAGCGATCGGCCGGAAGTGCCGCGTCACTCCGCGGAAACGAAGAGCCGTGAGGAGGCAAATGAGCGCGGCACCGAATCCTCCGAGCAGAAAGGCAACGACGAGCCCGCTCCACCCTCCAGACGACGAGACGATGGTGGGGTCGTCCACGATGATCAGCTTCCAGTAGGTCAATCCAGCTGTCGTTCCCAGCAGCATGACGGACACGACAAGAAGAACCGCCGACAGAACCAGCTCTCGCACCGCACGACGCCTTCTTGGAGCGGTGATAGCCCACCTTCGGCGCACGTGGTCGACGTCCACGGTCACGTCGGGATGATCTCGATGTCTGAGGGGATGAAGAAGTCGCGGGGGCTTGCCTCCACGAGGAACTCCGCCAGCTCCCGCTTCATGATCACCTCACGATACGCACTGTAACCGGACCCAAACCACTCCGGACTGGCCGCAATAGCCACATCATCCGGCAACGGCGGCGTGATCCGGAATGGAGGCAACATCTCTAGCACCAGCGGCATCCACCGCCACACGCCGCACGCCTCACACCGGGCACCATCGACCCCGTGCCGCTTGATCGCCTCCGCCCGCAGCTCCTCCGGGTCGAACCAGGATTTCCCGACCACCGGGATGACGATCTGCACCACATCCCCCACCGGACCCGCCGGCCACCGCACCACCCGCGTCTCCAGACGGAACCGCTCAGCCGCGACTCGCCCCAGCTCCGCCGTCATGCAGATCACATCGAACTGCCAATTCGGCACCCATGCACCCTCGACCCGCAGCCCCCGCCGCTGCAACACCAACGACCCCGACTGCGGCCCCTTCGGCACCCCACACGAATGACACCAACCGTCCTCGCCAAACATCGGGGTCAACCCCCAAGACGACTCAGGCCACGGCCAACCTCGGTTCCGCGAGTAAGCCAAGTTTACGATTTCACTCATCAGTAGCCCAGTTCCTCCAGGATGGCGGGGTAGTCACGGTAGATCCTCCGCGCCGCACTCTCGATCATTTCAGGCGTTGATGTCCTGGTGCCCCCAACGCCGTAGGGAATCTCGGACCTCCAAGCGTTGGTGAAGGCTTGGTGCTCGGCCCGGGTCACCACGACAGTAGGCCAATCGTCTGTGTTGCCTGCGATCTGCCGACGAAAGCGCTTCTCGATCAAGTGGTGAGCCTGTACCTCTCCCCCCTTACCTGCCGTGAACTTTCTCTGCGTGCGATACGGGGCGATGCCGAGAGATGCATAGGTGAGGTTCCCCAACCCCCGAGCTTTCGTGGCTGCCGACGACGCATCCGCGATCCGCTCGCCAGCTTTGCCCACCTTCGCCGCGCCGGCGCCAGCACCCAAGAAGGGGACCATAGCGGCGGCGCTGAGACCCACGCACTCCGCATCTCCTTCGCCGAGGCAGATGAGTGCGTTGAGACCGTCGAACACCTCGCCAAATCCTGGAATGAACCCCAAGACGGCAAAGGAACCCTGGGTCAAGTCGGAGCGAAATGCTCGATCCTCGGCCGTAAGTGGCGGCGCTCCGCAAGGGTTGTAGCTGTAGCCGCAACCGGAACTCGCGTACGGCTTGGAGCGAACGCCGCCGCTGTAGTCCGCCGAGCCACTCCCCGCCGACACACTCGCGCCGCTGCTCTTCTTCTTGCCTCCGCTGGCGCGCTTGTTGACCCACGTGATGCCCTCGTCGCCGACAGCCACGGGCCCGCGGCTCCACGTGAGGCCGGAGGGGTCGCTCCAGGTGACGGGATTGTTGCCCGAGTACACGTAGGCGTTGAACTGGGCCGGGTTCATCGGATCCAGCAACGGGTCCACCGAAACGAACGTGCCCGTCCCCGGATCGAAGTACCTCGCCCCCAGCAGCACCAACGCGCTGCTGTCATGCGGCGCCCCCAAAAACCCGCGGCCCTGCGCCGTCACACCCGACGACGAGCGCGCACCGCCGAAGGGATCCGGGCGCTTGCGCGACACTCCGGCCGCCCAATCGGTGTTGTGAACCGTTCCGACGATGGTTCCCTGCTGATCGGTGACGACACTCGTCACACCCGACAGACCGTTCCCGGTGCGGTAGGCCACCGTCTTGCCCGCGAACGAATACCACCGCGCCGCAGTGACCGCGGTCGATGAAGAAGACGACACCTCCATCCCGCCCGGCAAGTACACCGTCGCGTTGGCGCCGTCGAAACGCACCAGCCTCGACCCGTCCGCGTCGTAGACGCTGGACACGGAACTCGAGCCGGCCGTCGACGACACCAGCTCACCCTCCGCATCCCACGTATACGACGCCGACGACGAACCCTGCGTGCGGCCCGTGCGGTTACCGGCCGCGTCCCACGTGAACGACACCGCCGACTGGCCGGTCACCGTCTGAGACGTGAGCTGGTGAGGCCCCGCGGCGCCCACGCCGAAGGTCGACGTGGTGACGACACTGCCCGAAGCCGAACGGACGGTCTTGGAGGTGCGGTTGCCCAGAGTGTCGTAGCCGAAGCTCGTCCACATGGGAGCCGGCCCGCCGATCTGCGACCACGCTGTGGGAACCGCGCCACAGTCCGGCTCCTCCAGCGTCCACATCGACGTCAACCGGCGGAGCGAGTCATAGCGGAAGCACTGCGCTTCGACGTTGCCGGCTACCGCCTCGTTCGACGGCGTATCGGACACGCTCGTGATGTTGCCCGCGTCGTCGTAGTCGTATGCCAGAGCGATTTCCGTTCCGTCGACCCGCTCGCGGTCAAGCGCAATCCGCTGAAGCCGATCGGTGCCCTCCTCCCACGCGTACGTGACGACGGCGCCATACGTCGTTCCGAGGTCCATCGCCACGGGCCGTGACGCGTAGTCGAAGCGCGACTCGGCCACATACGTGCCCCAGCCGAAGCCGCCCGTCATCCAGCTCGGCGTGGAGGCCGAGTCGTAGATCGTGGTCACCGTCTCCTTGCCCATCACCGAGGCGCCACCCGGACTGGTGACCGCGGGCAACGTCGTGCTCGCGACCTGCCCGTCTGCGGTGTAGGTGTAGGTCACGTCGAACGACTTGCCCGAGAGAGCCTTGAGCGTCGTCGAGGTGGGAAGAGCGGTTCGCACGCCCGTGCGCTGGTACCCCTCGTCGTAGCCGAGCACGGTCGTCGTGTACGTGAGGCCGCCGGAGACCCGAGTGCTCGACGCGAGCTGTCCGATCACCGGCGCGCCGCCTGTGCCGGGCGCGGTGTCGTACGTCCAGGTCGCCTGGGCGGTGGAGTTGCCGATGTGGAACTGCTTCGTGGTGCGACCGAGCTTGTCGTATGTGTACGAGACCCCCTGGCCTCGCGCATCCGTGCGGGTGAGCGGTCGGCCCATGTCGTCGTAGGTCGACGTCGACGTGCCGCTGTCGGGATCGGTGGCACTGGTCTGCCGCCCCGCAAGGTCAAAGGCATACGTCCACGTGTTGCCGGCCGGGTCTTTCATCCCGACGCGACGGCCCGCTCCGTCGTAGGAGTAGGTCGTGGTCTGCTTCGACAGCGCCGTGATGTCGGCGAACGAGCTCTTCGCGGAGTCGTTGGCGCGGAGGTACTCGATGGTCTTGACGACCTGGCCCCGTGCGTCGACGACCGTCCCGGTCGGAACACCGCCCTGCGGCGGGACGGTGATCGTCGTCGCGCCGTCGTAGTGGGTGGTCGTCGACCACTTCTCCTCGCCGGAATCGCACGCGGAGTACACGCAGAAGCGCTCCTTCACGACGCGCCCGGCCAGATCGTAGGTGAGGTCGGTGCGTGCGGGGGGAGCGATTTCGGCCGCAACCGCCGTGCGCGTCACCGCACCCTGGACGAACCACGGGCCGAGCTTGGTGGCCACGCGACCCGCCTCGTCGTACAGCACGTGCGTCACCACGCGACCGCGATTGAACTTGCTCAGGTTTCGTTGGGATCCCGTGTCCCGAGACTCCGCTTGGGTCTGGAAAGTGCGAAGCAGGCCGTCCATGATCTCGACCGAGGTGTGCTGGCTTACGCCGTCGGCGGCGATCCGACGCGTCACGACGATGTTCGATCCGTTGGTGCGGGTCTCGTACGCGTACTCCATCGATGGAACGAGCGTCGTCGCGTGCTGCGGATAGCGCACGGTCAGAACGCGTTCGAGGGCGTCGTAGGTGCCAGTGGTCTCCTTGCCGTTGGCGTCGACCGTCTTGGTCGTCACTCCCGTCAGCGGATCGACATGGGCCCGTGTCACCGGCCGCGGTGTGGGGCCGCTGGCGCCGTCGGGGTCGGGATGGGTCGTGGTGATCTGCGTCACCTGGCCCACGGAGGAGAGGGTGTAGGCCGTGTCTGTCGCGTTGCCTTCGGCGTCGACGACGCGGGTGACCCGACCGCGTGCGTCATACGTGTAAGTCGCATCGGTGACGGTCTGCGACGACGAGACCGCCGTCGTCTCCGTGAGGACCTGGGCGGTGGCGGAGTCGTAGGTCGCGCCCGTGCGCGAAAGCAGAGTTCCGCTCTCGCACGATCCGCTCCGCTGTGTCGTCGACGCCGGGAATGAGACCTTGTTGCCGGTCAGGGAGGCATACACCGTGACCGTGCACACGTCGTCATCGGTGTCGGAGACATCCCCCGCATCGACGACTCTCACCGGCTGAGCGTTGCCATCGAACTCCGTTGTGACCTTGCTCGCGTGCTCCAGGTCTCCGTTGGCACGGTAGGTATACGACCGGGTAGTGGAGGCCGTCACACGCAGGGCGTCGTGTCCGGCGATCGCGCCGTCGATCTTCTGCGTCGTGTCGATCAACGACAGGGTCTCGGAGACCTTTCGGACACTCGCCTCTCCCTTGGGTTCGGTGAAGTCCACTTCGGCGAACGGCTGGCCGGCCATGTCGGGTCGGGAGTCTGTGACCGACTGGCCGTTCGACGGACCGCCGGTGAGCGTCCCGCCGAGGCCGAGGTAGTACGTCGTCTCGGAGGCGACGTTCGCTCCCTCCGATCCGAGACGGACCCCAACGGTGCGGGCACCCCGGAACTCAGAGAACGTGAGGTCTCCGTCGCCGGAGTCGATCAGTGGACCCTTGGGCTTCGCCCACCCGGCTTCGTCATACTCGTAGTACGTCTCCTTCGACAGCGAACCCGTGGTGAGCTCGTTCGACGATGAGCTCGCCGGCGGGGTGCCGTCTTCGATGATCGAGCGAACCGTGTATTTGTGGAACCAGTCGACCTGGGTCTTCTTCGTGCCGTTGGGGTTCCAGCGCACCGGGTAACAGAAGTCGGTGTTGGCGTCCTGCTCGTCCGAGGACGGATTGCGGGGCTTTTTGGAAGGCGTGCAGTCGGGGTCCTGCTGATACTGCACGGACACCAGCCCTCGCGATTCGAGGAGAATCGATTTCAGCCGCGGGCGAAGGAGCCGGGCGTAGCCGTCGCTCGTCGAGTCGACCCGGTTGGCTTCGAACGTGTACCTGAACTCCACGGGAAGCAGGGTGATGTCGGACTGCCCGGGCATCAGTCCCTTGGCCGTGTGCGTCACCTTCGTGAGGGTGAGGACCGGATTGGTCGTGTCCTTCAGCGAAGCGCCTTGGGTGAGGTACTGCTGGGTGAAGTCCCACGTATCGGTGGTGCGATAGCTCGAACCGTCCAGCACCTTTGCGTGCACCTTCGACAGGCGCGTGGTGTTGAAGAACACCGGGGAGTAGTTCTTGCAGTTCTTGGCCTCGTCGCACTGGAGGTCCTTGGGGGTGTCGGGCCAGTTCCGCTCGTCTACCGTGGGCGTGAGCGTGGTGCAGAGCGACGCGCCATCGTTCCGGGAGGTGAGGCACCGCGCGGTCGACTCGAAGTCGACGCGGGCGAGTGACTGCGACCCCGAGGTCGGGGTGCCGTACGAGATCGAGGTGAGCCGTCCGCCGGAGGTGTACCACACGCCGTCCCGGTCGAGCCCTGCGGCGTAGTCGGTGACGAAGTAGTTGGTCTCCGGTGCGTAGGCATAGGTCATCTCGTTGCCGAGCGTGTCGACCGCTTTGTCGATGTTCCATCGCCAGACGGTGCGGCATTCGTTGGCGGCGAAGGTCGGCGTGTAGCACGGTTCGCCAAGGTGGTTCCCGTACACGGGGACGGTCCACGCCGATCCGCTGGTGCCTGACTTGGTGGCCTTGGTGCGACCGAAGTAGTAGGCGGTGCCGTCGACGGTGACGACCTTCCAGTAGTCGTCGCTGCCGTTCGTCTCGTGCGTCACGAGGGTGCCGTCATCGACCTTGGGAACCCAGCTGTTGGCACCGGTCTTGACGAGCTCGGTCGCCGCACCCTGGAAGACGAGGGTGGCGTTGTCTTCGCGCCAACACAGGTCAGCGCTGTTGCGGTCGTGATTGTTCGGCTGGCCGCGCCCGTTCCATGACTCCTGATCGTCATCGCATGCGACGTACGAACGCTCGATGTATCCGGTGGACAGGTCGAAGCCTTCACCGATCCATCCGGACTGGTTGTTCGATGCGGGCGTGCGCCCATCGGACACGGAAGAGGAGTAAGACAGGTTCAGCTGCGGTGCCGGGCCCGGAGCGGGGAGCGGAACCGGCATCGGATACGACCACGTGAAGGCGCCGCTGCTCCCGCTCTGCGCCCATGACGAGGAGGGAGACAGCGAGGTCGCCCCCCAGTCGCCCCCAGCTCCCGACGCCCCCGCGATGACCGCGAGCTTGCCGGTCGAGGCTGCAGCCGTGGCGGAGGCCGTGCGACCTAGGGCCGCGGGAGCCGGAGAGACCGCCGCCTCGTCGACAGGCACGACCGCCGACAGGGTGGCGGCGACGGGATCGTTGACGGTCTCGACCGGCTGCAGCGCGCACTCCGGGTCGAGCGGCGTCGTCTCCGCGCATGCAGGGATGTAGACCATCCGAAGCCGGGACGACCAGTCGCCGCCTTCGAGTCCAGCGAACGTCGAGTAGTCGAGCGTGAGATCGAGCTCGGCATCCGGATCGACGGTGCCGCTGGCCGTCACGGCCAAGAGCACGCCGTTGAGACCCGCTTCGGGCACACTCTGCCCGTCGAGGACGTTCAGTCGCACCTCTGCGGGCGTTGCCGCATCAACGGCGGCCACGGTGAGGTCGATGCCGCCGAGTTCGACTGCGACGGGTGTGGCACTCACCGGAGTGGTCACCTCATCGACCACCGGGGCGGTGGTAGCAAGCTCGACCAGGCTCGGATCCGCCTCGCCGATCTGGTACTCGGACCCGTCGATCGACGTCGCGGTTGCCGCGGTGGGGAGTTCGAGGGCATCAATGGCTTTGACGCGGTTCCCCTCTCGATCCTCGTCGAGCTCATCTGCTCCGGCCGACAAGCCGGGCACCACGGAGAGCCCCAGCGGATCGACGACGAGGGTCAGAGCCAGCGCGACGGCGGTGACCGTCATCAGCGTGCGTCGGAGCATCATCGTCATTCCCTGCCGTCTTCGATAGTGGGATCGAGCAGTCGAGGATCGCCCCCGAAGTCCGATGCCTCCGCGCCGCTGCACATCCGGCGCACCTTCGCCTCCGAGACCACCTGGCCCGGGAAGAGCCGGACGTTGTCGATGCGCCCCGGCCACCATCGCGTTGCCGCTCCGTTGTCCTTTCCTCGGCCGAGCACGAAGGAGCCCTCCGCCTTCCATCGCGGATTCGACGTCGACACGGACGTCCGCGTCGGGATCGCCGCCGTCGGTGCCGTCGGTGAGCCCACCGGGCACACCCACAACCGCACTTGGCTGCCGGTCGAGTTGCGGTCGGCAACGATGTGCACCCACTGCCCGGTCGTGACCGGAACCTCCGACTTCACGACGAGTTCGGATGCGGTCGCCGAGTCGCTGGCGGGAAGGGAGAATGCCCAGCAACCGCGCGTGGGCGAGGTGAGACACGCGTCGCGGTATCCAAGCTCGAACCCGGACTCCTTTACTCCGTCCTGCGAGAGCGCGGTGTAGGACTTCCCCTGCGAAGTGGTCCCACCGTTCAGCCACACGAATGCCGAGAGGGCGAAAGCATGCGTCGTCGTCAACGGCGGGCTCGGCGTCGTGGCGGCGTCGTTCACCCCGTCGAACAGGAGCGCCTTGTCCCCCGTGCGCGAGCCGAACAGTGCGTGCGGCCCCGACGTCCAGGTGGCGCCCGAGATCGACAGATCACGGGCGAACCCGGTGTCGGCGGTGTCCGCCGCGGCGGTGCCGGTACCCTCGTCGAGCATCCAGATGGCGCCTTCACGTGCGCCGGCGACATCGAAGGTGTAGGTCGCTATCGGTCCCGACGATCCTGTCTTACTGAAGGCCTGGGCCTTGATCGTCTGCGCGCCGGCCCTCGTGGGCTCTAGGTCTACCGTCCAGGGGCCGCTTCCCGAGACCGTAATGGTGCCCGTCGACGTCTGCCCCTCGGACGTTATCTTGATCTGTTGCACGCGGTCGGGGTTGGCGATGGCGATCTGGAATCGCCCCTTCACCCCCACGCCGCCGGTCTCGACGTTCGTGGAGTACACCGCAGCCGCACCCGATACCGCCGTGATCGTCGGTGTCGGCGGCGCACCGACCAGCGTGATGAACTCGCACGGCACACCCCATCCCGAGTAGCGCTTCTTGTCCCACGTCTTTGCGCGGTATCGATACCGCGTGTTGTCCTCGAGCTTCCCCGCTTCGACCTTCTTGGTGTGGACTTCGCCCGCCCCCTTCGGAGTCGTAGCGCTGGTCGAGAACACTGTCGATTCGACGCCGGTCTTGACGACGATGAAAGCGATGCCGACGTCGTCGCCGTCGGGATCGGAGCCCTTCGCACGAAGCGTCGGGGTGAGAGTGTTGATGTATGGCGCACTCGACCCGGTGGCACACGCCTTCTCGGGTGACAGGAGATTAGTCACCGTCGGAGCGTTTGGGGCGCGGTTGTACTCGACGTCGAGCACGGCAGATTTGTGGAACCTCTTCCACCCCGCCATCGTCGTCTCGCTGTTGGCCTTCAGTCCGAGTGCGAGGTAGCTGGTGCTGCTGTCTGCGAAGTCCTCCGCCGCCGCCGTAGCGTCGTACTCGACCGTCCGCACGTTGTTGCAGCTCTCGCGGTGGGCGTCGGTGCGATAGCTCACCTGGTCTTTCCACGTGACCGAGCTCCATGTGGACGACGAGGAGATACCCGAGGTCAGGTGCAGATTGGCTCGTTGCGGAGTGCAGCTGTAGGAGTGCAGACCCTTCACACGAAACTGAGCGCTGATCACATCGGCACTCGTCGCCGCCTTCAGCTTGGTCATTCCGCTGAACTCCCACACCAGCCGCGCTGTATACGTCGCGTTGCACGACGATTCGTTGCAGCGGCCCATGCCACCCCCGGTGTATCCGGGGCTGATGTCGCTGAACTTCCACACGGAGGACGTGAAGCCACCCGTGCGGAGCATGATCCACTCCGCCGCGCCTTGCCCTTCGATCACGGGATCGATCCGCACCGGCCAAACCGTGTCGGGGTCGGCGAGGAAGTCCGCGGACGGCGTGATGATGAGGGAGTCGTCCTCGACGCGCACCGGCATCTGTACGACGGCGTCGCCCGGCCACGGCTCCGGACCGCGCGCGATCGGGGGAGCGACGTCACCCACCGGCGGGGTTGCGGCGGCCGGCTGTCCCGGGACTGGTTCGCCGGCTGCAGCGTCCCACATCAGCGACGGCGGCGCCGAGAACGAGACGAGGCCGTCGGCGTCAACAATCTCGAAGGCGCCGTGCGGACGCATCTCGACCGAGAGTCCCTCCGAGAGTTCCAGGCGGAAAGGAAGATCCCAGCCCGTGCCCGGAAGATCCGCGGCGTCGCGCGCCTGCGCGAGCCTCGAACGGAACTCCTCCGCCGCAGAAGCGGACGCGAGGGTCAAGATCGGCGCGAACCCGGTTCCGGACTCATTGACGTAGACGGTCAGCGTTGCACCCTCGAAGAGCCCATAAGTCGCCACGGTGCCCTCGACCTCCGGCACAGACAACGGAAGAGGGAACCACAGCTTGAGCGTCTTTCCCTCCCGTTCGATCTGTGCGAGAGGCAGGTCTTCTCCCGCGCTGCCGCCCGGATTGAAAGACACGCTGAACACCGGTGCGAGCGCGTGCATCATCCCATCGCCCTCCGGCTCCGAGTCGATCGTCGGATCGATGTCCTCCCAGGTGCCATTGACATTCGTCGACGTGGGAACCGCCGAGACAAGCAGACGGGAGTTCCCTCCGGCCGTGGCCCAACTGGTCTCCCACGGCGTGCGCTCACCCTGGATCTCGACGTCGATTCCGCACGCATCCGCCACGGTCCGCGCCTCGTCAGCGTCATCTCGCGCGGCAACCGAACAATCGACCTCCGGCGCCGCTTCGGCGGGATTTAGCGCCATACGAACCGAGACCACGGCAAGTCCCGCAATCAACGCGATGATCACGGCGATGAGGGCCGGAACCATCCATCGGCGAGACAGGACGCTCAACACGTTGCCCGCTGGGCAATGAGGTGCCGGCAAGCAGTCCGGCGGTAACGGCGAGGCGGGAAACCTCGTCCATGCTGCGCGGACGGTGTTGAGTTCTCCATGCGACGTAATGTCCGGGTAGCCGTAGACGGTTCCCTTTTCGCGGGAGTTGTTTCGTGGGGCCCGTGAGGTGTTCGTCAGTCAGGCGTCGGCGGTCTCTGGCATTGGACCGTAGGGACTGAGGCGCGACCTCAATCTGGCTTTCAGTCGTGAGAGTCGGGACTTGACGGTGCCTTCCGGAATGCCGAGCGCCAGGGCAGCGTCTCGCGTGGTGAGTTCCTGCACCACACACAGGAGCACGATGCTCGATTCACGGGCGTTGAGTTCCGCCAAGGCCTCCTGCACGGCCGCGGAGACTCGCAATGCGTCGACCGTCCGCGCCACCTCGTCGGCGTGATCGGGCGAGTGTCCACTGTGGGGAGCTTTTGCGAGCAGGCGACGGTAGCGCACCGTCCCGCGCTGCTGGTTCTTCGCCACGAATGACACCACCGTCAGAAGCCAGGGAAGCACCGAGTCTTCGACGAGTCGGACCTCGTCACGCTTGCGCCACAGTTCGAGGAAAGCGGAGGCCACCACCTCCTCCGCGTCCCACGGCGAATGCGTCAGGAGAAGAGCCACCCGATATGCTGCGCGCTCGTGTCGCCGGAAGAGGTGTCGATACGCGGCCTCATCGCCGCCGCTCACACGGAAGATCAGCTCTTCATCCGTCTGCTCAGACACGGTCACGAGTGCTCCTTTGCGTCGGCGTGCCCTGCGAAAGGACGCGCACTTCGCATCCTATTTCTCAGATGGTGTGCCGCTTTCCGTCGTGGGCCGGGGCAATACACGAAGACACCCGGCCGAATCGTTCCTGTGGCACAAAGTGTGCTTTCCATCGCCGAACAGGCGCAGAATGCGTCACCTGAGTTCAGGGTGCCCGCGGGATGCGTCACCTGAGCGCTGGTAGGTGACGCACCTAACATCCCCTCTCCACCCCGCTCAGGTGGCGCACTTCGCGCGAAATCAACCTGCGTGACCACACTTTGCGCCATCTGAGCGGGGCAACCTGCGCCAGCTGAGCGAGCAGGACGGGGCGGGGCACGGGAGGCCCCGCGAGGGCTCACTCCTCGGCGACGCGGGAGCCCGTCAGCACCAGCGACCCGCCGATGGAGATGGCACCCACGACGACCGCCATCACCAGGTAGGCGATCTGCTCGCCGTGGAAGAAGTGGGCGACGAGCTCAGCGCTCCACACGCCGGCGGGGAGGACCGTGGCCACGAGCGTCGCGATCAGCGTGCCGATGAGCGCGGTTCCGACGCTCGTGCCGACTTCCTGCGCGGTGTCGTTGAGGGCGGCTCCGACCGAGGTGCGGTTCTCCGGCATGGCGTTGATGAGCGCGATGGCGGCGGTGGTCAGCACGACGCGGAGCCCCACGGTGAAAAGCACCATGCACGCGGCGATCGCGGGATAGCCGTTCGGGACGGCCCACGCCATCGCCACAAGCGCCGTGGTGAGCACGCTCGAGCCGATCACGCACGCCACGCGCTGGCCATAGCGCTTCACCAGCCACTCGGCCAGCGGTGAGGCGACGAGCATCGTCACGATGATCGGCAGGTTGGCGAGCCCGGCCACCAGCGGCGACCAGCCGTACGCGTACTGGAAGTGCAGGATCAGGCTGAACATGACGCCCGCCATGGCGAGCGCGGCGCCTCCCTGCGCGATCGCGGCTCCCCGTACCGGGCCGGTCCGGAACAGCGCGAGATCGAGCATGGGATAGCGGGCCGTGCGCTCCCGCCAGATGAAGGCGATGAGCGAGGCGATCGCTCCCAGTCCGATCGCGACGGTCGGCAGAGACAGCCATCCGTTCTCGACGCCGCTGGTCGCCGTGTAGCAGGCGAGCCCGATCGTCGCGATGCTGAGGAGCGCTCCGGGGATGTCGAGCTTGTCGTCGGTGAGGCCGTCCTTATCGTCCGCCGGGACACCGAAACGGACGCCGATGATCGCGATGAGCGCGATCGGCGCGTTCACGAGCAGGAGCCAATGCCAACTCACGTGGGCCAGCACCGTCCCGCCGATGAGCGGGCCGAGCACGAAGCCGCTCATTCCGACGACGATCATGATCGTCATGGCCTTGCGGCGCAGCTCGTCGGTCTCGAAGAGGCGGAAGACGAGCGAGTTGGTGATGGGCGCCATCATCGCCGCCGCGATGCCCAGTGCCGCGCGCAGGGCGATGAGCTCGTTCGCCGTCGACACCCACGCCACGCCGATGCTGATGAGTCCAAACAGGGCGAGGCCGATCATCAGCACTCGTTTGCGGCCGAACCGGTCGGCGATCGACCCCGCGGTCAGGAGCAGCCCGCCGAAGGTCAGCGCGTATCCGGCCGTGATCCACTGCAGCGCCGTCGTGCTCCCGCCGAGATCGCGACCGATCGTCGGCAGCGCGATCGTGAGAAGGGTGTTGTCGACCATCTCGACGAAGAACGCGAGACAGAGCGCCGCGAGCGGGATCCAGGCCGCCCGCAGCGACGGGTAGTACCGCGGCGATGTCTTCAGGGCGGTGGTCATGGTGTTCTCTCCGATCCGGGCGATTCTGTTTGGAACGCCGTTCCATGGAAGAGTATGGAACGTTGTTCCAAGACTGTCAAGCGTGCTAGCGTGAGGCCGTGAAGAAGCCCGCCCCCCGGCGTCGTGACTCCCTGTCACGGGAGCGCATCGTCGACGCGGCGATCGCCATCCTCGACCGCGACGGCGAGGACGCACTCACGTTCCGCGGCCTCGCCGCCCACTTCTCGACGGGCGCGGGCGCGCTCTACCACTACGTCGCGGGCAAGGACGAGCTGCTCTCCGCCGCCACCAACAGGGTGATCACGGACTGTCTGTCCGAGGCTCCCGAGGAGCCGGGGCCGGTCGGTTCGGTTCGGGGAGTCGCGGTGTCGCTCTGGCGCGCGAGCGAAGCCCACCCGTGGCTGGGGTCCACCCTCTACGACGACCCCACGCGGATGACCGCCGCCCAGATCTACGAGGCGATCGGCAGTCGGCTGTCCGCCCTTGGCGTGCCCCCCGACGAACAGTTCGACGTCTGCGCGGCGATCGGCAGCTACATCTTCGGCAACATCAGCCAGCAGTCCGCGAATGCCCGCCTCGCGAAGGTGCTCGGCCAGGCCGGCTACGACCGCGAGAG
>JBMDWQ010000090.1:0-6004 GCA_048594675.1 Microbacterium sp. | reverse complement strand
GGACAACGTGCGGGTGCCGTCGGGGGTCAGCTACGTGATCTCCAACCGCCGGGTGATGGCGCAGACCCTCCCGGAACTGTTCGTCTCGATGCGCGTGCAGCCCGTGGGCGACTACCCGAACAAGCTCCTCCAGGCCCTGCGGGCCTCGGCCCCGCCCGGGATCGACGACCCGAACGTGGTCGTCCTGACCCCCGGCGTCTACAACTCCGCCTACTTCGAGCACACGCTCCTCGCCCGGCTCATGGGCCTGGAGCTCGTGGAGGGTCGCGACCTGCAGTGCGTCGGCGGCAAGGTGTTCATGCGCACGACGCGCGGACCGCGCCGAGTCGACGTCATCTACCGCCGTGTCGACGACGACTTCCTCGACCCGCTGCAGTTCCGCGCCGACTCGATGCTCGGCGCTCCCGGTCTCATGCTCGCCGCACGGCTGGGCAACGTCACGATCGCCAACGCGGTGGGCAACGGTGTCGCCGACGACAAACTCCTCTACACCTACGTCCCCGACCTCATCCGGTACTACCTCGCCGAGGAGCCCATTCTGAAGAACGTCGACACGTGGCGCCTGGAGGATCCGGACGCGTTGGAGGAGGTGCTCGACCGGCTCGACGAGCTTGTCGTCAAACCCGTCGACGGCTCGGGTGGCAAGGGCCTGGTCGTGGGGCCCGACGCGAGCCGCGCCGAACTGGAGGCGCTGCGGACGAAACTACTGACCGACCCGCGGGGGTGGATCGCGCAGCCCGTGGTGATGCTGTCCACCATCCCGACGCTGGTGGAGGAGGGGATGCGTCCCCGCCACGCCGACCTCCGACCCTTTGCCGTCAACAACGGCGACGACGTGTGGGTGCTGCCGGGAGGGCTCACCCGCGTCGCGCTCCCCGAGGGACAGCTCGTGGTCAACTCCAGCCAGGGCGGCGGATCGAAGGACACGTGGATCGTCGGCGGTGACGCCCCGCGCAGCTCCGAGTACGCGCAGGGCCAGAACCTCGCCGGCCTCGTGGCCGAGCAGGCGTCGGTCACCGAGGCCATCACGATCATCTACGACCCGCAGGACGAGCAGGCCCACTCGCCGCAGGACCGGCCCCGCTCCAGTGGCGAACAGCAGGAACAGCAGCAACAGGGGAAGGATGCGGGTCCGTCCGCTCCTCACACCGAGGAGGCGGGGTCATGCTGAGCCGCATCGCCGAGTCGCTGTTCTGGATCGGACGCTACATCGAGCGCTCCGACGGCACCGCGCGCATCCTCGACGTCCACCTCCAGCTCCTGCTGGAGGACCCGTGGATCGATGAGGACACCGCGTGCCGGTCGCTCATGGGCGTCATGGGGAGCTTCCCGCCTGCCGATGTCGAGCGGGTGACGCGCGGCGACGTGCTCACCCACCTCGCCGTCGACCGGCAGAACCCGTCGAGCATCGCCTACTCCTTGCAGGCCGCGCGCGAGAACGCCCGCCGTGCCCGGGAGATCGTCTCCACGGAGCTGTGGGAGACGCTCAACACGACCTACTCGCGGATGCCGAGACGGCTCAACGACGAGAAGGTGCACGAGTTCTTCCAGTGGGTGCGCGAGCGGGCGGCGCTCGCCGTCGGCATCTCGGACTCGTCGACGAGCCGTGACGAAGCGTGGCAGTTCTTCACTCTCGGCCGCTCCATCGAGCGCACCGACATGACGGCCCGCATGCTCGCGACCCGCTCGCTGACCGAGGCGTCGGGGCCGTCGTGGACGACGATCCTCCGCTCGTGCGGCGCCTACGAGGCGTACGTCCGCACGTATCGCGGTATGCCGAGCGCGAGCAACGCGGCGGAATTCCTGCTGCTGGACCGCCTCTTCCCGCGATCGATCATCCACTCGATCCAGCGCGCGGAAGACTGCATGCGCGCGATCGACCCCGTCGCCGACCGCGTGGGTCACTCCAACACGGTGCTGCGCGCGCTCGGACGCATCCGCAACGACCTCGAATACCGCCCGATCACGGAGATCCTCGACGAGCTTCCGCTCCACATGGACCGGGTGCAGAAGGTCACGCGTGAGGCGTCGGAGGCGATCCGCAGCCGCTTCTTCCCCACCCATGCCGAGCCGAGCTGGATCGGAGAGACCTCATGAAGCGCCTGCGCATCGAGCACGCGACCGGGTTCAGCTATGAGGGCGAGGTCGGGGCGTCGTACAACGAGGCGCGCATGCTGCCGAGTTCCACCGACAGTCAGTTCGTGCTGAGCTCGCAGTTGGACATCGAGCCCAACTCGAGCGTCAACCACTACGTCGACTACTTCGGCACGCGCGTCGCCTCGTTCGACGTGCTGGCAGGTCACTCGTCGCTGCGCATCACGGCGCGCTCCCTCGTCGAGGTGCGTCCGCGGCCGCTCGAGCCGACCGATCTGGACTGGGATCGCCTCGCTCGGGAGTCCGAGCGTCAGATCGCCACGGTCGAGATGCGCGGGCAGACCGCGCGCACGGCCCCCCACCCCGAGGTCGCCGAGATCGCGCAGGCCATCGCCGCCGAGCACGACACCCCGGCGGGCGCGGCTCTGGCCATCGCCCACGCGATCGGCGATGCCGTCGAGTACATGCCCGGGAGCACCGGGGTCCACTCCACCGCCGCCGAGGCCTGGGTCCAGCGCAAGGGCGTGTGCCAGGACATCACCCATATCACCCTCGGAGCGCTTCGCCACGTCGGGATCCCCGCGCGCTACGTCTCGGGGTATCTGCACCCGCACCAGAACCCCGAGATCGGGATGGCGGTGACGGGGGAGTCGCACGCCTGGGTGGAGTGGTACGTCGGCGACTGGCAGGGCTACGATCCCACCAACACGGCCGAGATCGGCGACCGGCATGTGCTCGTGGGGCGCGGCAGGGACTACAACGACGTTCCGCCGCTGCGCGGAGTGTATGCCGGTCCCTTCAAGAGCAACCTCCACGTGGCCGTCACGATCACGCGGGAAGCCTGAGCCCAGGGCCGCGGGTCAGCGGGCCCGCGGGTCAGGCGGGGGAGTCGTCGGGGTCGAGGGCGGCGATCGTCGCCTCTTCGGCGGCGTTGTCGGCGTCGAGCTGGTCCTCGGTCGTCTCGTCGCCACCGGCGGGCGCCTTGTCCTCCTCCGGCGCATCGCGCTCGGTCGGGGCGTGCTGCACGGGCTGGGCGGGGGCTGCGTCCTGCTGGTCGCTGTCGGATTCCGGGGTGCTCATGCCGACAGGATAGGGCGGCGCCACCGCTCCGCCCCCGGGGTTGACAATGCCGAGACCGCGCACGTGGTCACCGGTGCGGGTTCTCCTCCGGCAGGCCCGCTGTCAGCTCCGCGAAGAGGTCGGCGGCCGAGACGTCGCTCGCGAGGGCCGCGGCCTGGCCCGACCAGAGCGACTGCAGGTCGCCCTCTCCCCGCCGGTTGGCCTCGGCGCGCAATGCTCCGACGACCCAGCTCTGGGCGGGGAACGGGGCGACCTCGCCCGCGTCGACCGTCTCGAGCAGGCGATTGCGGATCCCGCGCGCCCATCGCCCCGTGGCGGCGCGGGTGAGCACGGTGTCCTCCGCGGCGATGCGGGAGAGGGCGGCGCGGTGGGCGGCGCTCGCGGCCGACTCGGGGGTGCGCAGGAATGCCGTGCCCACCTGGACACCGGCCGCACCCAGAGCGAACGCGGCAGCGACCCCGCGGCGGTCGGCGATGCCGCCGGCGGCGATCACGGGGATGTCGACGGCATCGACCACCTGTGGGACGAGGGCGACCGTGCCGACGAGCGACTCCTCGGCCGGTCGCAGGAAGCTGACGCGGTGTCCGCCCGCTTCGGCGCCGCTCGCGACGACCGCGTCGGCTCCCGCGGCAGCGACGGCGCGGGCCTCGGCGACCGTCGTCGCACCCGCGATGACTCGGATGTCGCGGGCGCGGAGCCGTTCCATCGTGTCCGGGTCGGGCATCCCGAAGATGACGCTGAGGACGGCGGGGCGGGCGTCCAGGACCGCCTCGAGCTGCTCCCCGACGTCGACGAGGTAGCGCTCGGGCGTTCCCGCGGGGGCGGGGATCCCGAGGGCGTCGTACAACGGCGCGGCCGTGCGGAGCGCCGCGGTCGTGTCGACCTCGCCGGGAACGACCTCGGCGCCGGTGGGCATCCAGAGGTTGAGGGCGAACGGGCGGTCTGTCGCGGCGCGAATGAGCGAGGCCGTCTCGACGATCCGCTCGCCGTCGTAACCGTACAGCCCGTACGATCCCAGTCCGCCCGCGTTGCTGACGGCGGCGGTCAGCGCGATCGAGGACATCCCGCCGAAAGGACCGAGCACGATCGGCGTGCGGATGCCGAGCATCTCCGCGAGTCGCCGGCGGTCAGCGGGAGCGGGCATGACGGCGATCCGTGGCGGTGTCGGAGGAGATGCGGCGGCGCTCGACGACGTCGCCGGGGCGGACGGGATCGGGAAGCCGGATGGGGGTCGTGGCCGCCACCTCGTCGCTGAACTCCTCCGGGGCCACGACGGCGATGGGGCGGGTCTCCTCGATCGTCAACGCGAAGCGACGGGACTCGTTCCGGTGCAGGCGGCCCGAGACGAGGAGCCAGCCGAACCCGACGGCGAAGGCCACGAGGGCCGCAGCCGCGCCGACGAGGATCGCGATGCGCGGGCCGAACTCGGCCGCCACCCACCCGACGATCGGGGCGCCCAGCGGCGTGCCGCCCATGAGGATCGCCATGTAGAGCGCCAGCACCCGCCCGCGCAGGGCCGGGTCAGTGGTGGTCTGGACGTATCCGTTGGCGGTCGTGAGCGTGGTGACCACGGCGAAGCCGGTGACCATGAGGGTCGCCGCGTAGAGCCAATAGGTCGGCATGAACGCGGAGACGGTGGCGGCGATGGCGAACAGGCCGGTTCCGAGGATCACCATGCGGATCCGGGCCCGATCGCGCCGCGCGGCCATGAGCGCCCCGGCGAGTGATCCGATCGCGAGGATCGAGCTGAGCAGTCCGTACCCGTCGGCCTCCTGCCCGAACTCCAGGGCCATGGTCGACGCGAAGATCGGAAAGTTCATCCCGAACGCGCCCAGGAGGAACACCATCACGAACGCCACGAGGAGGTCGGGGCGCCCCGCGACGTAGCGGAATCCGTCGGCCAGTCGCGCGGCGCCGGGTGCGGCGGCGCGGGGGACGAGCTGATCGGTGCGGATGAGGCCGAGGGCGACGATCATCGCGAGGAACGTCACGGCGTTGACGAGGAAGACCCACCCCGTACCGATCGCGACGATCACGACCCCGGCGACGGCGGGCCCGATCATGCGGGCACCGTTGAAGGAGGCGGCGTTGAGGGCGACGGCGTTGGAGGCGTTCTCGCGGGACACGAGATCGGAGACGAAGGCCTGGCGGGCGGGGTTGTCGAACGCGGCGACGACGCCCAGTGCCAGAGCGAACGTGTACATCAAGGGCAGCGTCATGAGACCGAGGAGCAGGAGCACGCCGATCGCGGCACCGAGAAGGAGCAAGAGGCTCTGGGTGAGCATCAGCAGCCGGCGGCGCTCGAAGCGGTCGGCGACCCACCCGGTCACGCTCACGAGAAGGAGCGGCGGGGCGAACTGCAGGGCCATCGTCACGCCCATCGCTGCGGCGTCGTTCTCAGTCAGTTCCGTGAGCACGACCCAGCTCAGCGCCGTCGCCTGCATCCACGCGCCGACGTTCGACACGAGCGCGCCGATGAACCACACCCGGTAGTTGAAGATGGAGAACGAGCGGAACATGGCGCTCATCGGTCGGCCACCTTCCGCATGATCTCGGCGGCCTCGGTGAGGGTCGCGCGCTCAGCGTCGGTGAGCGCGTCGAGCGAATGCTCCAACCAGGAGTCGCGCCGGCGGGTGGTCTCCTCCACGACGGCGAGGCCGTCGGGGGTCAAGGCGATCCGCACCTTGCGGCGGTCGTCGTCGGCAGCCGTCCGAGTGAGATATCCCGACTCCTCAAGGCAGTTGACGGTGCGGTTCATCGACGGTGCCGACACCCGCTCGCGCTCCGCGAGCTCGCTCAGGGTGTGGGGCCCGTGCACCTTGAGCGCCGC
>JBMDWQ010000009.1:0-27481 GCA_048594675.1 Microbacterium sp. | reverse complement strand
CGGCACTGGTCGATGACGATCTCGCGTGCACGGGCGAGGGCGGGGCGCGGCATGTTGGGGAAGAGGTGGTGCTCGATCTGGTAGTTGAGACCACCCATCAGCCACGTCGCCCACCAACCGCCGCCGATGTTGCGCGAGGTCCTCACCTGCTTGCTGAAGAAGTCGAGCCGAGCGTCGGGCGCGATCACGGCCATCCCCTTGTGGTTCGGCGCGAACGACGCACCCATGTACACGCCGAACACGGCCAGTTGCACCCCGAGGAACGCGAACGCCAGTCCCAGGGGCAGGAAGACGAACACGGGGGCGACGAAGACCAGGAAGCGGGCGGCGAGCAGCCCGAGTTCGATGAAGCGGCCCTTGACCGGGGCCCGGCCCAGCAGGTGCCGGACCGCGAGGGCGTGGAGGTTCAGGCCCTCCAGGGTCAGGAGCGGAAAGAACAGCCATCCCTGATACCGCGTGAGGAGGCGCTGGACACCTCGCGCTCGCGCGGCGTCCTCCTGCAGGAACGAGATGGTGTCGACCTCGATGTCGGGGTCCTTGCCGACACGGTTGGGATTGGCGTGGTGGCGGGTGTGCTTCGTCGACCACCACGAGTAGCTCATGCCGACGACGCCGTTTCCGAGCAGGCGTGCGAGCCGGTCATTGGCGGGGCCCGACGCGAGGATCTGGCGATGCGCCGCCTCATGCGCGAGGAAGGCGACCTGCGTGAACAGGATCCCCAGCGCCGCCGCGATCAGCAGTTGGAACCAGCTGTCGCCCACCAGGATGAACCCGGTGATGCACCCCGCGAAGGCCACGGCGATCGCGGCACCGACGAATCCGTAGAACCACGGCGTCCGACGGAGGAGTCCCGTCTCTCGTACGACCTGCGCCACCTCGGTGTAGGCGCGGGTGAGGGGCGGGAACTCGTCCGTCCCGGCGTAGGTCTGTCGAAGCGGCCCGAGGCGAGGGGCAAGAACGGGAGAGGAGATGGAGACACCTGCTGGAGATCGGGACCCGGGGGCCGGAGAGCCAAAGGCGGACGCCGATCGCTATGCCCCACCGTACGCAGGCCCACATGGCGGCAACGGCATGTGCCCGGGCACACGAAAGCCGGGCCCCGTGCGATACGGAGCCCGGCTGACGGGAAGTCTCAGAGCGCGCGAATGTTCGCTGCCTGCATGCCCTTGGGGCCACGCTCGGCGTCGAACTCGACCTTCTGGTCTTCGCGGAGTTCCTTGAAGCCTTCGCCGGCGATCGCGCTGAAGTGAGCGAACAGGTCGGCGGAGCCGTCATCGGGAGCGATGAAGCCGTAGCCCTTCTCGGAGTTGAACCATTTCACGGTGCCAGTGGCCATCGTGTCTTTCCTTCTGTTGTTCGGGCCGCCGAGGCGACCGGGGTGCCGAGCCGAAGGTTCCGACTCGGACGTATGTGGGTGGTGTGGAGGACAGGCGAGCGGGTCGCAGGTCGGAATCGGAGGACACCGGAGCAAACCATCATCAACCCGTCTGCATCAGAAGAGGGCAGAGGATCGGGGACGAATCGGCCGGACAGGACGACTGAGCCTAACACGGTCGCCTGCCGCACCGTCAGTGCCTGTGCGTAAGTTGTCAACCCCCTCTTTCGTGTCGGCGGCCCGACCTAGCCTGCCGTCATGACTCACCTCAGCGGAAAGAAGGTCGCCTTTCTCGCGACCGACGGCTTCGAAGACAGCGAGCTCACCTCGCCGTGGGAGGCGGTGACATCCGCCGGAGCGAAGGCCGTGCTCGTTGCCCCGTCGAGCGGCAGCATCTCCGGGAAGAACGGACACACCCAGCCCGTCGACCTCACGACCGACGGCGCCCGTGCCAGCGACTTCGACGCGCTCGTCCTTCCCGGCGGCGTCGTCAACGCCGACCACCTGCGGCTCGACGCGGCGGCGGTCGACTTCACGCGCGACTTCTTCCAGCAGCACAAGCCCGTCGGCGCGATCTGTCATGCCGCGTGGATCCTCGCGGAGGCCGACGTCCTGTCGGGGCGGACACTCACGAGTTACCCGAGCCTGAAGACCGATCTGCGCAACGCCGGAGCCACGTGGGTGGACGAGGAGGTCGTGGTCGACGAGGGACTTGTCTCCAGCCGCACACCGGATGATCTTCCCGCCTTCAACGCGAAGGTGGTCGAGGAGATCGACGAGGGCGCGCACTCGGGCCAGACCGCATGACGCGGCGATGATCGAGAGGGTTCGTATCCACACCACGGGAGCGGATGCCGTCGAAGAGACGTGGCGTGCCGTGGTGCCTTCGGCCCATCTCCGACGCGCCTCCCACCAGCAGTATCGGTTCTCGTGGTCCTCGGCCACCTGGGAAGGGGTCTCCGTCGTCGCCTACGACCTCGATGCCCCGGTGCGCTCGCACGCGGCGCCGGAGGACCAGATCATGGTCTGCCGGCTGACCGTCGCCGGCGGCGGCGCCTGGGACGAGGAGGGTGCGCTGAACGGCGACCTCCCGTGGGCCACCGACGGACGCCCCATCAGCGCGCGGTGGGACGGTCGCGGCCGGGTCCACGCTCTCGTGTTCGACCGTTCCGAGCTCGAACGGGCGGCTCATGCGCTCACCGGCCGGGAGCATCCGCGTCCGCATCGGTGGGACACCCGTCCGATCTCCGGCGCGGCGGCGCGTCATTGGGAACGCACCTATCGCTACGTCGCCTCGTCGGTCCTCGGTGACCCCGAGGAGCCCAGCGCGCTCGCGGCAGTCGAGCTCCGGCGCCTCGCCGCGCAAGCGACCCTCGTGGCGTTCTCGCCGACCTTCCTCGACGACGCCGACCGCACGTCGCAGCGGCGCGCGGCCCCGACGAGCGTCCGACGCGCACTGAGTTTCATCGAGGCGCACGCTGACCAGCCGATCGGACTCGACGACATCGCGCGTGCGGCCGGAATGTCGACGCGCGGACTGCAGTACGCCTTCCGCCGCGCTCTCGATGTCACGCCCATGCAGGCGCTCCGACACGCACGACTCGTCGCCGTGCGCGAAGAGCTGCGCCGGGAGGAGACGACGAGCGTCGCCGAGATCGCGCGCCGGTGGGGGTTCATCCACCCGTCGCGCTTCGCTGCGCACTACCGTGCCGCGTTCGGGGAGAGCCCCCACGCCACGCGTCGGAACCGCGGATGATCGCTCAGCCTCGACCCGGACCTCGGCTCCGCGGTGGGAGCGACCCCGTCGTTCGCCGCTCGACGCTTTCGTTTAGCGGCTCTCGCCTTCGTCCAGGGGGTACTGCGATCTCGCGGGTCCCGTCGCGACCCATGCTGGTGCCGGTGAGCAGACTGGTCTACGACGGACGTCATCGCCTCGTCACGGACGACCGCACCCTCCGTCACCTGCAGTGGGTCATCGGGGACAAGCTGCGCCGGCACGAGCCGTTCATGTTCACCTGGACGCAACCTCCGGAGGAGGGCGGCGGTCGCCTGGCAGTGTGGGTCACGCCAGACGTCGGGCTCGCCTACACCTTCGACGAGCGCCGGAGTGGACCGCTGAACGCCCGCTGGATCCAGGCGCTCGCGCTGGCTGCACACACACCGGCCGGCCTGTGGCTGGTCCCTGAGCCCGTCGACGAGGATGGGGAGACGAGCGGCCCCAGCCATGAGGAGGTTCCCCAGTGACCGACATACCCCCGGCGGACACCGACGATCTCATCGCCGCCATCGCCCGCAGGTGCGAGGAAACCGGGACCCACATCGGCGCCGTGGAATCGCTCACGAGCGGAGCGATCGCCACCGCCCTCGGCCGCGGGGAGGGCGCCTCTGCGTGGTTCCGAGGTTCCATCGTCGCGTATGAGCTGCAGACGAAGCATGACCTCCTCTCCCTGGAGCCCGGCACCGACCCCTGCTCCCCCTCGTGCGCCCGTCAACTCGCCGAGGCGGGTCTGAGGGTCCTCGCTGCGGACGCGTGCGTCTCGGCGACAGGAGTCGGCGGGCCGGATCCCGCCGACGGACACCCCGCGGGCGAGGTGCATATCGGCGTGGCGACCCGCTCCGGAGTCACCACCCAGGCATATCAGTTCGACGGATCACCCGAGGAGATCCTGGATGCGACGGTGCGCGCGGCGCTGCTCGCGCTCTGGGATCTGGGCGAACGGGGTCCCTCCGCCGCGGTCACCGCAGACGAAGAGGGCGTGCGGATCGAACCCCTCCGCCCCGACGATGCCGGCGAAGTCCTCACGGTCCAGCGCGCGGCCTTCGTCAGCGAGGCACAGCTTTATGGCTCGGCCGAGACACCGCCGCTGACGCAGACCCTCGACCAGGTGGAGGCAGAACTCGTCGACGCGGACGGCTGGGTCGCCCGCCGTCACGGGCGGCTGGTGGGGGTGATCCGCACCCGCGAGCAGGACGACACCCTCCTCATCGGACGGATCGCCATCGCACCGGACCAACAGGGCCAGGGCCTCGGTCGACGACTCCTCGAAGCGGCGGAGTCGCACAGCACGGCGCGCGTCGCGGAACTGTTCACCGGGAGCCTCAGCGAAGGCAACCTCCGCCTGTACCGCGACTGCGGCTACCGGGAGAGCGAGCGCATCGACCAGGGAGACGGAACGGCGCAGGTGTTCCTCCGAAAGCCCCTCCGCGACTGACGATCGATCACCCGGCGATCCACACGGCATCGATCACGCCCGTCCGCACCGCGCCGATCACGCCTGCGGGTCGAGCACGACCTTGATACAGCCGTCTTTCTTCTTCTGGAACAACTCGTAGTGTTCGGCGGCTTCCCCGAGCGGCGGCCGGTGAGTGACCAGATCCTCGGTTCCGAGCGGATCGTCTGGCGCCTCGACGAGAGGCATCAGCACATCGGTCCATCGCCGGACGTTGCACTGCCCCATCCGCAGGGTGACCTGCTTGTCGAAGAGGGTCTTCATCGGCAACGGGTCAGCCTCCCCCGCGTACACGCCGCTGATGGAGAGCGTTCCCCCGCGCCGCACCATGTCGACGCCGCTGAGAAGGGCCGCCGTCCGATCGAGGCCGGCGGTCTGCAGGAGCGGTTGCGCGAGGGCGTCGGGGAGAGCGCCGAGCACGTGATGCGCCGCGCTGACGACAGGATTGCCGTGGGCCTCCATTCCGACCGCATCGATCACGGCATCCGCCCCGCGGCCCCACGTGGCACCGCGGATGTCCTCCACCGCGTCGTCGACGTCGATGGCACGGACGCCATGTCGCTCGGCCATCGCCCGGCGTTCGGGCACCGGATCGATCCCGACTACGTCGTAACCGAGGTAGCGGCCGATGCGAGACGCGAACTGTCCGACCGGTCCCAGCCCGACCACGGCGAGCGCGCCACCCTCGGGGACATGGGCGTACTGCACGGCCTGCCACGCCGTCGGCAGGATATCGCTGAGGAACAGATACCGGTCGTCGGGAAGATCGTCGCCGACGGGGATGGCGTTCGCATCGGCGAGCGGCACCCTCAATCGTTCGGCCTGGCCACCCGGAACCTGTCCATAGAGCTTGGTGTACCCGTAGAGCGCGGCCCCCGACTCGTACTCGCGCACCTGGGTGGTCTCGCACTGGGACTGGAGACCGCGAGCACACATGAAGCACTGTCCGCACGCGATCGTGAACGGGATCACGACCCGCTGGCCCGGGGCGAGCGATTGCACCGCCGAGCCCACCTCCTCCACGACGCCCATCGTCTCGTGGCCGAGGACGTCGCCGCGGTCGAGGAACGGGCCGAACACCTCGTACAGGTGAAGGTCGGAGCCGCAGATCGCTGTGGACGTGACACGGATGATCGCGTCGGTCGGCTCCAGGATCCGCGGATCCGGAACTTCCTGTACCTCGACGTGCCGCCGTCCTTGCCAGGTGAGGGCTCTCATGCCTCGTCCTCCGCATCGGATGCGTCGGCGACCTCGGTGACCTCGGTGCGCAGGTCGCGCGGGCCGTCATCCGGATCGGCAGGTGGGGTCAGGTCTTCGGGGCCGAGGTCGCCCTCCCCTTCTTCGCCGATATCGGCGATCAATGGGTCTTCGCCTTGCGATTCCGGCTGGGCGGTGGAGGAGGGGAGGTCCGTCTGCGGAATCTCTTCCGTGGCCTCGGCCTGGTCGTCGTGTGGGAAGCGGTCGGAGGAGTCGGCTGCGGTGGTCATGCCCCCACGTTCAGGCCGCAGACTCCGCCGGCGAAGGGGGTTGCGTCGACTGCGCGGTGCCGCTAACGACCCGAGCGCGGCGCAGCCAGGTGAGGACGGCGGCGAGGAGGACCGTCGCGGCGACCACGGAGAGCCACAGCATCGGGATCGCGGGTAACGAGGACACAGCGAACCAGAAGACAGAGCAGGAGTCGTCCGAGGTGCCGGCAGGACACGCGGTCGCCTGCACCAGCGGGGCCCAGAGCACGGTGGCGACCAGGACGATCACGGCGGCTGCCAGCCACACGATGGCGAGGACGCGACGGGGCCCGCGACCCGGCTGTTCCCCCTCCGAGCGGTTCATCGAGCGTTTCCCTCGTCGTCGCCCCGTCCGAGTCCCGACGCTCCCTGGATCTCCGCGGCGAGATGGGTCGCGAGTGCACGCACGTGCTCACGGCGCGCGCGAGCGGCGGATTCTCCCTCGCCGACGAAGAGCTTCGCCAACTGCGGGAAGACGTGCCAGCCGTCGGTCAGGGTGACGATCGAGAGGAGCAGTCCTCCGGCCGCCTCGCGGGAGACGCCCGGGAGGGCGGCCTGGACGGCAGCCACCTTGTCGAGGCAGTGCGCTTGGCGACGTTCGAGCGCGGCCACCTCGACGCCACGGACGAGCCCCTCCCACGCCATGAGACGCGGGAGCTCGGGATGGGCGGACACGTGATCGAGCAGGCGCGCCGCGTAGTCGCCGATCGCCTCCGGACCCGTCCCGTGGATCGGGACGTCGGCGGTGGCCCGCCCGAGCTCATGTGCGACGACCGCGTCGAACAGCCCGTCCTTGCTCCCGAAGTACTGGTAGATGCGCTCCTTGTTCACCGTCGCGCGCTCCGCGATGCGGTCCACGCGCGCACCCGACAACCCGTGTTCGCTGAACTCCGCCGTCGCCGCTTCGAGGAGCAGTTGGCGCGTGCGTGCCGTATCGCGTGCCATGACCGGAGTGTACCGCTTTCCAACTATTCGGTTGCTTCGCGTCTGCCCGGGCCCTATGCTCGGAATACTCAAACCAACCAGTTAGTTGGAGTCGTCATGCACACACCCACATCGCCGTCCTCTCCTCTCGCTCCGTCCGCCGAGGACGCCACCTCGCCGACCGCGATTCCCAGTCCCCCGCCGATGCCGAGTATCCACGTGCGGGCGTTCCTGACCTGGCTCGCGATCTTCCCCCTCGTCACGCTCGGGATGACGGCGATCAGCCCCCTCACGGAGAACTGGCCGATCGTCCTCCGCGCGCTCGTATTGACCGCCATCGTGGTTCCGGTCGCGGTGTACCTCGCGATGCCGCAGTTGCTGCGTGCCCACGGCTCACTCGCGCGCCGGCGGGCTCGCCGCACGGTGCGCTGACGGTCTGCCTGTTCAGCTGCTGAGGATCCGCTGGAACAGCAGGTGATCCTGCCAGCGGCCGGCGATGCGCAGATACTGCGGAGCCATGCCGATCCGTTCGAACCCACAACGACGCAGCACCGCCTGCGACGCACCGTTGTCGACCAGGGTGCTGGCTTGGATCCGGTGGAGACCGATGGTGGTGGCGGCCAGCGCGACCGTCGCCTGCACCGCGGCGGTCATCAGCCCGCGCCCGGCATACTCGGCATCCATCCAGTAGCCGAGGTTCGCGCTCTGGAAGGCGCCCCGAGAGATGCCTGAGAGGGTCACGCGACCGATGACCCGGTCCGCGTCGAGCAGCGCCAGCGCTACTGCTCCCCCTGCCCGCTCATCCGCCAGTGAACGCTCGATCTCCGCGCGCTGTCCCTCCTCGGTGAAGAACGTCTCCTCACGTGTGGGAGACGTGGGTTCCAGATGAACCCGATTCCGCAGATACGCCTCCGAGAGAGCGGCCGCGTCGTCGAGGGCGAGCGAGCGGAGGCGGATGCCGTCGGGGAGCGCGATCTCGTGGTGCACTCCAGGGACCCTAGCCCGAGGTGCGGCGCACGACCAACCCACGTCAACCCGCTCGGTCAGGACTGCCTCGTCCAGGTGTCACCATCGGGCGTGTAGACCACTCGGAGATGACGGCGGTCCGCGGAGCCCTGCCAGAACTCGACACGTGCCGGCACGACACGCCACAGCGTCCAGTCCTCGGGATCGACCCCGAGCTGAGCGACCGCGCTGCGCGCACGGAGGTCGGCGACGCTCTCCTCACGGGGGGCCGCGACGACGCGCCCTCGCACACGGACCGAGCGGACGAGCGGCTGCCACCAGAAGGTCAACGCCGCGTGCGGCGCGGCCTCCAGCTGGCGGCCCTTGGCACTCGACCGCGTGCCCGCGAACGCCCAGCCACGGTCATCGACGTCCTTCAGCACGAGCACCCGCGCGTCGGGGACGCCGCTCTCGTCCACGGTCGACAGCGTCATCGCGTGCGGCTCGGCAACCCCGGCGCGACGCGCGCTGTCCAGCCAGTCCAGGAACAGGCTCACCGGTTCGCCCGGAAGGTCGTCCACGTCCCACGACGGCGCGGTGCCGGAGAGGGACGGAAGCGAACGCAGCATCGCACGGGTGTCTTCGGTCATGCTCTCCTCCACCGATGCCACGCACGGGTTGCCCCATCCGGCCTCGGGCATCGACTAGACGTTGAAGCGGAACTCCACCACGTCGCCGTCCTGCATGACGTAATCCTTGCCTTCGAGGCGCGCCTTGCCGGCCGCACGTGCCGCAGCGACCGACCCGGCGGCGACGAGATCGTCGAAGGAGATGACCTCCGCCTTGATGAAGCCCTTCTCGAAGTCGGTGTGGATCACCCCGGCCGCCTGCGGCGCCTTCCAGCCCTTGCCGATCGTCCAGGCCCGGGCCTCCTTGGGTCCGGCCGTCAGGTAGGTCTGCAGGCCCAGGGTGTCGAAGCCGATTCGCGCGAGCTGGTCGAGCCCCGACTCGTCTTGACCGGTCGAGGCGAGCAGCTCGGCCGCATCCTCGGGATCGAGGTCGATCAGCTCCGACTCGATCTTGGCGTCGAGGAAGACGGCGGAGGCGGGGGCGACGAGCGCCGCCAGCTCCGCGCGTCGGGCGTCGTCAGTGAGCACCGACTCGTCGACGTTGAAGACGAAGATGAAGGGCTTGGCCGTCAACAGGCCGAGCTCCTTGATCGGCGTGAGGTCGAGCGAAGACGCCGAGAGGAGCTCGCCCCGCTGCAGCACCTCCAGCGCCTCCTGCGCGGCGGAGAGGACGGCGGGATCGAGCTTCTTCCCGCGGACTTCCTTCTCGTACCGCGCGATCGCCCGTTCCAGCGTCTCGAGGTCGGCCAGCTGCAGCTCGGCGTTGATCGTCTCCATGTCGGAGGCGGGATCGACCTTGCCGTCGACGTGCACGACGTCGCCGTCGGCGAAACCGCGGACGACCTGGGCGATCGCGTCGGCCTCCCGGATGTTGGCGAGGAACTTGTTGCCGAGTCCCTCGCCTTCGCTCGCCCCGCGGACGATGCCGGCGATGTCGACGAACGAGACCGCCGCGGGGAGGATCCGCTCAGAGCCGAAGATGCCGGCCAGGGTCTCCAGGCGCGGATCGGGAAGGTTCACGACGCCGATGTTGGGTTCGATCGTGGCGAACGGATAGTTCGCCGCCAGCACCTGGTTCTTGGTGAGGGCGTTGAAGAGCGTCGACTTGCCGACGTTGGGGAGACCGACGATTCCGATGGTAAGAGCCACGGGATGTCAGTCTACGTGGGCTCCCCGCCCTCTCCGCGCCCGGGCGTGCGGGCACGGAAGGCTCGCGTCACATAGGGCAGCGACACCTCCGCATCGCCGACCGCGCCGATCTCGTCGAACAACTCCGCGATCTCGGCCTCGATGCGCGAGCGTTCGGCTGCCCCGGCCGTGATCACGTAGCTGCGCGAGCGCACCATGGCGGTTAGCCCGGCCCGCGTCATGGGGCGCTCCCACGACGACTGCTGCTCTTCGAGTCCCACGAACGGGTCCCGCACCTCCGGACCGCCGTGGGCCAAGAGCTCCTCCGCGTGGCTGCCCTTCATGACCGCGGTCAACCGAGCGACCCACGGCACACGTTCATCCCGCAGGTTCCACACGAGCCCGAGCACACCACCCGGCCGGAGGACCCGGGCTGCCTCGATCGACGCGCCGGCGGGGTCGACCCAATGCCACGCCTGCCCGAGCACGACCGCATCGAGCGCGCCGGCGCCCTCCCCCGCGCCCGGCAGCGGCAGCGCCTCCGCACTCCCGACGAGCGTCGGGACGCCCGGGACGGCGGTTCGGAGCGCCGCCAGCATCTCCGGGTCGGGGTCGACGGCCACGACGTCCGCGCCGATGCCGCGCAAGACCCGGGTGAGCTTGCCCGTCCCGGCGCCGACGTCGGCGACGCGAACCGGTGCGATGCCGACGACGGGCTCGAGCATCCACCTCACCGCCTCGACCGGATAGTCCGGGCGACCCGCCTCGTAGACCTCGGCGGCGCGGCCGAACGACCGGGAGAGATCCTGCGCATCGCTCATGTCCCGACCCTACGCTCGCACGCCCCGACGGGACCGAGGGGGCCTCCGCCGCAGGAGTTCCCGGCGCGCCTTCCTCGCAGGAACCGGCCACGGAGCGAGTCTGGGGACGTGCCCCTGGACTTCACCGCGATCGACTTCGAAACGGCGAACTCCTCGAGCGCGTCGGCGTGCTCCGTGGGGCTTGCGCGCGTGCGCAACGGCCGCGTGGTCGCCACGGCGGGGTGGCTCATCCGCCCGCCGGCGGGCCACGATCGATTCTTCGAGATCAACACGCGCATTCACGGCATCCGGGCCGAAGACGTCGTCGACGCGAAGAGCTGGAGCGCTCAGCTCCCGGATCTGTGCGACTTCCTCGGCGATGACGTCCTGGTGGCGCACAACGCCGGATTCGACATGACGGTGCTGCGTCGGGCCTGTGAAGCCACCGGAGACCTGCATCCCGCGTATCGCTACCTGTGCAGCCTGCAGGTCGCGCGCAAGACCTACGACCTGGAGTCGTACCGCCTTCCGCTTGCTGCGGCCGCCGCCGGCTACCTCGACTTCGCGCATCACGACGCCCTGGCCGATGCGATCGCCTGCGCGCACATCGTCATCGACGCCGCCGCCCGTGCGGGGGCGGGAGACGCCGTGGAGCTGGCCATGCTCCTCGGACTCCGCGTGCCGCAGGTGCCGGTCACGGAGCGGACGCCCGCGCTTTCCGACGTGTCTGCAGTCGCCTGACGCGGCGATGTCGGAACCTCCGAGGAGGATGGCTCCATGAACGACACCTCCCTCCTCGTCGCCTACCTCGTGTGCGTGCTCGTGGGAGTGGCGGCAGGCTGGCTCGGCGGGGCCGCACGCGCGACGGCGCGGGCTGCGGCGGAACGCACCACCACCGCGGCACGACTGGCTGCAGCTGAGGCGGAACGTGCCGCACTGGCGGCTCAGCTCGATCAGCAACGCGAGGTGACCCGGGAGCTCGCGGCGCAGGCACGGTCAGACCAGGCGATGCGCGACGAGCGGGAACGTCGCGAGCAGCATGTGTTGCGCGCGCTCGCCCCCGTGAACGACGCCCTGCAGGCGATGCAGCAGAAGGTCGACCACCTGGAACGTGAGAGACAGCAGCAGTACGGCTCGCTCGCCGAACAGCTGCGGCGGGCACACGAGCAGGGAGAGCAGTTGCGCGCGAGCACCGAGTCGCTGTCGGGCGCTCTGCGATCGACCTCGGCACGCGGAGTCTGGGGCGAGACGCAGCTCCGGCGGATCGTCGAGTCGGCTGGGCTCACGCGATACGTCGATTTCGAGATGCAGGCATCGGTGACGTCCGACGCGGGAGCGGGGCGCCCCGACCTCGTCGTGCGCCTCCCTGGCGACAAGGCCCTCGCCGTCGACGCCAAGGTACCTCTCGATGCGTATCTGGAGGCAAGCGAGATCCCGGTGACGGCGACCGGGGCCGAAGGCACCCGTCGCAAGACCCTCTTGGATCGGCACGTGAGGGCCGTCCGCTCCCACGTCGACGCGCTCGCGAAGAAGAGCTACTGGTCCGGGCTGTCGTCGAGTCCGGAGTTCGTCGTGTGCTTCATTCCGAGCGAGTCGCTCCTGGCCGCCGCGCTCGACGAGGATCCTTCACTGCTGGACTATGCGTTCACCCGCCGCGTGGTGCTGGCATCGCCGGTCAACCTGTGGGCCGTGCTCAAGACCGTCGCCTACACCTGGACCCAGCAAGACGTGTCCGATGAAGCGCGCCGACTCTTCGACCTCGGGAACGAGCTCTATCAGCGCCTCGGCGGCCTCGTCCGACACACCGACGATCTGCGGCGCGCGATCGAGCGGACGGTCGACAGCTACAACAAGCTCACCGGTGCACTCGAATCTCGCGTGCTCGTCAGCGCGCGGCGCTTTCCCGGCATTGATGCGACCAAGCTCGACGCCACGGCGACTCCGACCGCGATCGAGAGTTCTCCGAGGCGGCTCACGGCGCCCGAGTTCATCGACCCTGCGACGACCAGCGCCGAGGAAACCGCAGCCGGAAGGATCGGCACCGAGGCCACGAGCGCCGACGTGGGTGAACTGCGTGTCCGCTTGGACGAGGTCAGCCGCCCGGGAAGAAGTTCATGAGGCCGACCACGGCGGCAGAGACCGCGACGAAGGCGCCGATCATCCACCACGCGCTCACCTGGTGGTCTTCGGGAAGTCGACGACGCAGCAGCACGTCGGGGCGGCGGGCGGGGTCGATGGGTACCGCGATCTGACCGGTCTTCGGACTGTTCATTGCTGCGGACATCAAGACTCCCAAATCATGTGGAGGGCGACGTGTCGCCGATGACACCGCTCACCATTGTGCCAGAGGGGGCTGTGAACAGCCTCCATCCGATGGTGTCCCGCGTGGCGGATCCGTCTCGATCAGATCACAGCCACTTCGAAGTGAGGTGCTCCGAGGAGATGCGTCGCAACGTCCCTGACGCGCCGCGAAGCACGACCGACTCGGTGTAGACGTAGTCTCCTTCGCGCCGCACGCCGGCGACGAGCTCACCGTTGGTCACCCCGGTCGCCACGAAGATCGTGTTCTTGCCCGTCACCATCTCGTCGGCCTCGTACACGTGATCGTCCAGCTTGAGCCCCGCATCGATGCCGCGCTGCTTCTCCTCGTCGTCGCGCGGCCACAGGCGGCCCTGGATGTGTCCCCCCAACGCCTTGATGGCGCAGGCCGTCACGATCCCCTCGGGACTGCCGCCGATGCCGATGCACATGTCGGTTCGGGCGTTGTGACGCGCCGCGTTGATCCCACCGGCGACATCGCCGTCGCTCATCAGCCGGGTGCCGGCACCGGAGGCCCGGATCTCCTCGATCAGCCGCGCATGCCGCGGACGATTGAGCACCGAGACGACCATCTCGTCGACGGGCTTTCCCAGCGCCTTGGCCAACCGGTGGACGTTCTCGGCGACGGGAAGGCGGATATCGACCACCCCGACCCCCGCGGGGCCCGTGACGATCTTGTCCATGTAGAAGACCGATGAGGCATCGAGCATCGCACCCCGGTCGGCGACGGCGAGGACGGAGAGCGCATTGTTGCGCCCCTCCGCCGTCAACGTCGTGCCGTCGATGGGGTCGACGGCGATGTCGCACTGCGGGCCGCGTCCGGTGCCGACGTGCTCTCCGTTGAAGAGCATCGGGGCGTTGTCCTTCTCCCCCTCGCCGATCACGATCACGCCGTCGAAGTTCACGGTCGACAGGAAGGCCCGCATCGCATCGACCGCCGCGCCGTCGGCGAGCTCCTTCTGACCGCGGCCGATGAAGGGTACGGAACGAATGGCCGCCGCCTCGGTCGCGCGCACCAGTTCCAGTGCGAGGTTGCGGTCGGGATGCAGCGGGCTCATGTCCGCAGTCAGGCTCACCATGGGCTCAGACTACGCGGCCGCCGCACGCTGATCCGCGTTTTTCGAGTGCGGCGACATGAAGGAATCGCGTTTCTTGACAGTCGTGAAGACGCCGCTCCGCGGGGGCTTTTCCTGGCGGCCCGCGCGTCGGTGCGGAGTGTGCTTCGCTAGAGTGACCGAGGAATCACCGCCGCATTTATGACCGAGGAGCCGTCATGCCCGTCGCAACCCCTGAGCAGTACGCCGAGATGCTGGATCGTGCGAAGGCAGGCGGATTCGCCTACCCCGCGATCAACGCCGCGAGCTCCCAGTCCGTCAACGCCGTGTTGCAGGGACTCACCGAGGCGGGGTCCGACGGCATCCTGCAGGTCACCACCGGTGGCGCCGACTACTTCGCCGGCCACACCGTCAAGGCCCGGGCCACGGGGGCACTCGCCTTCGCCGCCTACGTGCACGAGGTCGCCAAGAGCTACCCGATCACGGTCGCCCTCCACACCGACCACTGCCCGAAGCCCGCGCTCGATGACTTCGTCCTCCCGCTGATCGCCGAGTCGGAGAAGGTCGTGGCCGACGGCGGCCAGCCGATCTTCCAGTCGCACATGTGGGACGGATCGGCCGTGCCGCTCGATGAGAACATCGAGATCGCGAAGGAGTTGCTCCCCCGGATCAAGGCGATCAACGCGATCCTCGAGGTCGAGATCGGTGTCGTCGGCGGCGAGGAGGACGGCGTCAAGCACGAGGGTTCCAACGACGCCCTGTACACGACCACCGCCGATGTCGCCAAGGCCGTCGAGGCCCTCGGGCTGGGCGACCAGGGGCGCTGGATCGCTGCGTTGACCTTCGGCAACGTCCACGGCGTGTACAAGCCGGGCAACGTGAAGCTCCGCCCCGAGCTCCTCGGCGAGATCCAGGCAGGAATCGCCGAGAGGTTCGGCACCGGCCCGAAGCCCCTCGACCTCGTTTTCCACGGCGGCAGCGGTTCGACGGATGAAGAGATCGCCCTCGCGGTGGCCAACGGCGTGGTCAAGATGAACATCGACACCGACACGCAGTACGCCTTCACCCGCTCGGTGGCCGGCTTCATGTTCCAGAACTACGACGGCGTCCTCAAGGTCGACGGTGAAGTGGGCAACAAGAAGGCGTACGACCCGCGGGCCTGGGGCAAGATCGCCGAGTCCGCGATGGCCGCCCGCGTCGTCGAGGCGACCCAGCAGCTCGGGTCGTACGGCAAGTCCACGTCCTGATCCCCGTTACGTCGATGCCGTGGCACCCTTCGGGGTGACCACGGCATCGTCGTTTCGGCGTCGGGGAGGAGATCCCCGCGCTGGGCAGGGCCTGATCCACCTCGCGGCGTCGCTCAGTACGAGGCGGTGCCCAACAGGTCGCGCGGGTAGAGGATCTTCGCGACGCCGTCGACCTTGACCCCGAGGTGGAGATGCGGCCCCGTGGAACAGCCCGTCGAACCGACCTCGCCGATCTTCTGTCCCGCTTTGACGGTCTGGCCGTTCTTGACCGAGAACTTGCTCAGGTGCGCGTAGTTGAGCTCGAACTCGGTCCCATCGATCACCGAGGTGATGCGCACCTGCTTCTGGCGGGTGTTGTTGGGAGCCCATGAGGGACAGCCCGACGTGATCCAGACTTCTTCCACCTTCGCCTTGCCCCCGCGCATCGCGTAGACGGGGGTACCGGTCGGCTCAGGGAAGTCGTCGCCGCTGTGGCCCGAGTACGTCGTCATGGTGGCGGACGGACGGATCGGATACGCCCAGCCGTAACGGCCGGGAGTGCTGCCGGTGGCGGCGGTCGCGTCGGAGTAGGCCGGGAGCTTCTTCTGGTCCCACGTCCACAGACCGTCGACTTCCACCAAGCGCAGGTTCCCGCTGTCGTCGAGGGTCAGCGCGCTCACGGCGTACCCCGTGGTGCCCGACTGCCACGCCGGCCGATCCGACGACGAGTAGACCGCCAGCAGCCCGTCTTCGCGCAGGACGAGAACCGGGTCGATCGTCCCCGTCGTCTTCGTCGACCGAAGCGGTGTGCCGTTCTTCGTGAGGACCACGTTCCCATCCCCCTGCACGGTGAGGCGGTACGTGCCGTTGGGTGAAGCGAGGTAGGTGCCGGTGCGCATGGCCGTTCCCGGTCGCAGCACGTCGCCGAGTGACCACGACGCGGACCGCTTGGCGGACTGACGGGTGACGGTGAGGTAGCCGCTCTTCTTCGCCGTCACCTCGACGGTCACCAGACGACCCGCGGCCCACTCGGGGACGGTCCAGGTGGAGGAGGTCGCGCCGGCGACGTCGGACCCGTCGACGCGCCACTGATAGCTCAAGGTCGGTGCCGGCTTCCACGTCCCGACATCGGCTCGGAGTTGGCGGCCCGCAGCGACGGTTCCGGTGACCTTCGGAGAGGGCGAGGAGGTGAAGCCCCACTTGGCGTCGACGGTGCCGCTGGTGCGGGTGACGGTCGTGTAGCCAGACTTTGAACCGGTGATCCGCACGGAGATCTCGTGGCCGGCGTCCGCCGACACGAGTGTGTACGTCTTCTTGGTGGCACCACTGATCGTCTTGCCGCCGCGGAGCCACTCGTAGCGGAAGGTCACCGGCGACGGCCCCCAGGTGCCGGGCTTGGCAGTGAGCACGGAACCGACCGTCGGTGTGCCGCTGAAGGAAACGGTGGACGGGACCGTCAGGACCTTGGGCACGCTGACGGCATCGGAGGCCGTGGTCACCGCCGTGTACCCGCTCTTGGTCCCGGTGACCCGTACCGACACCTTCTTGCCGGCGTCCGCCGCAACGAGGGTGTAGGTCTTGCCGTCGGCTCCCGAGATGGCGCTGGACCCTCGATACCAGCGGTAGGAGAGTGCGACGGGTGCCGGCGCCCACGCCGCATGGCTCGCCGTGAGCTTCTTGCCGACGGCGACCGTCCCCGAGATGGTGGGAACGGGGGCAGCCGTGAAGGCACGACCGACCTTCTTGCCCTCCGTCGTGGCCGACGCCGTGACGTAGCCGTCTCGCGTGGCAGTGACTTTGGCGGAGACGGTCGCGTCTGCATCGGCGGCGGTGAGCGTGTAGGTCGAAGCGGTGGCCCCGGAAATGGCCTTGCCGGATCGCAGCCACTGATAGGTGAAGACGCTGGGCGTGGGCTTCCATGTCCCCGGCGCGACACGGAGGGTGCGTCCCACGGTGGCCGTGCCCGACAGCGTCGGCTCCCCGACGGCGGTGAACGGCTTGGGGCTCGGCGTCGGCGAGGGCGTAGGCGACGGCGAGGAGGTCGTTGTGGGTCGAGGGGTGGGCGTAGATGCGGTCGCCACGTTCTTCGATGCCATCGTGGTCACGGCGACGGCGGAAAGGGCCTGCGCGGGAACGACACCGAACACCACGCTCGAGGCCGCGAGCAGCGCCAGCGAGACCGTCAGGGCACGACGACGGAGGGCACGGGGCATTGCTCGCTCCCTTCGGGGGGTCTCGGGGCGCACGCCTGAGCGCAGCGTCACCGTACCAGACCCGTGGGGCTGGTGTGACAAATGAAGCGGAAGTTGTCTCGCGTGACGTCAGCGCGTGCGGGCCAGTTCGCCCATCAGAGCAGGGTCGGTGACCAGGGGAACGCTCAGGCAGAGGCTGACGACAAGGAAGGACACGACCGCCCCGACGATCGGTATCCACCACGACCGCCGGCCGCGCCGGATCGCACGCCACGACGCGAGGGCCGTGAGCACCCACCCGACGGCGAAGGCCACGGCGCCCGTGATGCCCCACGCGCGCCCTGACGCGGTGACCTCGAAGGTCGCATCGATCTGGGCGAGCTCCATCCAGGTCTTCACGAAGCCGCCGTAGTCGATGAGCTGACCCATCGTGGAGACGACGACGAACAGCCCGTAGGCGAGGAGTGCGATCGTGACGAACCGATCACCCCGGCGCGTCGAGGTCGCCTCCGAGACCTCGGCCACTCCCCCGGCAAGCGGACGCGGCAAGGGCGATCCGGTCTGCCCCGCTCCTGTGGGCTCCGCCTGTCGCGGCGTCCCCGGGCTGTCCCCGCCGTCACGGAAACGTGCCTGCTGCTCCGGGGTCGCGTACTCCCCGTACCTCGGCGGGGGCGCCTGATCCGGGTCGCTCACGCGCGACCCCGGCCACCCAACGCACGCTCGTCACGGCGACCGGCGGCGTCCTGACGCAGCTCCTTCGGAAGGGAGAACATGAGGTCCTCCTCGGCGGTGCGCACTTCCTCGACGTCGCGGTAACCGGCGCCGGAGAGCTCCGCAAGCACCTCGCGGACCAGTACTTCGGGAACGGAGGCACCGGAGGTCACCCCGACGGTCTCGACGTCGTCGAGCCACGCCTGATCGATCTCGTGCGCATAATCGACCCGGTAGGCCGCCTTGGCGCCGTACTCGAGTGCCACCTCGACGAGCCTCACGCTGTTGGACGAGTTCGCGGACCCCACCACGATCACGAGGTCCGCATCGCGAGCGACCTTCTTGATGGCGACCTGACGGTTCTGGGTCGCGTAGCAGATGTCGTCGGAAGGCGGATCCTGCAGCTCCGGGAAGCGCATCCGCAGCCGCCGCACCGTCTCCATCGTCTCGTCAACCGACAGGGTCGTCTGCGAGAGCCAGACCACCTTGCTCGGGTCGCGCACTTCCACACGGTCGGCCTCCTCCGGCGAGTTCACGACCGTCACGTGCTCCGGCGCCTCGCCAGCGGTTCCCTCGACCTCTTCGTGCCCCTCATGACCGATGAGAAGGATCTCGTAGTCACTGCGCGCGAACCGGACCGCCTCGCGGTGCACCTTGGTCACGAGCGGACACGTGGCATCGATCGCCCGGAGCCCCCGCTCTTCGGCCGCACCGACGACAGCCGGGGACACACCGTGCGCGCTGAAGACGACGTGCGCGCCGGAAGGGACCTCGTCGACCTCCTCGACGAAGATCGCCCCCTTGGCCTCGAGCTCGGTGACGACGTGAATGTTGTGGACGATCTGCTTGCGCACGTACACCGGCGCGCCATAGCGCTCGAGCGCCTTCTCGACGGCCACGACCGCACGGTCGACGCCCGCGCAGTAGCCCCGGGGCGCCGCCAACAGCACCCTCTTGTGTCCGGCGACCGGGTTATCCTGGAGCCGCCCACGGGCCCCGGGAACGCGGGGCAAGGGCAGGGGAACGGCGGAAGTGCTCACCCCTTGATTCTACGAGTCGCCGGTCGGCAAAGGCCTGAACGTCCCGATCGGGGCGACCTCGCATGCGGAGCCGCCGGGCGAAGGAGGACGAGTGACCGCGTTCGAGACGGCGACGGGCGACGCCGCTCCGCCGGATGCCGTGCATCCTCGGGACTCGAGCCCGCAGGCACCCACCTCGGTCTCCCGCCTGAACGAGACCATCCGCGACTTCGTGCAGCGATGGAACTCGGTGTGGGTGGAGGGTGAGATCACCTCCTGGAACGTCCGCGGCGGCCACGTGTTCGGCCGCCTCAAGGACTCCTCCCTCGACGCGGTGATCTCCTTCCGGCTGTGGGCCTCGACGCTGCAGCGCCTTCCCGAACGGCTGGCGGTCGGCGATCGAGTCGTGGCATGTGTCAAGCCCGACTACTTCGTCAAGACCGGCGACTTCACCTTCACGGTGTCGGCGATGCGCCACACGGGACTCGGCGACCAGTTGGAGCGCCTGGAGCGACTTCGCGCACAACTGCGGTCGGAGGGGCTGTTCGACCCGTCGCGGAAGCGGCCCCTCCCCTTTCTCCCGCATGTCATCGGCCTGATCACGGGCGAGCGCAGTGATGCCGAGAAAGACGTGCACCGAAACGCCGAGCTGCGCTGGCCGCACGTCCGGTTCCGCACGATCCACGCGGCGGTGCAGGGCGACCGTTGCGTCCCGGAGACGATCGCCGCACTGACGACGCTCGACGCCGATCCCGAGGTGGACGTCATCGTCATCGCTCGGGGCGGCGGCGATCCGCAGACCCTTCTCGGCTTCTCCGACGAGCGGCTCCTGCGTGCCGTCGCGGCAGCCCAGACACCCGTCGTCTCCGCCATCGGACACGAGAACGACCACCCGCTCCTCGACGACGTCGCCGACCTCCGGGCGTCGACCCCCACCGACGCGGCCAAGCGCGTGGTGCCCGACGTCGCCGAGCAACGCGCGCTCGTCAGACAACTGCGCAGTCGAGCGGGGACCCGCCTCTCGCAGCGGGTCGCGCACGACATCAGCCAGCTCGAACAGCTGCGCTCCCGCCCCGTGCTGCGCGATCCCGAGACGATGCTGACCGGTCGCGCCCAAGAGGTGTGGACGTGGGCGTCGAGGGGGCGAGAGCAGGTGCGCACACGCCTGGACGATGCGCGTGCGACGACGGCCGAGCTCCGCGCCGCACTCCGAGCCCTCTCGCCGGGGGCGACCCTGGCCCGTGGATACGCGATCGCCCACGTCGACGACGGCGTGATCGTCCGCGACGCGGCGCAAGCGCCCGCAGGGACCGAGGTGGTCGTCACGGTGGCCCGCGGGTCGTTCGCCGCGCGCTCGGCGGGTGAACTGACGCAGGACCCCGGAAGCCACGACGACGCTCCCCCCGCATCGAAAGCGACGTCGTCGCGGGAACATAGGATGGACGCATGAGCAGCGACGGCACCGCCGACATCGCCGACCTGTCTTTCGAACAGGCGCGCGACGAGCTCGTCCGCGTCGTCGCCGAGCTCGAACAGGGCGCCCCCACGCTCGAGGAGTCCCTCACCTTGTGGACGCGCGGCGAGGCGCTCGCGGCGCGTTGCGAGGAGTGGCTCCTCGGGGCCAAGCGCCGACTCGACGCGGCGCGAGCCGCCGACGCGGAGTCCTGATGGCATCCGGCCCGCGCGTCGTCGCGGAGCTCGGGCGCCCCGAGACTCCGGAGGAGACAGCCGCCCGCAAGGCGGAGTCCTCGCGCGTGTACCGCTCCAGTCAGACTCTCCGCAATCTCGTGGCCGCACTCGTGGTCACCGTCGCCGTCGTCGCGATCGTTTACTTCGGGGTGCCCCGGGGCACTCCGCCGGAGCCGGAGCCCGCCGATGTCGCCGCCGCGGCCGCACGGGTGTCCGCGTCGCTCGACCGCACCGTACTCGTGCCGGAGGTGCCGGCGGGCTGGCGCGCCAACTCGGCGCAGATGGACGCCGGGGCCTGGGTGACGGTGTATGCGCCCGGTGACGGCTTCGTCCGGATCGCACAGGGATTCGACGCCGGCGAGCAATGGGCCGCAAGCCTGTTGGGCGGGTTCGCCCCCACCGGGACGATCACCGTCGACGGCATCCAGTGGGACGTCTATGACCTGCCCGGCACGGCGCGACTGAGCTACGCCCTGGCGACCGACGCCGGAACCGACACCGTGGTCGTGTACGGCTCGATGTCGGCCGAGACCGCCGAGACCGCCGCAGAGGGATTGACCGACCAGATCCGCCGACTCCGGGAGGAGACGCCATGACCGCACCCCGCCCCACCCCCGCGACCGTCTGGGAAGAGATGCGCCGTGGCAACGCTCGTTTCGTGGCCGGTGAACCGCGTCATCCGCGCCAAGACGTCGAACGCCGCCACGAGCTGGAGGCCGCCCAGAAACCGCGCGCGGTGCTGTTCGGCTGCTCCGATTCCCGCTTGGCGGCCGAGATCATCTTCGACAAGGGCCTCGGCGACTTGTTCGTCGTCCGCAATGCCGGCCAGGTCGTCTCCGATTCCGCCATCGCGAGCATCGAGTACGCCGTCGCCGTGCTCGACGTCTCACTCATCATCGTGCTGGCGCACGATCAGTGCGGCGCCGTACGCGCCGCGATCGACTCGACCGCCCTGGACGCCCCCGAGCTCCCGCCCCACATCTGGCGGTTGATCGCCAAGATCGTTCCGGCCGTGCGACGGGTCCTGCGCTCCACCGATGGCGCCACCCCCGACACGGTCGACGCGGAACTGGTCGGACGGGAACACCTGCGCAACACCGTCGATGAGCTGATGGCCTCGTCGCGCCTCATCAGCGATGCCGTGACGGAAGGCCGCCTGGCCATCGTCGGGGCGAACTACCGCTTGGGCGAGGGAACCGCCATCGCGCAGGTGAGCGTCGGCATCGACGACTGACCTTCCCCCGACTCCCGGAGCCGCCACAACGGCCCCTGACAACACACCCGCACGAGGAAACGAGGACGTGACCGCCATGACCGACACCGAGTACCGCATCGAACACGACACCATGGGCGAGGTGCGCGTTCCGAAGGACGCTCTTTACGCCGCCCAGACCCAGCGAGCGGTCGAGAACTTCCCGATCTCGGGGAGCGGCTTGGAGTCCACCCAGATCGCGGCCCTCGCGCGGATCAAGAAGGCCGCTGCCCTTGCCAACAAGGAGCTCGGCACCCTCGACGCCGCGATCGCCGACGCGATCGCCTGGGCGGCCGACGAGGTCGCCAGTGGCCGCTATGACGACCAGTTCCCCGTCGACACGTACCAGACGGGGTCCGGCACGTCGTCGAACATGAACATGAACGAGGTGTTGGCGACCCTGGCCACTCAGCACCTCGGGGCGCCCGTACATCCGAACGACCACGTCAACGCCTCGCAGTCCTCCAACGACGTCTTCCCCACCTCGGTGCACATCGCCGTCACCCAGGCGCTGGTCGACGACCTGATCCCTGCCCTCGACCACCTCGCCGTGGCGTTGGAGGCCAAGGCCGACCTGTGGAAGGACGCCGTCAAGTCGGGTCGCACGCACCTCATGGACGCGACGCCGGTGACGCTCGGCCAGGAGTTCGGCGGGTATGCCCGACAGGTGCGACTGGGCATCGAGCGTGTGCAGGCCGTCCTCCCCCGGGTGGGCGAAGTGCCGCTGGGAGGAACGGCGGTGGGCACGGGGATCAACACGCCGCTCGGCTTCCCGCAGAAGGTCATCGCGTTGCTCCAGGAGGAGACCGAGCTGCCGATCGTCGAGGCGAAGGACCACTTCGAAGCCCAGGCCAACCGGGACGGCCTCGTCGAGGCGTCGGGGGCACTCCGCACGATCGCGGTCTCGCTGACGAAGATCAACAACGACATCCGGTGGATGGGCTCCGGGCCCAACACGGGCCTGGCCGAGCTGCACATCCCCGACCTGCAGCCCGGCTCCTCGATCATGCCCGGCAAGGTGAATCCCGTCGTTCCCGAGGCGACCCTCATGGTCTGCGCCCGCGTCATCGGCAACGACGCGACGGTCGCCTGGGCCGGAGCATCCGGCGCGTTCGAGCTGAACGTCGCGATCCCGGTGATGGGAACCGCCCTGCTGGAGTCCATCCGTCTCCTCTCCAACGCCATGCGCGTGCTCGCCGACAAGACCATCGACGGCCTGCAAGCCAACCTCGATCGCGCCGCGGCATACGCCGGAATGTCCCCCTCGATCGTGACGCCGCTCAACAAGCTCATCGGGTACGAAGCAGCGGCGAAGATCGCGAAGCACTCGGTGGCCAAGGGCATCACGGTGCGAGAAGCGGTGATCGACCTGGGGTACATCGAGCGGGGCGAGCTGACCGAGTCGCAGCTCGACGAGAAACTCGATCTCCTGTCGATGACCCACCCGGGTTGATAATCGGAGAGTGAACCGCACGAACTCCGTGCATTCCCGCCGTACGCGCACTCTGGGGCTCCTGGTCGCCGTCGTCGCGGCGGGCTTTGCACTCGCAGGCCTGGGCGACGCCGTCGTCCACGTCCTCACGGACCAGCCGCTGCCGTGGGCAGCGGTCCCGGTGTACATCGTGATCGCCGTGGCGACGATGGTCGTGACCGCCGTCGTCGGGTGGGCCGTGATTCCTGCCGTTCCGCTGGGCGGCTTCCCCGCCGACGGCGACGAGACCGCTTACGAGGCCCAGCGCCGGCTCTTGGACGACGTGCGTCACGAGCTCAAGACCCCCATCACGATCGTGCGCGGCCATCTCGAGGTGATGAACCCGCAAGACCCCGCCGACGTTGCGGCCATCCGTGAGCTCGGGATCGCAGAGCTCGACCGGATGACCCGGCTGATCGGTGACATCGACCTGCTCGCGGCGGTGGAGACCGACAAATTCACGATGACCGACGTCGACCTCGCTCTCTTGACGCAGCGCGTCGGAGAGCTCGTGACCGTCATCCCCGACCATGTCTGGCGGGTCGAGCACAGCGCCGCCGCGGTCATCCGTGGCGACGGGGATCGACTGCTCCAGGCCTGGCTCCAACTCGCCGACAACGCCGCCAAGTACACCCCTGCCGGAAGCTCGATCGAGGTGGGCAGCGCCGTCCATCCCGGCGGCGTCCAGTTGTGGGTGCGCGATCACGGTCCTGGCATCCCGCCGGCCATGCGCCACCGGATCTTCCGCCGCTTCGATCGCGGCGCCGGGAAGCGCGCGGTGGGCGGGTCGGGACTGGGCCTGGCGATCGTCGACGCGATCGCCAAAGCCCATCGCGGGCACTGTTCCATCGCTGAGACCCCCGGCGGCGGTGCGACGTTCACGCTCGAGATCCCCGTGGGGACCCGAGCACACGTCCCTTCACCGGTACGCGCCGGTGATGTACTGCTGCAACGGGAGGCCTCCGCATGACTCGTATCCTCGTCGTCGACGACGAACCGCACATCGTCTCACTCGTGACGCGAGGTCTCGCGTCGGAGGGATACGAGACCATCGTGGCCGAGGACGGGGCGGAAGCCCTGGAGCTCGCGATGGAGCCCGATCTCGACCTGATCATCCTGGATGTCGGTCTGCCCACGATGGACGGCTTCGACGTGCTCCGCCACCTGCGTGCCCGAGGCAACACCGTTCCGGTGATCATGCTGACAGCGCGCAGCGGAACCAGTGACACGATCGAAGGCCTCGATGCCGGTGCGAGCGACTACGTGTCCAAGCCGTTCGCCGTCGCCGAGCTCCTCGCGCGCGTGCGCTCGCGTCTGCGCGAGTCTCCCGCGACGCCCGTCGTGCTCACGCGGGGCGATGTGAGTCTGGACGTCCTCGCCCGCCGCGTCACCGTGGGCGACCGGGAGGTCGACCTGTCCGCCCGCGAGTTCACCCTGGCCGAGCAGTTCCTCCGCCACCCCGGTGAGGTGCTCACGCGGGAGGTTCTCCTCAGCCGGGTCTGGGGGCTCGACTTCGACCCGGGCTCCAACGTCGTCGATGTGTATGTGCGCTATCTGCGCTCCAAGCTCGGGCCGGATCACATCGTGACGGTCCGCGGCGAAGGCTACCGGTGGGACTGACCTCGTGACGCTTCCCACCCGTGACACACGTGTCACCTATCCCGACGGCGCCGTCGTCAGCGAGGCGACCGTGCTCCACGTCAGCGACAGTGGTGACGGACGCACGATCGTCCTCCTCGACCGCACCGCGTTCCACCCCGTGGACACGGCCTGGCCCGACCAGCCCTCTGACCGCGGCAGCATGAGCGACGGCGTCCATCGGTGGAGCGTGCCGGAGGCGGTCACGGGAGGAATCCACGAGGGCGAGCTCTTCCTCGGCGCCGACCTGCCCGTTCGCACCGGAACGGAGGGGTGGGTCTTCATCGTCGGTCATGTCCTCGAGGGATCGGCACCGGCCGTCGGCACGCCGGTGCGGATCGAAGCGGACCCGGTGCTCCGGACGGAGCTGTCGCTCGGGCACACCGCATGCCATCTCGCGTCGCTTGCACTCGACCTCGCTCTGCGCGACTCGTGGACGAAAGACCCTCCGCGCGACGGGCTCGGAAGCCCCGCCTTCGATGCGCTCGCGATCCAGCGTTCCCGCATCGAGCCCCGGGGGTCGGTCGACACGTATCGCATCGGCAAGTCACTCCGCCGCAAGGGATTCGACCCGTCGGGGCTCGACGATCTCGCCGCCGTTGCCGCGCGCGCCGACGAGGCTCTGGCACGGTGGCTCTCGCAGATGTCAGAGGTCCGCATCGAGCGCGACGCCGACGAGCTGTCAGCCCGCCGCGCCTGGAGCTGCCGCCTGGATGACACCGACATCCGCATCCCCTGCGGTGGGACACACGTGGACTCCCTCGCACGGCTCTTGTCGGTGCACGTCGATCTGGAACGGCGGGAGGTCGAGGGCGGCCTGGAGCTCGTCATGCACACGCGCGCGGTCGCCCACCAGGACGACCGCGCGCAGAGTGCCGATTCGATCAGCTGAGCTCTCCCTGCTCCAGCAGGTCGGTCACCAGTGCCGCGATCGCCGAGCGCTCCGAACGCATCAGCGTCACATGTCCGAACAGGCCGTGGCCCTTGAGAGTCTCGATCACAGAGGCGACGCCGTCGTGGCGCCCCACTCGGAGGTTGTCTCGCTGGCCCACGTCATGAGTGAGCACGACACGCGAGTTCTGCCCCATGCGGCTGAGGACGGTGAGCAGGACGTTGCGTTCGAGTGACTGCGCTTCATCGACGATGACGAACGCATCGTGCAACGATCGACCACGGATGTGCGTGAGCGGCAGCACCTCGAGCAGTCCGCGCGCGACGACCTCTTCCAGCACGTTTCCCGAGACGACCGAGCCGAGTGTGTCGAAGACGGCTTGCCCCCACGGGTTCATCTTCTCCGCCTGGTCGCCGGGGAGATATCCGAGCTCCTGCCCGCCCACGGCGAACAGGGGGCGGAAGACGATGATGCGCTTCTGCTGCTGTCGTTCGAGCACCGCCTCCAGACCCGCGCACAAGGCGAGCGCGGACTTCCCGGTTCCGGCCCGGCCGCCGAGGGAGACGATGCCCACCTCAGGGTCCAGGAGCAGATCGATGGCGATCCGCTGCTCCGCCGATCGTCCGTGGAGGCCGAACACGTCCCGGTCACCGCGGACGAGGCGGAACTCACCGTCACCGGTCACCCGACCCAGAGCGGATCCGCGCTCGGAGTGGATGACGAGGCCCGTGTTGACGGGGAGCCCGCGGACATCGTCGCTGAGTGCGAGCTCCGTCTCGTACAGGTCGCTCATGTCGTCGCCGGACACATCGACGGTCGCGATTCCTGTCCATCCCGAGTCCACGGCCTGCTCGGCCAGGTACTCCTCGGCGTAGAGGCCGAGCGAGGCGGCCTTCACACGCATCGGCATGTCCTTGGAGACGACGGTGACGGCGTGGCCCTCCTGCGCCAAGTGCATCGCCACCGAGAGGATCCGGGTGTCGTTGTCGGCCAGGCGCATGCCCACCGGGAGGATCGACGGGTCGGTGTTGGTGAGCTCCACACGCAATGTGCCTCCGTCGCCGACCGGCACGGGGAAGTCCAGCCGGCCGTGCTCGACGCGGAGCTCATCGAGGTGGCGGAGGGCCTGCCGTGCGAAGTAGCCGATCTCGGGATCGTGACGCTTTCCCTCCAGTTCGCCGATGACGACGATCGGGACGACCACCGAGTGCTCGGCGAATCGGAAGAAAGCTCGCGGATCACTCAGCAAGACAGAGGTGTCCAGCACGTAGGTGCGTAGATCCTGAGCCGCGGCAGCGGAGCTGCCCGTGCTGGTGGAGCGCTGCTTCTCTGGTGCTCGTGTGGTCACAACCCACTCCCGCCCCGGGTGAGTCTCACCCGGCAGTCACGAGTCGACCAGGGGCCACGAGTCAGTGGATGGCCGACTCGAACGGGCGCCTTGCCCGCTGAGATGAACGTACGTCGCCTCATCGTCGGGTTCT
>JBMDWQ010000089.1:0-18968 GCA_048594675.1 Microbacterium sp. | reverse complement strand
CACGTCGAGGAGATGATGCAGGGGGTCGGCGTGCGGCTCAGCCGCACCCACCTCGCCGAGATCGCCCGCGCATCGGAGTGACGCGTCCGCCCCGGACGGTGTCGACGCCGTGACGTAGGGTGGAGGAACCCCCGCCCCGTTTCCGAATCGAGACTCACGTGACGCGCTATCTCTATCTGGTGCGTCACGGCGAACACCTCGATGCCGAGCACGGGCTCGAAGACGGGCCCCTGTCGCCGCGGGGGCGACGGCAGGCCGAGTTGCTGGCTGACCGCCTGTCCGCGGTCCCGCTGTCCGCAGTGCGTCATTCGCCGCTCGAGCGTGCCGCCGAGACGGCTCGCGCGGTCGCCCACCGTCTTCCGTCGGTCTCGCCGGAGCCGTCGGCCCTCCTGTTCGACTGCGTCCCGACAGCGATGACCCCCGACACCCCCGCCGTCTACGAACCGTTCTTCGGCGGGGTGACCGAGGCGGAGTCCGAGGCCGGTGCCGCGCAGATGGCCGATGCGGTCGACGAGTTCCTCGTCCGCAAGTGGAGCGGCCACGAACTGCTCATCACGCACAACTTCGTCATCGCGTGGTTCGTGCGGGAGGTGCTCGACGCGCCCGCGTGGCGGTGGCTCACCCTGACGCAGGCCCACTGCGGCCTCACGGTGCTGTCCCAACGCCCCGGCCGACCCTGGACGGTCGTCTCACACAACGACCTCGCACACCTTCCGATGGAGCTGCGGACCGGGCTCCACGAGACCCCCTTGGTCTGAAGGATGGCAGAGCCCGCCGCCGAGATCCGGCTGGCGGCGGATGACGTCCGCCGTCTCGTGGAGGAGCAGCATCCGTCTTTCGTCGGCGAGGTGCGCCTGTTCTCCCACGGCTGGGACAACGACCTCTTTCGGCTCGGCGAGGCCTGGGCGGTGCGGCTTCCGCGGCGCAGGGCCGCCGCCGGCCTGATCCTCCACGAGCAGCGGTGGCTGCCGGAGCTCGCGGCGCGGTTGCCCGTGCCGACGCCCGCGCCGGTCGCGGTCGGCCTTCCGACTGCGCAGTTCCCGTGGCGTTGGAGCATCGTGCCGTGGCTGCCCGGTTCCCGGCTGGCCGACCTCCCACCGGGCGAACGCGATCGCGTGGCCGACGACGTCGCGGTGGCGCTGGCGGCGCTCCACACCCCGGCCCCGGCGGAGGCGCCTCGGAACCCTCACCGCGGAATCGCCCTCCACGAACGTGACACGCGCACGCGTGAGCTGCTCGCGGGCGACCCGGAGCTGCTCGACCTCTGGCGTGTCGGCGTGGCGGCGGAGCCCTGGCGCGGCGCCCCGGTGTGGGTGCACGGCGATGTCCACCCCGGCAATCTCCTCGTCGCCGAAGGACGCTTGAGCGCCGTCCTCGACTTCGGTGATGTCTGCGCCGGGGACCCCGCGTGCGACCTGGCGATCGCGTGGACGGCGTTCACCCCGCTCGGGCGAGCGCGGATGCGAGCCGCGCTGGGTGACCGGTACGACGCCGCGATCTGGACGCGCGCGGCGGCATGGGCGGCACTGTTCGCGGCCCTCCTCGCGGGCACGCGTGATCCGGCATTCCGCGAGGTCGCCGCGCATGCCCGCGCCGAGCTTCTCCGGGAGGCCTAGCCCCAGCGGGGACTGGCCGCTGGGCCGATCTGGTCGTGATCATCCCCACGCCCGGACCCGATGGATGGTGGCTGCCTTCGGGTAGCTCCCGCGTCGGGGCCCGATCTCGAAGAGATCGAGCATGAGGAACAGCGGGTAATCGGGTGCCTGGGCGAGGCGTCTGAGCACGCGGCCCTCGCATCCGATCACGGTCTCGCCGTCTCCCCAGGCCACGGTCCAGGTGTGCGGGGCGGACGCGTCGAGGGGGATCCTGGTCTCAGCCATGTCGGTGCGCAGACCGGGGTCGTGGTGCGCCTTGATACCCGTGCGAGCCAGGGTGGTCGCCCCGATCGTCTCCGCGTCGATCTCGAAGATGCAGATCTCGCCCGATTCGTTCGGCGACCGGTGCTCGGTTCCCACGAGCCACGCCGCGACCATGCAGCCCGGGGCGCGGCTGGCGGACAGAGTGATCTCGACGCGTCCTTGCGACGGAGCGAACAGCAGTTCGAGAGGTGTCTCGGTACGCACGCGCAGATCGTCGCGATGAAGATGCGTTCCGGCGGCCGACCCGACAGGGCCGGAGAAGAGCCCCGTTTGAAGGTTCGAGACGCGCAACGGCGCGTCTTCCTGGCGCCAGTCCGGCTGGTCGGCCTCGATGCGCAGTTCGATTCCCTGCCCCGTGATCCGATAGCGGGCCGCCGCCCGGTCGGCCGTCGTCCAGTGCGGCAGATAGCCTGCGACCCACCTCGCCGGGTCCAGCCCGCCGCGGAAGTCGTCATCGAAGGCGGCCGGTCGGTGGGGCTGGCCGGGAAACGCTCGGGTCGGGAAGGTCATGCCGCATGATGGCACGACCCGCCGACGCCGCCTCCGGCACGTCCGTGCGGGCCGCAGCCGCCCGCGGCGTCAGAGAACCTTCCCGAGCCACACCGTCGCGTTGGGGTTGTCGTTGTAGGCCTCGATCGGTGTGTAGCCGTGGGCGGTGTAGAGCGAGCCGGCGGCGGCGAGGGTGTGGTGCGTGTCGAGCACGATCTCCGCCGCGCCCCACTCGCGGGCCTGATCCTCCAGTGCCGTCAGCAGGAGGTGTCCCCAGCCGCGACCGCGGGTCCGGGGCTGCAGATAGAGATGCTTGACCTCGTAACGCGCTCCGTGCGCGGCGTCCGCCAGACGTCGGATGCCGCCGCATCCCACATCCGCCCCCGCGTCGTCGACGACCACGAGGAACACGCCCGCCGGGGGAGTGAACGCCGCGGCATCGGGGAACGTGGGTCGGTAGGTCTGCCCCGCGGGGAAGGTCTCCCCGCGCATGCCGAAGTACTCGGTCAAGAGGGTGCGCGATCGCGCGTCGTCGGCGGGAAGCTGTTCCAGACTCACCATGACATCGAGGCTACCGGCGACGCGCGTCGCGTCGGGCTCGCCGTAGGGTGGGAGGCATGACGACGAGAGTCGCCCTCGTGGGCGGAACGGGAAAACTCGGGGCCATCATCCACGAGGTCATCGACGACAGCGACGACTTCGAGGTGACGGCCGTTCTGGGCTCATCCAGCGACCTCTCGGAGATCGACGGGACAGACCTCGTCGTCGACGCGTCCACGCCGGCCGTCTCCATCGACGTCGTCCGGTCCGCGATCGAGCGCGGGCTGAACGTCCTGGTCGGTACGTCCGGCTGGTCGGCGGAGAGGATCGCGGCCATCCGCCCCCTGGTCGAGGCGGCGGGGACCGGCGCCGTCTTCATCCCCAACTTCTCGCTCGGATCGGTATTGGGATCGGCGCTCGCCGCCGCGGCGGCACCGTTCTTCCCCTCGATCGAGATCGTCGAGGCCCACCGCGAGACCAAGGTCGACTCGCCGAGCGGCACCGCGGTGCGGACGGCGGAACTGATCGCGGCCGCGCGCACCGAGGCCGGCCCGGTCGAGTCGCCGCACGTGGACCAGCGAGCCCGCGGCCAGCAGGTCGCGAGCGTGCCGATCCACTCGCTACGCCGACCGGGGGTGGTCGCCCGGCAGGAGACCGTGCTGTCCGGCGCAGGAGAGACCCTGTCGATCATCCATGACACGGTCGATCCGGCGCGGGCGTACGCGCCCGGCATCCGGGTGGCTCTGCAGGCGGCGCGGGACGCCCGTGGCGTCGTCATCGGACTCGACAGCTTCATCGACATCGGGCTGCGCGTGCCGCGCTCCCGTCCGACCGCTCCGGTGGACGAAGGCGATGTTCCCGGGCAGGTGGCCCGGACCACCGGCGCATGAGCACACGCATCGGCGTCGCCGTGATGGCGGTGCTCCTGGCCGTCTACATCGCGTTGGCGGGACAGCGGGCGTGGGTGCTGCTGACCGCGAAGGAGCCGGTCGCCGTCGCGATGGGGGCAGCCCTCGTTCTGCTTCCGATCCTGGGCGCGTGGGCGCTGGTCCGGGAGCTGCGTTTCGGCTGGCGCGCCGCCGCGCTCGGCCGGCGTCTGGAAGCGGAGGGCGCTCTCCCCTCCGAAGAGATCCGCGTCCGCGCGAGCGGCCGCCCGCTTCGCGAGGAAGCGGACGCCCTCTTTCCCGCCTACCGTGCCGAGGTGGAAGCCCACCCCGATGATTGGCGAGCCTGGTTCCGTCTCGCGCTCGTCTACGACGGCGCGGGCGATCGCACACGCGCCCGACAGGCCACCCGCCGTGCGATCGCGCTGGAGCGCGCCGCGTCACACCGCTGAGGTCACCGAGCCGGGATCGCCGCAGCGACGGCGTCCTCGACCGTCTCATGGCGGAAGGTGAACCCGGTCTCCTGGAGGCGTCGAGGCCTGACGTCCATGTCGTTGGTGAGCAGGGCGCGGGTGGCGTCCGCGCCCAGCACGAGGGAGATCGCCCACACCGGCGCGCGCAGCAGGTACGGGCGGTTCATCCGGCGGGCCAAGGCGAAGCCGAGATCGTTGGCCGTCGCGCGCTGCGGCCCGGTGAGGTTCACCGGACCGGTGAGGCCGTTGTCGATGACGTGACGGATGGCACGCACCTCGTCGTCCAGCGAGATCCACGGCCACACCTGTCTCCCGGATCCGATCGGACCCGACAAGCCGAACCGGGTGAGCAGCATGAGCGGGCCGAGGACGCCGTCCGGATGGACCACGGGCGCCGTGCGCAGGAGCGCCACTCGGGCGTCGGGGCCGGCGTGACGAGCCGCGCTCTCCCATTCCACGCAGAGGTCGGAGAGGAAGCCGTCGCCGGGAGGGGAGGACTCATCCAGCGTCTGAGCGGGGGCCGACGGGTAGTACCCGACGGCGGACGCGCACACGAACGCCGGTGCGTCCGCCCCGAGCGCCCGGACCGCCGCGGCGATCGCCTGCGTCGGCTGGATGCGCGACCACAGCAACTCGTGTCGGTACCGCTTCGTCCACGGGAAGCGTCCGATGCTGGCGCCGTTGAGGCAGACCACGGCAGACGCCCCCGCCAGGACCTCGGGCGCCAACGGACGAGACGTGGGATCCCACGACACCTCGTCGGGGGCGGAAGCCGCGCGACGGACGAGGCGGGTGACCCTCGTGCCGTCGGCGCGCAACGACGCGACGAGTGCTCGGCCGATCAGCCCGGACGCGCCCGCGACGACGACGTGGGCGTCGCCGGGCTCAGGCAAGCGTCGCCTCGAGAGTGATCTCGATCCCGGTCAGCGCCGCCGAGACGGGGCATCCGGTCTTGGCTTCCTGCGCGATCCGGGCGAAGTCCTCGGCGCTGAGATTCGGCACGACGGCGTTGACGTTCAGGTGGGAACCCGTGATCCCGGTGCCGGGAATGAAGGTGACCGATGCGGTGGTCTCGACCGATTCGGGCGGCGTCCCGTTCTCCGTCAGAGCGTGGGCGAGCGCCATGCTGAAGCAGGAGGAGTGCGCCGCAGCCAGGAGTTCCTCGGGCGTGGTCACCGACGTGGACCCTTCGCTCCGGGCCTTCCAGTCGACCGCGAGGGGACCCTGGTTGGAGCTCTCCAGGGCGATCTCCCCGGAACCCTCGAACAGGGTTCCCTTCCAGCTTGTGCTCGCTTCGCTCGTGACGCTCATGGGGTCTCCTCGGTGTCGGATGGGTCGCCGGCGGGTTCCCGCGCGACGCTTCCGAGCGTAGACCGGCCGCGAGAGCGAGGGAATGGGGCTAGGCCGGAACCCGCGGGGCGAGCACGCGGTCCAGTTCCAGTTCCACGACGCCCCGGCTGGGTGCGCCGCCGAAACGGGTGTGGATCGTTCCCCGGCCGTCGAGGACGAATGTCGTCGGGGTCTGCAGCACGTGGAAGTGCTGCGCGATGTCGGGCCGATCGGTCAGGTCGATGTCCAAGTGCAGGACGCCCGCGCGTTCCCGCGCGATCTCCCCGAGCGTCCGATGGACTCCGGGGCAGCGGCCGCAGGTCTGCGTACTGAACTGCAGGAGCGTGGCCCGTTCGCCCAGTGCGGTGGCGCCCAATCTCCGAGGATCGATGATCTCATCGGGATTGCGACGGCGAGGGCGGTTCTGCTGCCAACGCAGGAACACGCCGAGCCCGACGGTGACGGCCAGCAGCGCGCTGAGCACGAGGAGGGCGTCGACCACGTTCACAGCGCACCATCGTATCCGCATGAATCCACTTGGGTGACGCTCGGGGCCGTGTATGACTCCGCGCGACACCCGTTGCGCGGCACGGTCGGGCACCGCCCCGGTGTCCCTCGGCGGCGGTAGGGTGGCAGGCGTGACCGCCGCCTCCGTTCCCACGCCGTACGAAGACCTCCTGCGGGATGTGCTCACCGAAGGGGTTCACAAGAGCGATCGCACCGGCACCGGGACCACGAGCGTGTTCGGGCGGCAGATCCGGTTCGACCTGTCGCAGGGATTCCCGCTCATCACCACCAAGCGTGTGCACTTCAAGTCGATCGCCTACGAGTTGCTGTGGTTCCTCCGTGGCGAGTCGAACGTGAACTGGCTGCAGGAGAACGGCGTGACCATCTGGGACGAGTGGGCCGACGAGCGCGGCGAGCTCGGCCCGGTGTATGGCGTCCAGTGGCGATCCTGGCCCACCGCGTCGGGGGAGACGATCGATCAGATCGCCCAGGTCGTGGAGCAGATCCGCACCAACCCCGACTCGCGCCGTCTCATCGTCTCGGCCTGGAACCCCGCCGACATCCCCGACATGGCCCTCGCGCCGTGCCACGCGCTCTTCCAGTTCTACGTCGCCGACGGGCGGCTCTCGTGCCAGCTCTACCAGCGCAGCGCCGACATGTTCCTGGGCGTGCCTTTCAACATCGCCTCCTACGCGTTGTTGACGCTCATGATCGCCCAGCAGACCGGGCTCGAGCCGGGCGACTTCGTCTGGACCGGGGGCGACTGTCACATCTACGACAATCACCGCGAGCAAGTGCGTGAACAGCTCTCGCGCGAGCCGTATCCGTATCCCACGCTGCGGCTCGCCCGTCGGCCGGAGTCGCTGTTCGACTACCGGTTCGAGGACTTCGTGGTCGAGGGCTACCAGCACCACCCGCCGATCCGGGCGGCTGTCGCGGTATGACCGCGGGTCGTTCCGGCGCGGACGGCGGTCAGCGCCCGCAGGACTCGCCGACGAACGCCGTGCGTCTGGGGCTCATCTGGGCGGAGGCGCACGATCGAGTCATCGGAGCGCGTGGCGGCATGCCGTGGCACGTTCCCGAAGACCTCGCGCACTTCCGTGAGGTGACCCTGGGCTATCCCGTCATCATGGGAAGGCGGACCTGGGAGTCCTTTCCCGATCGATTCCGGCCGCTTCCCGGGCGCCGGAACATCGTCGTCACGCGCGACGAGGAGTGGGAGGCGCCCGGGGCCGAACGCGCCGCTTCGCTCCCGGCGGCGGTCGCCCTCGCGGGCGACGGAGAGGTCTGGGTGATCGGGGGTGGGCAGCTGTATCGCGAGGCGATCGCACACGCCGACGTGCTGGAGGTCACCGAGCTCGACCTCGATGTCGACGGCGACACGCATGCCCCCGCCCGGGACGGTTGGCATGTTGTATCGCGGTCGCCGTGGCAGGACTCCCGGACCGGGGTGCGCTACCGCTTCGTCACCCTCGATCGCGCCACCGACGCTCAGACCTCACGATGACGCGAACGGCACTGATCACGGGCGCCAGTTCGGGACTCGGCGCCGAATTCGCGCGGCAGCTCGCCGCGACGGGGGCCGACCTCGTCCTCGTCGCTCGCGATCGCGAAGCGCTGGAGACGCTCTCGTCGGAGCTCCTCCGCGATCACGCCGTCTCGTGTGAGGTGCTCACCGCCGACCTCACCACCCGGGAGGGTCTGGACGCGGTCGCGGCGCGACTGCAAGAGCGTGAACGCCCGGTCGGAGTGCTGGTCAACAACGCCGGTTTCGGTCTGGATCTGCGCTTCGAGCGCAATGATGTGGCGCAGGAGGAGCGCCACCTCGATCTCCATGTGCGTGCCACGATGCGCCTCAGTCACGCGGCGCTGGGGGCCATGTTGTCGCGCGGCGGCAGGATCATCAACGTGGCCTCCGTCGCCGCGTTCCTTCCGCGCGGCACCTACGGCGCGGTCAAGGCGTGGGTGGTCTCCTTCAGCCGGTGGGCGAACATCGCCTACTCCCCGCGAGGCGTGAGCGTGACGGCCGTGTGCCCGGGCTTCACGCACACCGACTTCCACGCGCGGATGGGTCTGGCCGCGGGGGAGGAGGGCGTGCCGCCCTTCCTCTGGCTCGAAGCGCGCGACGTCGTGCGGATCGGCTTGCGCGATGCCGCCCGCGGCCGCGCGGTGTCGGTGCCGTCGCTGCGCTACAAAGTGCTCGTGGCGGCGGCTCGACTCCTCCCGTCCCGGCTCGTGGCCCGCCTCGCGACGGCCGGCCGCTGATCGGCGGGCTCCGACGAGGCCGCGCGGGGAGCGAACCGATAACCTGGGACGCATGACGCACACGGGTAACCCTTTCGGACAGGTGCTCGTCGCGCTCGTCACCCCGATGACGGCCGACGGCGAGGTCGACTGGCCCGCCGTCGAGAAGCACATCGATGACGTGATCGGCGCAGGTGCCGACGGCATCGTCGTCACGGGCACGACGGGAGAGACCAGCACCCTGACCGATGCCGAGAAGCTGCGTCTGGTCGAGGTGGGCAAGTCCGTCTCCGCGGGCCGGGCCAAGATCATCACCGGCGGCGGCTCGAACGAGACCGCTCACGCGATCGAGCTCTACCGCGCGAGCGAGAAAGCCGGCGCCGACGGCATCATGATCGTCACGCCGTACTACAACAAGCCCACCCAGGCCGGAATCCTCACGCACTTCCGCCTCGTGGCCGACGCCACCGATCTGCCGGTGATCCTCTACGACATCCCCGGCCGCACCGGCGTGCCCATCAAGTACGAGACGATCCTCCGGCTGGCCAAGCACCCCAACATCCTGGCGATCAAGGACGCGAAGGGCGATTTCAGCGAGGTCAGCCGCGTCTTGAACCAGACCGACCTCCTGTACTTCTCCGGCGACGACGCGAACGTGCTCCCGCACCTGTCGATCGGAGCATCGGGGCTCATCGGGGTCACAGCGAACATCGCCCCGGCGCCGTACCGCACGATCGTCGACGCGGTCAATCGCGGCGACCTGGCTGCCGCTACCGCCGCCCACCGCAAGCTCGAGCCGCTCGTACGGGCCGTCATGACCCACGTGCCGGGAACGGTGAGCGCCAAGTACATCCTCCACGGCCTCGGCCGTATCTCCAGCCCGCGAGTGCGGTTGCCGCTGGTCGGGCCGGAGGAGTGGGAGGCCGCCGTGATCGAGGACGAGCTCGCGCTCGTGCACGACGTCGACGGCGCCGATTTCTCCAACTTCCGTCCCGATCGCAACGCGGCCGCCGGCGGTGCGCTGCCCAAGGTGCACGGCACGACGCGCTGATCCCACGATCCACAACCGAACACCGGACGCCCCTGTGGCGCCCCGAACCGAGACGTCTCGACTGTCCCTCAGGCGCGACGCTCGGACACCTGTGAAAGGCCACTGATGCCCACGAACGTCTTCGAGCCGGCTGCGCTCGAGCCCGGAACCCTTCGCGTGACCCCCCTGGGCGGTCTCGGAGAGGTCGGGCGGAACATGACCGTCTTCGAGTTCGACGGCAAGCTCCTCGTGGTCGACTGCGGCGTGCTCTTCCCCGAGGAGCACCAACCCGGCGTCGACCTGATCCTTCCCGACTTCGAGCCTCTCAAGGGGCGCCTCGACGACATCGTCGGCGTGGTCCTGACCCACGGACACGAAGACCACATCGGCGCCGTGCCGTACCTCCTCAAGCTCAAGTCGGACATCCCGCTCCTGGGGTCCGGGCTCACGCTGGCGCTCGTGGAGGCCAAGCTCAAGGAGCACCGCCTCAAGCCCTACACGCTCACCGTCACCGAGGGACAGCGTGAGCAGGTGGGGCCGTTCGAGCTCGAGTTCGTGGCGGTGAACCACTCGATCCCCGACGCCCTCGCCGTCGCGATCCGCACCCCCGCGGGCCTCGTGCTGGCCACCGGTGACTTCAAGATGGACCAGCTTCCGCTCGACGGCCGGATCACGGACCTCCGGGCTTTCTCGCGGCTGGGAGAGGAGGGCGTCGACCTCTTTCTCGTCGACTCCACCAACGCCGACGTCCCGGGCTTCACGCCGCTGGAGCGCTCGATCGGTCCCGTGCTGGACCAGGTCATCGCGAAGGCGCCGCGGAGGGTGATCGTCGCGAGCTTCTCCAGCCACGTGCACCGGGTGCAGCAGGTGCTCGATGCCGCGCATGCGCACGGCCGCCGGCTCGCCTTCCTCGGCCGCAGCATGGTGCGCAACATGACGATCGCCGAGGAGCTGGGCTACCTCAACGTGCCCTCCGGCGTCCACATCGACTACAAGAAGGCCAAGGATCTCCCCGACGACCGCATCGTCTACATGTCGACCGGTTCGCAGGGAGAGCCGATGGCGGTGCTCTCGCGCATGGCCAACCTCGACCACGCCATCGAGCCCGGCCCTGGAGACACGGTCATCCTCGCCTCGAGCCTCATTCCCGGCAACGAGAACGCGGTCTACCGCGTGATCGACGGCTTGACCAAGCTCGGCGCGAACGTCGTGCACAAGGGGAACGCGAAGGTGCACGTCTCCGGCCACGCCGCCGCGGGCGAGCTCCTCTACTGCTACAACATCCTGCGTCCCCGCAACGTGCTCCCCGTCCACGGCGAGTACCGGCACCTCATCGCCAACGCGAAGCTCGCGCAGGACACGGGGATCGCCGCCGACCGCACGATCATCGCGGAGAACGGCACTGTCGTCGACCTCAAGGGCGGCGTGGCGCGTGTGGCCGGTCAGCTGGACCTCGGCTTCGTCTACGTCGACGGCTCGACGGTCGGGGAGATCACCGACGCGGACCTCAAGGACCGTCGCATCCTCGGCGAGGAGGGGTTCATCTCCGTCATCGTCGTCGTCGACGCGGCGACGGGACGGGTCATCTCGGGCCCCGAGATCCACGCCCGAGGGTTCGCCGAGGACGACTCGGTGTTCGAGTCGGTCAAGCCGAAGATCGCGTCCGCGTTGGCCGAGGCCGCGCAGTCCGGTGTCCGGGACACGCACGCCCTCTCGCAGGTGGTGCGGCGCACGATCGGACGATGGGTCAACCAGTCGCTGCGCCGTCGGCCGATGATCGTGCCGCTGGTCATCGAGGCCTAGCCCTACAATCGGGGCCATGCCCGCCACGTTCCGTCTGCGACCCGCTGCCCCGGGAGACGGCGCTTTCCTCGCCGACATGGTGGTCGAGGCGGCGAACTGGCGCGCGGAGGGGTTCCGGCCCAAGCACCAGATCCTCGAGAGCCCCGAGCACGCCCGGTACCTGGCGGGGTGGATGCGCCCAGGAGACGCCGGCCTCATCGCCGTGGACGGGCAGGAGGTGCCCATCGGTGCGGCGTGGTATCGGATGCTGCCGCGCACCGACCCCGGGTTCGGATACGTCGCGACCGGCGTTCCTGAACTGATCATCGGCGTCCGGCCGATCTGGCGCGCGCACGGCGTAGGGCGCGCCTTGTTGCAGGGCCTGTGTGACCAGGCTCGCACCGCCGGGTTCGCGCGGCTGAGTCTCTCGGTCGAACGCGGCAACTTCGCCCAGACGCTGTATCGCAGCGAGGGCTTCGCGGTCACCCAGGCCGGCCACGGACGAGACACGATGGTCAAGCGCCTGCGCTGAGGGCGCGCGGCCCTCGGGCTCGTCGGCGCCGCGCCTTGCCGCGTCGCTACGCCGGAACGTCGGTGACGCGCCGTACCGTGGAGGAATGGCCAGGAGCACGAAGCCGACCTCGAGCGCGCGCGCGTCCGCGAAGAGCTCGGGTCCGTCGCGCGCCAAGAAGCCCGATCCCGCCCCTCGGCGCTACGTCGACGATGTCGACAAGCCGCCGCTCGCCGTCCGGGCGTGGCTCGGCCTCGCGCACGTGGTCGGGGGGATGTTCCGTGCGTTCGGGCCCGAGACGCTCGAGAAGGACCAGCGCCGCGACGGGTTCCCGTTCCTCCTCGTGCTGCTGGCTGCAGCCGGAGCCGTCGTGGAGTGGTTCCTCATCGGCACCGAGGTCGGCACGTCGATCAGTGCGTACACCGTCGGGTTCCTCGTCGGCCGCGTCGCCTTCATCCTTCCCGTGTTGCTGCTCCTCCTCGCGGGCTGGCTGTTCCGCCATCCGTCGTCGGTGCACGACAACGGCCGCATCGGGATCGGGTTCGGCATTTTCGTCCTCGCGATCGCGGGCTTCTGTCACGTGCTGGGCTCCCGTCCCCAGCCCAAGGCGGGCCTTCCGGCTCTCAGCGAGAGCGGTGGGCTCTTCGGCTGGATGATCGGCGAGCCGCTGACCTTCCTCACTCCGATCGGTGCGGCGGCTGTGCTCGGGCTGCTGGCCGTCCTCAGCGTCCTCATCATCACCAAGACGCCGCCGAACCGCATCGGGCAACGGCTGGGTGACCTCTACGCGTGGATGTTCGGGGCCGAGCGTCCGGAGCGGCCCGCTCCCACGGCGGGCCCGGACGCCCCGACGGTCGCGTTCGGGAAGGAAGAAGAGAGCGACACCGCGCTTCCATGGTGGCGACGCAACAAGTCGGGCCGAGAGGAAGACGTCGACGGGCACCTGGGTGCTGACGACCTCACGGCGCTGCTCACCCCGGCGACGACGGGCGGCTTCGACCAGGCCGTTGCCGCTCCCGTCCCGCCGCCCGCCGCCGAGGCGCCCACCGAGGTCATCGACCCGTCCGTGGTCGCGGGGGCGCAGCGCGCGGCCCGGAAAGCAGACACCGGTATCCGTGAGGACGCCGACGAGGTCCACGACGACGGCCTCCTGCCGGGACTGTCGGGACTCGGGGGAGACCACGACGGCCGGCCTCCGGCGCTCCCGTACCGACTCCCGTCGGTGGAGGCGCTCGCGGCGGGCACGCCGCACAAGGCGCGCTCGGAGGCCAACGACGCCGTCGTGCGAGCGATCATGGGAGTGTTCGAGCAGTTCTCGGTCGACGCGCGCGTGACCGGGTTCTCGCGGGGGCCCACCGTCACCCAGTACGAGATCGAGCTCGGCCCGGGTGTGAAGGTCGAGCGGATCACGGCGCTGACCAACAACATCGCCTACGCTGTCGCCTCCAACGAGGTCCGTATCCTCGCTCCGATTCCGGGCAAGAGCGCGATCGGTGTGGAGATCCCGAACACCGACCGCGAGATCGTGACCCTCGGAGACGTCCTGCGCTCTCCCGCCGCGGCCGCGCAGACCCACCCCATGACGATCGGTGTCGGGAAGGACGTCGGCGGAGGCTACGTCGTGGCGAACCTCGCCAAGATGCCGCACCTTCTCGTGGCCGGCTCCACAGGGTCGGGCAAATCGAGCTTCGTCAACTCGATGATCACGAGTCTGCTCATGCGCGCCAAGCCGAGCGACGTGCGCATGGTCCTGATCGATCCGAAGCGGGTGGAGCTCACCTCCTACGCCGGTGTGCCGCATCTGATCACGCCGATCATCACCAACCCCAAGAAGGCTGCCGAAGCCCTGCAATGGGTCGTCAAAGAGATGGACATGCGCTACGACGACCTCGCGTCGTTCGGCTTCCGTCACATCGACGACTTCAACAAGGCGGTCGTGGCCGGGGAGATCACCCTTCCGGCCGGCAGCGAACGCGTCCTCAAGCCGTATCCGTACCTTCTCGTGGTCGTCGACGAGCTCGCCGACCTGATGATGGTCGCCCCTCGCGATGTCGAGGACTCGATCGTCCGCATCACCCAGCTGGCCCGTGCGAGCGGAATCCATCTGGTGCTGGCCACCCAGCGGCCCTCCGTCGACGTCGTGACCGGTCTGATCAAGGCCCACGTGCCCTCGCGCCTGGCCTTCGCCGTGACGAGCGTCACCGACTCCCGGGTCATCCTCGACCAGCCTGGCGCCGACCGTCTGATCGGGCAGGGCGACGGTCTCTTCCTGCCGATGGGAGCCTCCAAGGCCCTGCGTGTGCAGGGAGCGTGGGTTGCGGAGAGCGAGATCGAGAAGGTCGTCTCGCACGTCAAGAAGCAGGCGCAGCCCGAGTACCGATCCGATGTCCAGGCGGTCGCCGAGAAGAAGGAGATCGACGCGGATATCGGCGATGACCTCGACCTGCTCCTCGCCGCGGCCGAGCAGATCGTCTCGACCCAGTTCGGGTCGACGTCGATGCTGCAGCGGAAGCTCCGCGTCGGGTTCGCCAAAGCCGGACGACTGATGGACCTCCTGGAGTCCCGGGAGATCGTCGGTCCGTCGGAGGGGTCGAAGGCTCGCGACGTCTTGGTGACGCCGGATCAGCTTCCCGCCGTCTTGGCGCGGCTGCGCGGTGAGGAGCCTCCCGCTGACGCCCCCGCACCCGACGGCTACGGCAAGGACGCGGTGGACGCGCAGTTCGACGGCTATGAGGTCGTCGACGGCGACAGCGGCTCCGAGGATGCCTGGGGTCTGACTGGTCGTGACTGAGGACGCTGCCGCGCTCGAGGCGCCGCGTCGGATGCTCGGTCGCCTCGACTAGGCTCGGCGCGTGGCGATTCCCCGGCAGCTTCCCAACGCGATCACGGTCGTGCGCATCCTGTGCGCGCCGGTGTTCCTCTGGATGCTCCTCGCCGATGCCGGCGCCGACGGGGGACTGCGGTGGGCCGCTGCGGCCCTCTTCATCGTCGCGATCGCCACCGACGGCATCGATGGATACTTGGCCCGGCGGCACGACATCGTGACCGACCTCGGAAAGCTCCTGGACCCGATCGCCGACAAGGCGTTGACGGGGTGCGCATTCGTCGGGCTCTCCCTGCTGGGGGAGCTCGATTGGTGGGTGACGATCCTCGTCCTGGTCCGGGAGGTGGGGATCACGGTCCATCGCCTCATCGTCGCCAGCGACCACGTCGTCGCCGCCGCGTGGATGGGCAAGCTCAAAACGGTTGCGCAAGCGGTCGCGTTGTCGTTGGCATTGTTGCCGCTGTGGACGGTGTTGGGGGAGTGGATCCACGTCGTGAACGTCGTGGCGATGGCGCTCGCGGTGGTGCTCACCATCGCGAGCGGGATCGACTACGTCCTCGCAGAGGTCCGGGGGTCTCGCGCCGCGCGGAGAGGGGAACGATGACGAGCCGTCGAGAGGCACGCGCCGCCCGTCAAGCGGCGGAGATCGATGACCTCGAGAACACTCTCGTCTCGGTCGGACGCGCCCCGGACGTCGAGCGTGTGGTCGCGCGGCTGAGCGAGCTCGGCTGGACACTGGCTGTCGCCGAGTCACTCACGGGCGGCCTCGTCGTCTCCACGGTCGTCGATGTCGCCGGAGCCTCGGCGGTGCTTCGCGGCGGCGTGGTCGCGTATGCGACCGACGTCAAGCAGAGCGTCCTCGGTGTGGACCCGACACTCCTGGCCGCTCACGGTCCGGTGCACCCGCGCGTGGCGCAGCAGATGGCCGAGGGGGTCCGGCGAGCCCTCGCCTATGGCGATCAGCCCGCCGACGTCGGTATCGCGACCACCGGCATCGCCGGCCCGGTCTCGCCCGACGGTCAGCCGGTCGGCACTGTCCATCTCGCCGTCTCCACGCCGTTGGGGTCACGCGTCGAATCGTTGGTCCTCTCCGGCGACCGCGCACAGATCCGGGCGGAAGCCGCGGCGCGTGCGCTCCGGCTGGCGCTGGACGCATTGTGAGCCGGCGGGAATAGACGGTGTTTCGTCCCCGTTACACCTGAGCGATTCCCACCCTTTCTCCAGCACGTGAGGTCTAGGGTGACGACGAGGTGCGGTACTGTTATCCACCCGTGAGTGCGGAATCATCGTCTGAGAAGGGGGCCCGACATGATCCTGGTTCGTCAAGAGATCGGTGACGTCCTTCGTGATCTGCGCCTGCAGAAGGGCAAGACCCTTCGTCAGGTCGCGGGCCGTGCGAGCGTCGCGCTCGGGTACCTCAGTGAGGTCGAGCGTGGGCAGAAGGAGGCGTCGAGCGAGATCCTCGCTGCGGTCGCCGACGCCCTCGATGTCCCGATCTCCTCGATCATGCGCGAGGTCGGCGATCGGATTTCGGTGCTCGAGGGTCTGCAGACCTTCCCCGACGTCGTGCCCGACGATCTCGCATCGCTCGGCGGCGATTACGCGCAGCCCGAGCTGTCGCTGCGCTGACAGCGATGCGTCGGAGCGAGTTCGCGCGGGCGGTGGAAGCGGAGTTCGGGCCTCGCGGTGACTCGTTGGTTTCCGATCTGGCGCTCAGTGCCGTGGGGTATCGCACCGCTGAAGAGGCTCTCCGCGACGGCGTCGATGCTCGAGAGGTCTGGCTCGCGTTGTGCGTCGAGACTGACGTCCCCTCGGCGCGCCGCCACGGCGTCGGTCGGCTCGAGCGTCGGCGCTGAGTTCGGACGGCGAGACGCGCCGTCCGCGTGTCGCGTCGAACATGTGTTCTATCCGGCGTAGTGTCCTGCACAGGAGATGTCTCCTCGGGGTTGTCCCCCGCTTCGCCTGAACTGCCGAGGAATGTCGGTGGCTCTTCGTAGCGTGGACGGCGTCATCGAGACACCTACGCCTTGTCGTAGTGCTCCCCTCGTCGAGGGGAGGCGCGACAGCCTACAGGCGACGGAAGCGCGAACACGAAGGAGCACGTCATGCCATCACCCGCCGACCGCGAGAAGGCCCTGGAATCGGCCCTCGCTCAGATCGACCGGCAGTTCGGAAAGGGTTCGGTCATGCGGCTGGGCAGCGACGAACGCGCTCCGGTCGAAGTGATCCCCACCGGATCCATCGCGCTCGACGTCGCCCTCGGAGTGGGCGGACTCCCGCGGGGGCGCATCATCGAGATCTACGGGCCCGAGTCCTCGGGAAAGACCACGCTCACCCTTCACGCCATCGCCAACGTGCAGCGCGCCGGCGGGATCGCGGCGTTCGTCGACGCAGAGCACGCGCTCGACCCCGACTACGCGCAGAAGCTGGGAGTCGACATCGACCAGCTCCTGGTCTCTCAGCCCGACACGGGGGAGCAGGCACTGGAGATCGCTGACCTGCTGGTGCGCTCCGGGGCGATCGACCTCGTGGTGATCGACTCGGTGGCCGCTCTCGTGCCCACGGCGGAGATCGAGGGCGAGATGGGGGATTCGCACGTCGGTCTCCAGGCCCGACTGATGTCGCAGGCACTGCGCAAGCTCACCGGTGGTCTCAACCAGACCAACACCACCATGATCTTCATCAACCAGCTGCGCGAGAAGATCGGCGTTTTCTTCGGCTCGCCGGAAACCACCGCCGGTGGGAAGGCGCTGAAGTTCTACGCCTCGGTGCGGCTGGACATCCGTCGCATCGAGACGCTCAAGGACGGCACCGAGGCCGTGGGTAACCGCACGCGGGTGAAGGTCGTCAAGAACAAGATGGCACCGCCCTTCAAGCAGGCGGAGTTCGACATCCTGTACGGGGTCGGGATCTCACGCGAGGGCAGCCTGATCGACTTCGGTGTCGAGCACGCCATCGTCAAGAAGTCCGGGGCTTGGTACACCTACGATGGCGAGCAGCTCGGTCAGGGCAAGGAGAACGCCCGCAACTTCCTGATCAAGAACGCCGACATCGCCGCGGAGATCGAGACGAAGATCAAGCAGAAGCTCGGCGTCGGTCAGCCCAAGCAGACCGAGACCGCCGACGAACTCGCCGCTCGCCGCCCGGCGTGACCCGGGAAGCCCGGTGACCGACGACACCGCTCACGGGGGCCAGGCCGATCACCTGGCCCCTGTCATCCCCCTGTTCGATCGGGGGAGCCGCGATGAGCGCGCTCCGAGCCGTGAGCGCACCGTGAGCGAGTGGCACACGACCTGGACCGAGCTGGCGGAAGGTGACGGGGCCGGGCCTGGTGGGAACGCCCAGCGGAGTGAGGAGCCTTCCGACGAAGCGGCCGTGGCCAAGAAGTCACTCTTGAAGAAGCTCCGAGTCCGCTCTCTCTCGGTGCGCGAGGCATACGACGTCCTCCGCTCGGCGAGAGTCGTCGGCGACGCGGCCGATGCGATCATCGACCGCTGTCTGCGTCACGGATATCTGGACGATCTGCGTCTGGCGGAACAGCTGGTGTACACCGCCACCGAGCGCAAGGGCCAGGGGCGCAATGCCATCATGCGCACACTGCGCCAGCGCGGCATCGACTCGGCGATCGCAGAGGCTGCGCTTTCCGACGTCGTGGACGACGACAGCGAGCGAGCGCTCGAATTCGCTCGGCACAAGGCGAGGGCCTTCCGTGACGTCGATCGGGACACTGCCCTCCGCCGCCTCGTCGGGCAGCTCACTCGACGGGGATATCCCGGCGGGGTCGCGATGACAGCCGCCCGAGCGGCGCTTGACGAGGCCGCGCCGACGGGCGTCCGCTTCACAGAGTGAGCCGCCCCAGCCGCTCCCGATCGAACCGAGGCCGTCGTCCCGGCTCGTAGAATGGCTGGATCATGACTTCTCCGTCTTCCGCGCCGACGTTGATCGCCCCCTCCGAGGCCGCGCGTGCCAGCGACGGCCGCGCACGCACGTACGAGGTGCGGACGTTCGGCTGTCAGATGAACGTCCACGACTCGGAGCGGCTGTCGGGATCCTTGGAGAGTGCCGGATACGTCCGTGCCGAAGCGGGGAGCGAAGCCGACGTCATCGTGATCAACACCTGCGCCGTGCGCGACAATGCTGCGGGCAAGCTCTACGGGACGCTCGGCCATCTCAAGAGTCGCAAGGAACGGCACGAAGGCATGCAGATCGCCGTCGGCGGCTGCTTGGCGCAGATGGACAAAGACACCGTGCTGCAGAAGGCTCCCTGGGTCGACGTCGTCTTCGGCACGCACAATATGGGGTCGCTGCCCGGGATGCTCGAGCGCGCGCGTCACAACGGTGAGGCGGAGTTGGAGATCCTGGAGTCGCTCGACGTCTTCCCCTCCACCCTTCCCACCAAGCGCGACGCGGTACACAGCGGGTGGGTCTCGATCTCC
>JBMDWQ010000088.1:0-14337 GCA_048594675.1 Microbacterium sp. | reverse complement strand
CGCGATCGCGCCCACCCCGCCGGTGCGGCCTACTCGGCCGGCTTCAGCTTCGTCAGAACCTGGACGATCCCCGGCTGAGTCGGGTCGGCGGAGGCGTACTGATCGTCCTCCGACGGCCATCCCACGTAGTTGCGGGTGTTGAACTCGCCCAGCAGCGGGTGAGACCCGAGCGGGATCGCGGGGACGGCGTCCACGAACGCCTTCTGCATCACGGCGAGTGCGGCCTGGCGCTCATCGTCCGACGACGCGTTCGCGTAGGTGTTCAGCGCCTCGGTCACCTTCGGGTCGTCGAAGCGGCCGAAGTTGTACTGCGCCTTGTCGTCGACGATCCACTTCGGGTCCATCGTGGAGGTGTACATGCCGTACGCGTTTCCGGTGTCCTCCAGCCAGTGGATGATCGCCTGGAACGTGCCCTCCTGGCGAGCGGCGTCCCAGCCGCCCCAGTCGGGCTGGTCGACCTTGACCTCGATGCCGAGGGCCTCGTCGAGCTCTTCGGCGATCAGGGCCTGCTCCGTGTTCCAGTCGCTCCATCCGGCCGGCACCGAGATCGAGAACGAGACGGCCTCGCCGTCGGGGTCGATGAGCTTCTCGTCCTTCCACGTGTAGCCGGCATCGGTGAGGATCTGCTTGGCCTTGTCGACGTCGACGGCGTAGTTCTGTCCCTGATACTCGGGGAGGATCTCGCCGCTGAGCACGTCGCCGAGGCCGGTGACGCTCCAGACCGGGGCGCTCGCGCCCTCGCGAGCGATGTCGACGTAGGCCTGACGGTCGATCGTCCACGCCAGCGCCTGGCGGAGGGCGACGTTGTTGAAGGGCTTGGTCTGCAGGTTCATGAAGAGCGTCCCCGCGCCTGCCGTCGGCGAGACGAGGAACTGGTTGTCCTCGTCGGCCGAGAGGTAGCTCGACTCGATCTGCGGGATGAAGGCCTGCGCCCAGTCGGCGTCGCCGGAGACGAGAGCGGTCGTCAGTGCGGCGTTGTCGCCGTAGGAGACGTAGTGAAGCTCCGGGACCGCGAGCTCGCCGCCCCAGTAGTCGGGGTTGGCCTTGAGGGTCACCGATTCGGTGGTCCAGCTGTCCAGGACATAGGGGCCGGTTCCCACCGCGAGCCCGTCGCCGGTGAGCGGGTCGGTGTTGGGGTCGTCGATGTTCTCCCAGATGTGCTTGGGCACGATCGGGGTGTGAAGGACGCGGGCCTGGGCCGTGTACTTCGAGTTCTTGAAAGACAGCGTGATCTTGTCGCCGTCGACCGTCGCGCCCGTGTAGTTGAGGGCACCGGTGTCGGCGAGCGTGCCGTTGAGGTACTGGTCGAAGGTGAAGACGATGTCCTCGCCGGTGAAGTCGGTGCCGTCGCTCCACTTCACGCCGCTGCGGGGGACGACCGTGAGCTGGGTGTAGTCGTCGTTCCATTCCACCGACTCGGCCAGCCACGGGGTGGTGCCGAGGTCGCCGGTGGGGTTGACGAGGGCCCGCGGCTCGACGATGACCTTCGCGGAGCCGTACTGCGAGGCCGACGAGTCGCCGTGGTAGGGGTGGTGGGACTCGGTCGTGATCGCGCCGTCGGGCTTGGCGATCGTGAGGGCGGCGCCGGGCTGGCCGGAGTCGCCGGTGTTCTGGTCGCCGCCGCCGGCGGCGCATCCAGAAAGGACGAGAGCCGCGGCAAGGCCGGCGGCGGCGAGGGAGGTTCTGAGCCTCATTGCATCTCCTTCATACGTGGGGTCCCGGCGCCGGGTGGCCCTCGAGAGGAGTGCAGACTCGGCGCTGAGCGTGATTGCGTAGTTAACTTACAATCAAGTAAGTAAGTACACAACACCCCCACGCGAAACCAGGCCGGGGGCACTGCGTAGACTCTGATCCGACAACTCGAGAGGGGGATCCAGGCATGGTCGATCACCGCCGTCAGCCGCGTTCGCGGCCGGAGACGATCGCGCGCCGCCGGGAGATCCTCGACGCCGCCGTCGACATCTTCGGGGCCAAGGGATTCGCGGGTGGGACGCTGCAGGACATCGCCGATCAGGTCGGGATGACCCACGCCGGGATCCTGCACCACTTCGGGTCGAAGGATCAGCTCCTGCTGGAGGTTTTGGTCCATCGCGACCAGACCGATGTCGCCGACCTCGAGGGGCAGCACATCCCCGACGGGATGGACCTCTTCCGCCATCTCGTCAAGACCGCGCTGGACAACTCCCAGCGCGCCGGGATCGTGCAGGCCTATGCCGTGCTGTCGGCCGAATCGGTCACCGACGACCATCCCGGGCGCGCCTACTTCGAGGGGCGCTACCGGACGCTCCGTGCCGAGGTCGACGCCGCTTTCCGGCTCGTGTGCGCCGAGCGCGGGATCGAGGCGCCGGCCGTCATCGACGACGCGGCGGCGAGCATCCTGGCCGTCATGGACGGACTCCAGGTGCAGTGGCTCCTCGAGCCGGCGGCGGTCGACCTCGCCCGTGCATCGGAGTTCGCGATCGAGTCGATCGTCTCGGCCGTCCTCGACCCCCGGCCCTCGCCCCTGGCCTGAGCCTCCCGCGGGCGGTGCTCCAGGTTCCGGCCTCGTGCGTGTCACAACGGCGGGCCCGCCTCCTGACACGCCGTCATCCCCTGCCGACACGCCGCCAGAGAGCCGTCATACCCCCCGGTGTGCACGACGGGGATGACGAAGGGAAAGACCTGCGGGAACGGCCGTGACGGTTCAGCCGTTCAGGCGCTCCACCGTGTACTGGATGCACTTGATGAGCTGGCGCACGTCGTCGGGCTCGATCGAGACGAATGTCGCGATGCGCAGCTGGTTGCGGCCGAGCTTGCGGTACGGCTCGGTGTCGACGACGCCGTTGCTGCGCAGGCTCGCGGCGACGGCTGCGGCGTCAACCGTGTCGTCGAAGTCGATCGTCGCCACGACGGGGGAGCGGTCGGCGGGATCGGCGACGAACGGGCTCGTGTACGCCGTCTCCTCCGCCCATGCATACAGCGCGTTCGACGACTCCGCCGTGCGGGCGGACGCCCAGCCGAGTCCGCCGTTGCCGTTGATCCACTCCAGCTGCTTGTCGAGCAGGTGGAGGGTCGCCACGGCGGGCGTGTTGAGCGTCTGGTTCAGGCGGGAGTTGTCGAGCGCGTTCTTGAGGCTGAGGAACTCGGGGATGTAGCGTCCGGACGCGGCCACCCGTTCGATCCTCTCGATCGCGGCGGGGGACACGGCCGCGAACCACAGGCCGCCGTCGGAGCCGAGGTTCTTCTGCGGGGCGAAGTAGTAGACGTCGCTCTCCGAGACGGAGAAGTTGATGCCTCCGGCGGCGCTGGTCGCGTCGATGACGGTCAGCGCCCCCTCGTCGCCCCTCACGCGTCTGATCGCCGTGGCGACTCCCGTGGAGGTCTCGTTGTGCGGCCAGGCGTAGACGTCCACACCCTCGACGGGCTCGGCGGCGACGCTGGTTCCCGGTTCGGCCTTGCGGACATCCGGGCTCTCCAGCCAAGGGGCGCCGGCGGCGGCGGCGAACTTGCCGCCGAACTCACCGAACACCAGGTTCTGCGCGCGCTTCTCGATGAGTCCGAACGCGGCAGCGTCCCAGAACGCGGTCGATCCTCCGTTGCCGAGGATGATCTCGTAGCCGTCGGGACGGCGAAGGAGGTCGGACAGGCCCCTGCGCACCTGGCCGACCAGGTTCTTCACCGGGGCCTGACGGTGCGAGGTGCCCAGGAGGACCGAGCCGGGGCCGGCGAGCGAGGCGATCTGCTCGGCCCGGATCTTGGACGGACCGCAGCCGAAGCGACCGTCGGAGGGCAGGATCTCGCGGGGGAGGGTGACGTGGGCCATGGACCGATTCTAGGGTTGGCCGCCGGGCTCGCGCGGCCAGGGGCCGTCACAAACGGATAGGCTGGAACCGCACCCCAGAACCGCGCGACGAGGCCTGCCATGACCGATCTGATCGACACCACCGAGATGTACCTGCGCACCATCCTCGAGCTCGAGGAAGAGGGCATCGTTCCTCTGCGCGCCCGCATCTCGGAGCGTCTCGGGCACTCCGGGCCGACCGTCTCACAGACCGTCGGCCGGATGGAGCGCGACGGTCTGGTCGTCGTCTCCGACGATCGGTCGCTGGAACTCACCGACGCGGGCCGTCAGAAGGCCGTGGACGTGATGCGCAAACACCGTCTCGCGGAGCGGCTCCTGAGCGACGTCATCGGGCTCGACTGGGCTTACGTCCACGAAGAGGCCTGCCGCTGGGAGCACGTCATGAGCGAGCTCGTCGAGCGACGCCTCATCGAGCTGCTCGGCCACCCGACCGAATCGCCGTACGGCAATCCCATCCCGGGGCTCGACCAGTTGGGCGACCTTCCTGCCCGGACCTTCCACGACGGGGTCGTGGGTCTGGTCCGCGCGCTGCAGACCGAGGACGGCCCGATCGAGGGAACCGTTCGCCGCCTCGCCGAGCCCGTGCAGGTCGACCCCGAACTGCTCGAGCAGCTGCGCGCCGCCGGTGTGCTGCCCGGTGCGAGCGGTCGGTTCCGGTTCAACGAGGGCTACGTCCTCGTGCAGATGGACGGCCGGGAAGACGGCTTGGAGCTGCCCGTCGAGGTGGCCTCGCACATCTTCCTCACCGAGGTCGCGGCCACCGTCTGAGCCTTCTCTGGCGACGTCCGCGACCCTGGGTATCGGCGCAGAACACCGATCTGCGAGTGTCTGATGCGTGACATATTCGTTACCTTCCGGTAGCCTCGGTACGTCCGACGGCGAGAAGCCCGCCACAGGACCTCCGCACGGAAAGCCTTGATGGTCCGTCGTTCGTGCGGTGAAGCCCGTACATCTGTGCCCGACACAGTACGACGAACACTGCCGACGGACCCGCCTCACCCGGCCTCGGGAGAAGCGAAGGCCGGGAGGAAAGTTTGGCCGAACAGTTCGATTCGTCAAAGGAACGACCCGAGTCCGAGACGACACCTGCCGAGACCACCCCTGCCCCGCGTGGGCGCGGTCGCCGCCTCATCCGATCACGGGCCGTCGCCACGACGTCGGCCACAGGAGCGAACGTGCCCGCCCGTCGTCGTCCGACGCCGGCACGCACAGCCCATCCGGTGCGCACGTTCCTGACGGTCACCGCCGTCGCCGGGATGGTCGCCACCGTCGCGATCCCCGCCTTCGCCGCTGCCCGCGGCGAGAACGCGGACGCCGTGACGTTGCAGCAGGTCGCCGCCGAGAACGCGCAGTCGCTCGTCATCGGCTCCGAGGCCACGCCCGAGGCCCTCGACCGTGGCGGATACTCGGCCACGACGCCCGAGGAGATCGAGAAGAAGAAGCAGGAAGAGGCAGCCAAGGCCGCCCTCGCCGCACGCGTCGCGTCGCAGTCGCGTGCCTCCTCGTCCTCCTCGGTCAGCATGTCGGTTCCCGAGACGATCGCCGCGGCGGGAGACGTCGTGCGTCCCCTCACGTCGTTCAACAACTTCGGGACCCCCTACGCCGGTCACAAGGGCACCGACTACATGGTCGGGCGGGGAACGCCCATCTACGCGATCGCCGACGGTGTGGTCGTCGCCTCCAGCGAGAGCGGCCCCGGGTGGGGTGTGTACGTGAAGATCGCCCACAACATCGGCGGCAAGAGCGTCACGTCGCTCTACGCGCACATGCTCTACGGCAGCCGCCGCGTCTCGGTCGGTCAGACCGTCTCGGCGGGTCAGCTCATCGGCCAGGTCAGCGACACGGGACGCGCGTTCGGCACGCACCTCCACCTGGAGATCCGGCTCAACGGCGGTTACGTCAACGCCGAGTCCTGGCTGCGCGCCAACGTCGGCTGACATCGTTCGCGCCCTCGACGGCGCCGACAGCGGTTCTCGCGTGCCAAAAGCAGGCTGAACTGCCAGCGGAGCTCACCGAACGCCGTTCTCGTCCGGTTCGGCCTGCTTTTGGCACGGAGCGAGGTGTGTCGGACGACCGACACGCGGCGTCCGATCCTCGCGTGATGGGCCGGACCGGTCCCGCTGTGCATTAGCCTGATCCCGACGCCCGCGCGAGCGGAGGGGGAGCAGATGGACGCAGTACCCCGCATTCGAACCGTGAATGCGCTCGGTCGCTATGTCCTTCGGCATCGTGTGCACGACTGCCGCGACATTCGTCGCGGATCCAAGGCGCTGTCTTTTTGACGGCGCCTTTTTTCGTGCCCGCACCACTCCGATCGCGCAAACGTCGCACACCGAACAACCGCTGAAGCCGTCACGGCAGTTCGAGAGGACACCGAATGCGCACTCTGGTGCTGAACGCAGGATACGAACCCCTGGCCGTCGTCTCGTTCAAGCGAGCGCTCGTGCTCGTCATGAACGACAAAGCCACCGTCATCGAACGTGTCGACGGCGATCCGGTGTGGGGAACGCGGGGCGCCTTCGACCGCCCCGCTGTGATCCTCCTGACCCGATATGTCCGGGTCCCGGGTGCGCGTCGCGTACCCGTGACGCGCCGGGGAGTGCTTCGGCGTGACGGGCATCGGTGCGCTTACTGCAGCAAGGGTGCCTCGACGATCGACCACGTCCTGCCGCGGTCCCGCGGCGGAGCGGATTCGTGGGAGAACCTGGTCGCCTGCTGCCTGCGGTGCAACAACGTGAAGGGTGACCGGACGCCGCAGGAGATGGGGTGGGAGCTGCGCTGGGTGCCGCAGCCGCCCCGGGGAACGCAGTGGACGGTGCGTGGCACGGAGCGCAGCGATCCGGCGTGGGAGCCCTACCTGGCGCTGGCCGCCTAGCTCCTCCTCGGCGGGAATCCCGCGCTCGGCGCGGTGTCGGTGGTCGTCCCTATCTTCGAATCCATCATCTTGAGTCGTTAGAACAAAAGTTCTAACCTGTCGTGGTGGGGGCGAGAGTGCAGAGTGTTGCGGCCGTGACGGGCGACGTCGATACGTCGCTCGACACCGTCCGCGCGCTGCGAGCCAAGGTCGAACAGCTGCAGGGGCGCTCGCTCGACGCGCCCGTGCTGCCCACTCATCCCGCGCTCGCTGCTCTCCTGCCCGGGCGGGGGCTCCGGGTCGGCGCCTCGTATGCGCTGGGAGCGTCCATGTCGCTCTTGTCGGCCCTGCTGGCCGCGCCGTCCCAAGAAGGATCATGGTGCGCCGTGGTGGGGATGCCCGAGTTCGGTGTGGAGGCGGCGGCGCACGGCGGAGTAGACCTCTCGCGGCTGGTGCTGGTTCCCGATCCGGGCCCGCGGTGGCTCGCGATCACCTCGGCGATCGCCGAAGTGATCCCGGTCGTCGCCCTCCGCCCTCCCGGTCGCGCGCGCGATGCGGAGGTCGCGCGGCTCTCCGCCCGCATGCGCGATCGCGGCACCGTTCTGCTGGTCCAAGGGCCCTGGCCGCAGACCGAGGCGATGATCGCCGTGGACGAGGGGCAGTGGTCGGGGCTCGGGGAGGGGCACGGGCTGCTCGCCGCGCGGGAGCTCACGGTGACGGTGAGCAGTCGCCGGTTCCCCGTTCCCCGGCAAGAGCGCATGCTGCTGCCGTCGCCCGACGGGCGCCTGGCCCCGGTCGCCGAGGGTCAGAGCCGCATCCGTCCCCCGCAGGATCTCGCTCCCCTCCGATCGGCGGTGTGAGATGGAACCGTTCCCCGCCGATACCGTGCCCGTACGCAGCCTGGTCCTCTGGGTGCCGGATTGGCCCGTCGTCGCGACGACCCGCGACGGAGAGTCTCCGCTGGATGCGGCGGCTCCGATCGCGGTGATCCACAAGGGGGCCGTCCTGGCCTGCTCGGCGGCGGCCCGTGCCGACGGGGTGCGGCGAGGGCAGCGTCGTCGCGATGCGCAGGCGCGATGCCCCGAACTGCTCGTCGTCGATGCCGATCCGGTGCGGGACCAGCGGGTGTTCGCGCCGTTGGTCTCGCGAGTGGAGGACCTCGCTCCGGGAGTGCAGTTGCTCGCCCCGGGGCTGTGCGCGCTGCGGGCCCGGGGCCCGGCGCGGTATTACGGGGGAGAAGCGGCCGCGGCGACCGCGCTGGCGGGCGCACTCATCGAAGAAGGCCTCGTCGATGTGCGGGCGGGGGTGGCCGACGGCCCCTTCACCGCCGAGCAGGCGGCCCGTGCCGCCACCCGTCCGAGCGAGCCGGTGCGGATCGTGCCGGCCGGTGAGGCGGCGGCGTTCCTCTCCCGGCTCCCGATCTCCCAGCTCGGCGACGAAGACATCGTCGATCTCCTGGCGCGTCTGGGAGTGCAGACTCTCGGGCAGTTCGCCGCCCTCCCTCCGGAGCGGCTCGTGGAGAGGTTCGGCCCGCGCGGCGCACGCCTGCACGCTCTGGCGGCGGGGGCCGACTCCCGTGCCGTCACGCCGCGGACGCCCCCGCCTGAGCTCCACCGAGAGGTGGGCTTCGAACCTCCGCTCGACCTGGCCGAGCAGGTGGCATTCGGCACGCGTATGGCGGCAGACGCGTTCATCACCGGACTGGGCGCGGTCGATCTGGTCTGCACCGAGCTGCGGATCGTCGTGACGGGCGAGCGCGGCGAACGCAGTTCGCGGGTTTGGCTCCATCCCGGTGCCTTCGACGCGGCGGGGGTCGTCGACCGCGTGCGGTGGCAGCTGGCGGAGCAGGCTCTGCGCAGCGCCGTCGCACACGTCCGCCTCGAACCCGAGCGGGTGGAAGCGGCCGCCCATCACGTTCGTGGTCTCTTCGGATCAGGGCCCGAAGAACGGGTGCACCACGCGTTGTCCCGGGTGCAGGCCATGATCGGGCACCGCGGCGTGCTCACCCCCGCGCTCGGCGGCGGCCGGTGGCTGCGCGAGCGGCAGGTGCTCGTTCCCTGGGGCGACCGGATCGAGCAGGGGAGCGTGACCTCCGGCATGATCTCCGGCGCGGGGGCGAGGCGTCCGGGCTCCACCCCGGCGAGGCCGTGGCCCGGGAGTCTTCCCGATCCGCTGCCGTCGACGGTGTTCGTCGAGCCGGCACCGGTCGATGTGGTCGATGCCGAGGGTGACATGGTCGCCGTCGATGCGCGAGGCGAGCTCACCGCCGAACCCGCTGCCCTGGTGGTCGAGGGGAGGCGGCGGGAGATCGGCACGTGGGCCGGTCCATGGCCGATCGTCGAGCGGGGATGGGATCCCACTCGTGCCCGTCACGCACACCGGTTCCAGGTCGTCGATGTCGTCCAGACCGCATGGCTCCTGGTGTGCGAGGCGGGGGTCTGGCATGCGGAGGGCCGCTATGACTGAGCGACGTCCTCGGCAGAGGGCGGGGAGCGCCTGATGGGCTTCAACAATCCGGCGGTCTCCTGGGCGGAGATGGAGCGGGTGCTCTCGGGGCGTCCCGCCCTCGATGGCGGAGACGGTCCCGCCTTCTCGCGCAAACGACAGAAATACCAGGCTCCGCCGATCGTCCGGCCCTCTGACGCCGTTCCCTACGCCGAGCTGCACGCCCACTCGTCCTACTCGTTCCTCGACGGGGCCTCCTCACCCGAGGAGCTCGCCGAGGAGGCGGAGCGGTTGGGGCTGTACGGGCTGGCGGTGACCGATCACGACGGCTTCTACGGGATCGTGCGGTTCGCGGAGGCAGCGGAGCAACTGCAGGTGAAGACCGTGTTCGGAGCGGAGCTGTCCCTGGGGTTGTCGCACGTGCCGCAGGGGGAGCCCGATCCCGAAGGAACCCATCTTTTGGTGCTCGCGCGCGGTGAGGAGGGATACCACCGCCTCGCCTCCGCGATCACCCACGCCCAGCTGGCCGGAGGGGAGAAGGGGCGGCCGGTCTACGACCTCGCCGATCTCGCCGACCGGGCGGAGGGCACCTGGACGATCCTCACGGGATGCCGGAAGGGCTCCGTTCGCGGGGCGCTCGCGCTCAGCGCGGCGGCGGCGGCCGACGAGGTCGACCGGTTGGTCGGGCTCTTCGGGCGCGACGCGGTGTCGATCGAGCTCATCGACCACGGTGCCCCGACCGATACGCGGGACAACGACGTGCTCTTCGGGATCGCCCGCGAACGTGGGCTGTCGGTCGTGGCGACGAACACCGTCCACTACGCCGTCCCCGATCGGGTGCATCTCGCTGCGGCGATCGCCGCGGTCCGGGCTCGGCGGGGGATGGACGAGCTCGACGGATGGCTGCCCGCGCACGCCAGCGCCCATCTGCGGTCGGGCGCGGAGATGGCGCGTCGATTCCGGCGGTATCCCGGAGCAGTGGAGCGGACGGTGACTCTGACCGACGAGCTCGCCTTTCCCCTCCGGCGTGCCAAGCCGGCCCTTCCGAAGCTCAGCGTCCCCGAGGGGCACACGCCGATGTCGTGGCTGCGGCACCTCGTGGGGGAAGCGGTGCCCCGGAAGTACCCCGATGCCTCCGAGGCGGATCGGGCTCGCATCCAGCGGGAGCTGGCGGTCATCGAGCAGAAGGACTTCCCCGGGTACTTCCTCATCGTGTACGGGATCGTCCAGGAGGCCAGGCGTCGCGGCATCCTGTGCCAGGGGCGCGGATCGGCGGCCAGCAGCGCGGTCTGCTATCTGCTCGACATCACTGCGGTCGATGCCATCGCCTACAACCTGCCCTTCGAGCGGTTCCTCTCCGCCCTGCGCGACGAGGAACCCGACATCGACGTCGATTTCGACTCGGACCGGCGGGAGGAGATCATCCAGTGGGTGTACGAGGAGTACGGCCGTGACCGCGCCGCGCAGGTGGCCAACGTCATCCAGTACCGCCCGAAGAACGCGGTGCGCGACATGGCGCGCGCTCTCGGGCATTCCCCCGGCCAGCAGGACGCCTGGTCGAAGCAGGTCGAGAGGTGGGACGGGACCTTCGAGGCCGCCGACCACGACATCCCCGAGCGGGTGCTCCAGTACGCGGGCGAACTGCTGAAAGCCCCTCGTCATCTGGGTATCCACTCGGGCGGCATGGTGCTCACCGATCGTCCGGTGGGGGAGGTGGTGCCCATCGAGCACGCCCGCATGGAGAACCGGACCGTCATCCAGTGGGACAAGGATGACGCCGCGTGGATGGGACTCGTGAAGTTCGACCTGTTGGGGCTCGGCATGCTCGCGGCGCTGCAGTACTGCTTCGACATGATCCTCGAGTCCACAGGGGAGGAGTGGGAGCTGTCGACCATCCCGAAGGAGGAGCAGGGGGTCTACGACATGCTGTGCCGAGCAGACTCGATCGGGGTGTTCCAGGTCGAGTCACGCGCGCAGATGGGGCTCTTGCCCCGGCTGCAGCCACGACGGTTCTACGATCTCGTGATCGAGATCGCCCTGATCCGACCGGGTCCCATCCAGGGCGGCGCGGTGCACCCCTACGTCCGCCGGAAGCTCGGGCGTGAGAAGGTCACCTACGCGCACGAGAAGTTGATCCCGGTGCTCGAACGCACCCTCGGAATCCCCGTCTTCCAGGAGCAGCTCATGCAGATGGGCATGGCGGTGGGGGATCTCAGCGGTGAGGACGCGGACCTCCTTCGCCGAGCGATGGGCTCCAAGCGCGGTGTCGAGAGGATCGATTCGCTCAAGAAGAAGCTCTATGCCGGCATGGAACGACACGGCTTGGTCGGGCAGGCCGCCGACGACATCTACGCCAAAGTGCAGGCGTTCGCGAACTTCGGTTTCGCCGAGAGCCACTCCCTGTCGTTCGGTCTCCTCGTCTACGCATCGTCATGGCTCAAGCTCCACTACCCGGCGGCTTTTCTGGCCGCGCTGCTGCGGGCGCAGCCGATGGGTTTCTATTCGCCGTCCTCGCTGGTGTCCGATGCGCGCCGGCACGGGGTGACGGTGCGGCGCCCGGACCTGCATGCCTCGGGAGTGGACGCCGGGATGGAGCCCCTGGTCGGGGAGTCTCGGGAGGGCGGGCGAACGTCGCCGGGCGAGGTGCGACGCCCGACGGGGAGGGAGTCGTGCGTCGCACGTCGACAGCCCCCCGTGCCCCCCTTCGACGCCGATGCTCCCGATGAGAGCGCCGAGCATCGCCGCGACGGTGCGTTCGCGGTGCGGCTGGGGCTCACCTCGGTCTCGGGGATCAGTGCGGCGCTGGCCGAGCGCATCGTGCGTGCTCGCACCGAAGAGGGAGCTTTCCGCGACCTGCGCGACCTCGTCAGACGCACCGGCGCGACGACCGCCCAGCTCGAGGCGCTCGCGACGGCGGGGGCGTTCGAGTCTCTCGGCATCTCACGACGGGAGGGCATCTGGCTCGCCGGCGATGCCGCGCAGAACCGGGCGGAGTTCCTCGAAGGAACCCTCGTCGCCGTCCAGCCGCCGCTTTTCGGAGACCAGAGCAGCTACGACATCCTCGCTGCCGATCTCTGGGCGACGGGGATCTCCACCGACGACCACCCGCTCACTCACTACCGCTCGCAGCTGGATTCGCGCGGAGTGCTCACCTCGGCGGGTCTGCGCACACACGAAGTGGGCAGGAGAGTCGAGGTGGCCGGGCTCGTGACGCATCGGCAGCGACCGGCGACTGCCTCCGGGATCACCTTCCTCAACCTCGAAGACGAGCACGGCCTCGTCAACGTCGTGTGTTCGGCCGGCGTCTGGGGGAGGTTCCGGCGGGTGCTGCGGGACTCTCCCGCCCTCATCGCGCGGGGCATCCTGGAGCGTTCGCCCGAGGGGGTCACCAATCTCGTCGCCGACGCCTTCGAGGATCTGAGGGTGGGGGTGACCCACCGCTCGCGGGACTTCCGGTGAGGTTCCGGCGGCGCGTGCCTCCGACCGGTGGGCAGCCGCCCCCGACGCACAGGAACGCCCCGGCTTAGACCGGGGCGTTCCTGACGTGCGGGACGCAGTCAGCGCTGCTGCGCGAGTGCGAAGCCGACCGAGCCGTCGTCCGACACGCGTGCGTCCAGCACGCGGTCGTCGAGGGCGATGCTGGCGGCGCGGTCGACGAAGACCCGAGCACCCGCGCTCTCGACGACGGTGTCGTCGGGCTCCGGGGCGCCTGCGATGGTGAGGGCGTAGCCCGTCTCGGGGGCGACGGCCTCGCTGATACGGAGTCCGCCGGTGTCGGTGGAGACCTGCTCCGTGAGCGACTTGACGGCGATCGTGGCGTTCTCGGTGAGTGTGAGCATGGTGCTCTCCTTCCGTGGATTGCTGCGGAGTCGGCCACGATTCCGAGAATCCGGAGGACATGCAACCTCTGACACGCGGTGAGCGGTGACTCACACGGGATACGGAGGTTCGCGGATCCGTCAATAGCGGTCCCAGCCCTGCGGGTGAGGCGTAACGTCGGCTGCATGTCGAACGTCGCCTCCTTCTTCGTCGAGACCCTGATCCGCGCCGGAGTCACCCAGGTCTGGGGACTTCCCGGCGACTCCCTCAATGCCTTCACCGATGCCCTCCGCCGAGACGGTCGCATCGAATGGCTGCACGCGCGGCACGAAGAGGCCGCCGCCTTCGCGGCCGGTGCCGCCGCCGAGCTGACCGGCGAACTGGCCGTCGTCGCCGGCTCGTGCGGCCCCGGCAACCTGCACTTCATCAACGGGCTCTTCGACGCCAATCGCAACCGGGTGCCGGTGCTCGCGATCGCCTCGCACATCCCCTCCGAGGAGATCGGCAGCGGCTACTTCCAGGAGACGCACCCGCAAGAGCTGTTCCGCGAGTGCAGTGTGTACGTCGAACTGGTCGCCGACCCCGCCCAGCTGCCGTGGGTGCTGGAGATCGCCATGCGCACCGCGGTGGAGAAGCGCGGCGTGGCGGTCGTGGTGGTTCCGGGCGACGTGTTCTTCGCCGATGCGCCCGACCGGCGTCCCTCGGCTCCGATCCGCGCCTCCTCCTCGCAGGTGGTGCCCGCGCCCGAGGCGGTGCGCGCAGCGGCCGACCTCCTGAACTCCTCCGAGAAGGTGACGATCCTCGCCGGAGCCGGCGTTGCCGGGGCCCGGGCGGAGGTGCTCGCGCTCGCCGAGGCTCTGCAGGCGCCGATCGTGCACGCTCTTCGCGGCAAGGAGCACATCGAGGCGGACAATCCGTTCGATGTCGGGATGACCGGCCTCCTCGGGTTCGCCTCGGGGTATCGCGCGATGGAGCACTGCGACACGCTCCTCATGCTCGGAACCGACTTCCCGTATCGGCAGTTCTATCCCTCGAAGGCGAAGGTCATTCAGGTCGACATCCGCGGTGAGCAGTTGGGGCGCCGTACCCCGATCGACGTCGGTCTGGTCGGTGGGGTGAAGGAGACGGCCGCCGCTCTTCGCGCGCAGATCCAACCCGGGAGGGAGGGGAAGCACCTCTCCGATTCCGTGGCGCACTACGCCAAGACCCGCGCGCAGCTCGACGATCTCGCGGTGGACGACGGCAAGGAACCGATCCATCCGCAGTACGTCGCGCGACTGATCGACGAGCTGGCTGCCCCCGACGCCGTGTTCACCGCGGACGTGGGAAGTCCCGTCATCTGGGCCTCGCGATACCTGCACCTGACCGGCGGCAGGCG
>JBMDWQ010000087.1:0-13376 GCA_048594675.1 Microbacterium sp. | reverse complement strand
CCCAGGCTGTAGATGTCGGCGGCGCACGCGGGGGGAGCGCCCCGCACCTGTTCGGGCGCGAGGTAGCCGGCTGTGCCGACGGCGAGGCCCGGCCGCGTCAACCGCGCGGAGTCCACGAGGTGGGCGATCCCGAAGTCGGCGAGTTTGGCGCGCACCGGGGTCCCCGGTACGCGTGAGGGGCGTAGCAGGATGTTCGACGGCTTGATGTCGCGATGAACGATGCCGGCATCGTGAACCACGTGCAGTCCCTCCGCCAGGTCTTCGGCGACAGCGTGGAGTTCGCGGGGATCGAGCGCTCCTCCGTCGAGCCGATCGGCGAGGGTGGCGCCCTCCAGCAGTTCCATCACGAGGTAGCGGGGCCCGTCGCCGCGCAGGCGCGCGTCGTAGAGGGTGACGAGCGATGGGTGGCTCAACGACGCCAGAAGGGTCGTCTCCGAGCGCATCCGATCATCGAGAGGGACGTCCGCCGCCGCATCATGGACGACTTTGACGGCGACGCCACGGCCGAGGAGCAGGTCCCGTGCGCGGAAGACGCGCCCCATGCCGCCCACGCCGATCACCGCCTCCAGACGGTAGCGCCCGTCGAGCACGTCGCCCGGCGCGGGGACGTCGCCACCCGCGCTCATCGACGTCTCCCTGCCTGCATGGCCTCAGGCTAGTGCGCTGCGCTCGTCGACATCCCGGGCTTGCGCGCGGCCGCCGGACGTGCAAGCCGCAGCGGCGGGGGCGCCCCGCGGGCCCGGTTCCCGCCGTCTGCGGACAGCGGCAGAACGGGTGAACGTCGCGATTGTCAAGGGCTGGATCGCCGCAGGGATCCATCAGCGAGAATAGGACGGATGACTGGGGGAACCGAGGCCGGTGCGTCGTACTGGTACGCCGAGGACGGCGACGTGCGCAGCACCGCCGTGCTCGAGGCGATGCGCGCCTATCGGGCCGCCGAGGTGGCGATGCGCCGCCGCACGCAGCAGTCGATGGACATGGGCGAGAACGAGCTCCTGGTGCTCCGCTTCCTCGCCCGGGCCTCCCAACGTGACGAGCTGGTGACCCCCGTCCACCTCAGCCGCTACCTCGGCATCACCTCCGCCTCGACCACCGCGCTCCTGGACCGTCTGGCTCGGAGCGGGCACATCACGCGCGAGCCGCATCCGACCGACCGCCGGAGTGTGACGATTCGCTCCAGCGCGCGGGCGGAGGAGGAGATCCGGGACACGCTCGGCGCGATGCACGAGCGGATGATGTCGGTCGTGCGTCCCATGACACCGGCGGATCGTGCCGTGGTCGTCGCGTTCCTCGACGCGATGCGCGAGGCCGTCGACAGCATCGACGCGTAAGGGCGCTCGACCCTCCGCCACACTGCCGCGCGGGGGAGGGAGTCAGGACCCGCCGTTTCCGATTCCGTCGGCGGCCTCGGTCAGCGCACCGAGGTAGGACACGACCGTTGCCCGGGCGTCGGGATCGAGTGCGGCGCTCAGATCGTGCAGACGGGTCTCGAACGCTTCGAGAGTCGAGGCGACGGCTGCCTCGGCAGCAGGAGTCGCGGCGATGAGGATGCTCCGTCGATCGGTGGGATGACTGATGCGTTCCACCATCCCGGATCGTTCCAGCCGGTCAAGGAGCGCCGTGGTCGATGCGGACGAGATGTCCAGGTGCCGGGCGATCTCACTCGGCTTGACGTCGTGGTCCTCGTCGCGTTCGTGGAGGAGGTACCTCACGATCGCGATCTCGTTGTCGGACATCCCCGTCTCCGAACGGATCCGGAGGGTCATGGCGCTGTCGGCGAGCCGGAACCGCCGGTAGGCGTCGATGACCGCGTCGACCGTCACGTCTGTCGTCACATCGGTCATCTCGTCTCCTCGCCCCGCCGGGTCTGGTTCTGCTTGCAGGACCACAATACAGCCTGTGAAGTATCTCGCTTGACTAACTACTTTTATTGTGAGTAACCTTTCAGGCAAGCAACCAAACAAGTGAGGGAGAACACGCGATGGGTCGTCTGTACTACGGAACAACCACCGATGCGATCGAACTGCCCGATCGCATGCTCGCTCACCTCCGTATCGTCGCCTCCACGAAGCTCCGCCGGTCCGAGAGCTTCACGGTGTCGTGGACCCACTCCTCCGGCGACGGAGAAGGACGCTCGACCATCTGGCTGCACTGCTCGATCCCGCTGCGCTTCGATTTCGACCGCGCGGAGGCGGAGCAGATCGACCGTGCGTACCTCGAGCAGCTTGCTCAGGAGGCGGCGTCCTCGAACGGCATCGTCTTCGATCTCACCGAGCAGACGCAGACGGCGCCGGTGGCTCACACCGACATTCCTCGGGCGGACATCGCAGGCCCCGAGCCCGCACGGAGGGCGGCATGAGCGCCACTGCCTGGCCTTTGGACGCCCTCGTCCCCGCTCGACCGACATGGGCGCGCGTGGACACCGACTTCTACGTGGCCTCGCGAGACGGCGAGTTCGTCGGCTACGTCGATCGCGCTGCCGACGGTACCTACATCGCCTTCGACGGACGCTCGACGCCGGTCGGTCGCTATGACGATCTGCGCGACGCGCAGCGTGCCGCCGAAGGCGTGACGTCGCCGGCGCAGGCGCGTCAGCGTCGCCGTGTCACGCGTGCGCTGCAGAAGACGGCCGCGGTCACCGGGGTGGTCGCGGGTGGTGTCGCCCTCACCGCGGGCGCGCTCGCGCCCTACCTCTGAGGCTGCGAGGAACTAGGTGCGGGCGAGGACCTCGTCGGTCTTCGTCTGCAGGAACTCGCACAGTTGCGCGAGCATCGAGAGGTCGTGGGCGAGGGCCGCGACGCCCTCGCTGTCGAGGTCGAAGCTCTCGTTGCGAGCTTCGAACGTCACGGTCCAGCGGGGTAGGCCCTCGATGAGGACGGGCTGGATGTACGTGACGGTGGAGGCCGTTCGGAGGGAGACGACGACGAGCCCGGAGTCGGGCCCCGAGGTGAAGTCCTTCTCCAGAACGGAGACGTGGGTCTTCACGGGCTGCAGCCCGCGAAACTCCTCCACCCATCGCTCGACCGTCGCTTGGTCGCGATAGGGCATGGCACCTCATTCGGATCGGTGTGCGGTCACCCTCTGCCTCGGCTGGCACCCGTCGCCGTCGCGTCATCGCGACGATGCGCCGGGGGGTGGCACCCCTCAATTATGCAGGCTGTCGTCAAATGTGCCGGAGGGGGTTGACGGGGGAACCGCTCGTCCCTCATGATTCTCCGCGCCGGGCTGCAGGATCTTCGTGAGCATCGTGTGCATGGCCTCCACGGGGTCGGTGTCGTCGGCCAGCCAGCGCACCTGGATACCCTCCCAGCCGGTGATGACGAGGCCGGCGAGGGTGAGCGCGTCGCCGTCGGCGTGGATCCTCCCCGCGTCGCGGTCGTGCGCGATGAGCCGTGCGTAGTCGGCGGTGACCTGCGCATAGCGGCGGCGGAGCCAGTCGTGCGCCTCGTGCCCGGGGAAGGTCGCCTCCGCCGACACGATCGAGAACATCCGGACGAGCTCGGGTCGGCCCAGGTTCCGTTCGACGGTTCCCAGGATCGTCGGGATCAGCCCGTCGCGCCGGGCGCGATCGTCGAAGTCTGCGTCGGCGGCGTCCTCCTGCTCGAGCACGGCGGCCAGGAGGGAGACCTTCGTGGGGAAGTGGTGCATGACGGTCGTGAGCCCGAGACCGAGCTGTTTTGCTATCTGCCGGAGCGACCCGCCGCGATAGCCGTGCTCGCTGAAGACGGCGGTGGCCGACTCGATGATCTCGAGGCGTCGCTCCGCCGACTTGGCATACGGGCCGCGACGGGCGGGCGCGGTCTCGCTCATGAGGACGAGGGTAGCCCGAACGTCTCGACGACATTCAGAAAACGTGCACATGCACGGTATTGCCGTATGCTGACGGAGTGACGACGAACCTCCCCACCTCCCGATGGGTCGCAGACGGTGCCCTCGGTGCCGGACGCCTCCGATTCGGTGCCGACTACAACCCCGAGCAGTGGCCCCGGGAGGTGTGGGCCGAGGACATGCGCCTCATGCGAGAGGCGGGCGTGAACATCGTCTCGCTCGGCATCTTCTCGTGGGCACTCCTCGAGCCACGGCCCGGGGAGTGGGACTTCGGCTGGCTCGACGAGGTGATGGACCTGCTGCACGAAAACGGCATCGATGTCGACCTCGCCACTGCCACCGCTTCGCCCCCGCCCTGGCTGACGCGGAAGCACCCCGAGGTGCTGCCGCAGACGGCCGACGGCACGGTGCTCTGGCCGGGAGCCCGTCAGCACTGGCGCCCCACCTCGCCGGTTTTCCGCCGGTACTCTCTGCGCCTCGTGCGCGCGCTCGCCGAGCGTTACGGCTCGCACCCCGCGCTCGTGGCCTGGCATGTGTCGAACGAGCTCGGGTGCCACAACATCTACGACTACTCCGACGACGCGGCCGCCGCCTTCCGGGTGTGGCTGGAAGAGCGCTACGGCACCCTCGACGCTCTCAACGACGCGTGGGGAACCGCGTTCTGGTCTCAGCACTACGAGGAATGGGACGAGATCCTCCCGCCGCGCGTGGCCCCCACGCAGCGCAACCCCGGACAGCAGCTCGACTTCGAGCGCTTCTCGTCCGACGCGGTCCGCGAGCAGCTGCGTGCCGAGGGGGCGGTGCTGCGGGAGATCACGCCGGACATCCCCTACACCACCAACTTCATGGTCGCCCAGAATGTGCGAGACATCGACTACGTCTCGTGGGCGCCGGATGTCGACTTCGTCTCCAACGATCACTACCTCCGACCCGGTGAGCTCGGTCGCGACGATCTGTCGTTCTGGGCGAACCTGACGGGCAACATCGCCGAGGGGCGCCCCTGGTTCCTCATGGAGCACGCGGCCAGCGCGGTCAACTGGCGCGAGGTGAACCCGCCCAAGCGTGAGGGCGAGCTGGTCCGCGATGCGCTCACGCATGTCGGACACGGTGCCGACGCCGTCTGCTATTTCCAGTGGCGGCAGTCCCGGGCCGGCGGCGAGCGGTACCACTCGGGCATGCTCCCGCACGCGGGGAGCGATTCGCGGGTGTTCCGCGACGTCGTTCGGCTGGGATCGGAGCTGTCGGCGATCTCGGCGGTGACGGGGAGCAGGCGGGAGCCTGCGCGCGTCGCGGTGCTGTTCGACTACACCTCGTGGTGGGTGTCGGGCCGTGATTCGCACCCGACCGAGTCGGTGAGCTACGACGCGGAGACCCTCGCCTGGTACCGCGCGCTCCTCGACCTCGGCGTCCGTGCCGACGTGCGACCGGCCTCGGCCGGGTTCGAGGGATACGAGGTCCTCGTCGCGCCGATGCTCCACGTCGTCTCGCCCGAGCTGCGTGCGCGGCTGGAAGCGTTCGTCGAGGCGGGCGGGCACCTGGTGACCACCTACTTCTCGGGCACTGTCGACGAGAACGACCGGGTGTGGCTCGGAGGGTACCCGGGGGCGTTGCGCGACCTCGTGGGGGTCACGGTGGAGGAGTTCGTCCCCCTTCTCGCCGACGAGCGAGCATCGCTGGCCTCCGGCGCGATCGCCGAGCACTGGACGGAGAGGATCGCCCGCACCAGCGCGGACGTCGAGGTGCTCGACACCTATCTCGGCGGTGACCTCGACGGCGCACCCGCCGTCACCCGGCGACGCACGCGAACGGGTGGCACCGCCACCTACGTGTCGGCCGACCTCGGCCGGGGCGGCGCGCACGGCGTGCTCCGGGCGCTCGCGGTGGAGGTCGACGCGCTCGCTTCCGATCCGCTCGCCGCCGACGGACGTGTGGAGGTCATCGTCCGCACCGCCGACGACGCGCGCTTCGTCTTCCTCGCCAACCGCACCGACGAGAGCGTGCTGCTGGAAGTCGACGGCCGAGCGATCGGTGGAGTCCGCGCCGACGACACGGGCACCGTGAGCCTGCCCCCTCGCGCTGTCGCGGTTTTGATGACGACGGGTGCGGGCACTCTCGCCCGTCGGAACGACGCGACGCACGAGCCCCACCGCGAACCTGAGAGAGTGTGAGCATGTCCCACGAGCAGCACCCCACCGATCCGATCCCGACACGCACCATCGCCTGGTCCGAAGGCTCCTGGACGACGGCGCCGGTCGCCGTGACCGAAGAGGGCGCCTCGCTACGGGTGACCGCCGCCGAGGGAAGCGACGCGTGGCGTCACACCGCCTACGGGTTCGTCCACGACACCGAGCACGCCCTCGTCGCCCCGTTCCCCGTCGGATCGGCGATGGAGGTGGAGTTCCACGCCGACTTCCATGAGGAGTTCGACCAGGCCGGCCTGTTCGTGCGCACCGACGAGGAGCGCTGGATGAAGGCGGGGGTGGAATACGCCGACGGTGTGCTGGGGCTCGGGGCCGTGGTCACCGACATCCGCTCGGACTGGTCGATCGCGCCGGTGCCGGAGTGGTCGGGCCGGCGCATCCGCGTGCGCGTGAGCCGTAGGGCCGACGCGCTCACCCTCCGCGCCGCCGCTGACGATGAGGAGTTCCGTCTCGTGCGGGTCGTGCCCTTCGCGGGCGACCGTGACACGTTCGCCGGCCCCTTCGTGTGCGCGCCGACGCGCGCGGGACTCGAGGTGACCTTCACGGCGTGGCGGCAGACCGCGGCGGACGCCTCGCTCCACTGAGCGAGCGCTCCCCTCAGCGCGGGTCGTAGCGGACGGGGGTATGGGTCTGCGCCACCAGGCCGCGCATCGTCTCCACGTCTCCGGTGACGAGCCCCTGGGCCCGCGCCTGCACGAGGACGTTCCCGAGCGCCGTGGCCTCGACGGGGCCGGCGAGCACCGGTATCCCCGCCCGATCGGCGATGCGCTGGCACAGGAGCGCGTTCAGGGCGCCTCCGCCCACGACGTGGATCGTCCGTGCATCGACGCCTCCGAGCGCGGCCGCGGTGCGGCCGGCCTCGGCGAACGCCTGCGCGAGCGACTCCACGATGGCGCGGGTGTACGCGGCGCGCGAGCGCGGTGGTGCGACGTCGTGCTCGTCGCACCACGCGTCGATCCGCGACGGCATGTCGCCGGGCGGCAGGAAACGAGGGTCGTTCACGTCGAACACCGGTACGGCGGACATCGGCACCTCGGCCGCCTCGGCCAGTAGCGCGGGGAGGTCGATCGCCGGAGCGGTGCCGGAGGATCGGGCCGCGTCATCGCGCTCCCACCCCCGGATCGTCTCGCTCAGCACCCACAGCCCCATCACGTTGTGGAGCAGGCGCACACGTCCGTCGACACCGCCCTCATTGGTGAAGTTCGCGGCGAGAGCGGCGGCGCTGCGCACCGGCTGGGCGACCTCGACGCCGACGAGCCCCCACGTTCCGCACGAGATGTAGACCGCCGACTCGGCGCGCATCGGCACCGCGACCACCGCAGAGGCGGTGTCGTGCGACCCCACGGCCGTGACCGTCGCGCCCGATGTCGCCGCGCCGAGCGACCGGGCTACCTCCGAGCGCAGCGACCCGACGGTGTCGCCGGGGGCGATGAGCGGTGGAAGGAGGCCGGCGGGGAGGCCGAGGTCGTCGGCGAGTGCAGTGTCCCAGCGGGCGTTCGTCCAGTCCAGCAGCCCCGTCGTGGAGGCGTTCGTCACCTCGGCGCGGGCGATTCCGGTGAGCCAGTACGCGAGGAGGTCGGGAACCAGCAGCACGGTGTCGGCGGCGGCGAGGACGGCGGGGTCTTCGGCGGCCAGCTGGTAGAGCGTCGTGAACGGAAGGAACTGCAGGCCATTGCGGGCATACAGGTCGGCGTGGGGGCGCCGGGCATGGACGGCGTCGACCCCGCGCGCCGTCCGGGCGTCGCGGTAGTGGAACGGATCGCCGAGCAGGCGCCCGTCCGATCCGTGCCGCGCGCCGCGGAGGAGGCCGTAGTCCACCGCCCACGAGTCGATGCCGATCGAACGGATCTCGGGGCGGGCGGTGAATGCCGACCGCAGACCATCCAGCGCGGCGGCGTAGAGGCCGAGGATGTTCCAGTGCAGTCCGTCGGCCGTCGCGACCGGCTCATTGGCGAAGCGAGCCACGGTCGTCGTCTCCAGCACGGCGGTGCCCACGCGGCCGACGATGACGCGGCCGCTCGTCGCGCCGAGGTCGACGGCGGCGACCTCCCCGGTCATCGCAGGAACGCGGCGGCGACGCCGGAGTCGACCGGGATGTGCAGTCCCGTGGTGCGCGAGAGCTCGGGGCCGGTGAGCACCGACACGGCGTCGGCGACGTTCTCGGGCACGACCTCGCGCTTGAGGATCGTGCGGTCTGCATAGAACTTCCCGAGATCCTCTTCCTTCACGCCGTAGGTGGCGGCCCGGTTGGCACCCCAGCCGGCCGCGAAGATGCCCGAGCCGCGCACGACGCCGTCGGGGTTGATCCCGTTGACGCGCACGCCGTACTCGCCGAGCTCGACGGCGAGGAGGCGCACCTGGTGGGCCTGGTCGGCCTTGGTGGCGGAATAGGCGATGTTGTTCGGACCGGCGAACACCGAGTTCTTGGAGGAGATGTAGATCACGTCGCCGCCCATCCCTTGCGCGATGAGGGCGGCAGCGGCGGTGCGCGAGACGAGGAAGGAGCCCTTCGCCATGACGTCGTGCTGGAGGTCCCAGTCCTTCTCGGTGGTCTCCAGGAGCGGCTTGGACAGCGAGAGGCCGGCGTTGTTGACGACGAGGTCGACCCCGCCGAAGGCGAGGACCGTCTCATCGAGCGCCGCCTGGACCGCCGCCTCGTCGGCGACGTTGACCGCCACGCCGATCGCGACGTCGGTCCCGCCCAGTTCTGCGGCCGCCGCGCGCGCCTTGTCGAGGTCGAGGTCGGCCACCACGACGCAGGCGCCGTCGGAGACCAGGCGCGTGGCGATGGCCTTGCCGATCCCCGACGCGGCACCGGTCACGAACGCGATCCGGCCCTGGTGCGTCTGCGGCTTCGGCATCCGCTGGAGCTTGGCCTCCTCCAGCGCCCAGTACTCGATGCGGAACTTCTCCGCGTCGGAGATCGGCGCATACGTCGACAGCGCTTCTGCGCCCCGCATGACGTTGATCGCATTGACGTAGAACTCGCCGGCCACCCGCGCCGTCTGTTTTTGGGCGCCGTAGCTGAACATGCCGACGCCCGGCACCAGCACGATGAGGGGATCGGCGCCGCGCATCGCGGGGGAGTCGGCACTCGCGTGCGCCTGGTAGTAGGCCTGGTAGTCGGCGCGGTAGTCGGCGTGCAGCTCTCGCAGGCGGGCGATCGTCTCCTCGACCGAGGCGGTCGCCGGCAGATCCACCAGGAGCGGCTTCACCTTCGTGCGGAGGAAGTGGTCGGGGCAGCTCGTCCCCAGCGCCGCCAGCGCGGGCGCCTTCTCCGACGCGAGGAAGTCGAGGACGACGGCACTGTCGGTGTAGTGACCCACGACCACGCGGTCGGTCGAGGCGAGACCGCGGATGGTGGGGGCGAGGGCAGCCGCCTTCTTGCGCCGCTCGGCCTCGGGCAGCGCCGCATAGCCGGGACGGATTCCTCCGAACGGCTCCGGATCCCCGTGCTCCTGGATGTAGGCCGCGGCCGTCTCGATGATCCACCGCGAGTTCGCCTCGGCCTCCTCTGAGGTGTCTCCCCACGCCGTGATGCCGTGGCCTCCGAGGATCGTCCCGATCGCCTGGGGATGGGCGGCCTTCACCGCCGCGATGTCCAGTCCGAGCTGGAACCCCGGCCGCCGCCACGGCACCCACACGACGCGGTCGCCGAAGATGCGACCCGTCAGCTCCTCGCCGTCGACCGCGGTGGCGATCGCGATCCCCGAGTCGGGGTGGAGGTGGTCCACGTGGGCCGCGTCGACGAGGCCGTGCATCGCGGTGTCGATCGAGGGCGCGGCTCCGCCCTTCCCGTGCAGGCAGTAGTCGAAGGCGGCGACCATCTCGTCTTCGCGCTCCACTCCCGGATACACGGTGGTGAGCGCGCGGAGGCGGTCGAGGCGCAAGACGGCAAGCCCCGGCTCGGTGAGCGTGCCGAGATCGCCGCCCGACCCCTTCACCCACAGCAGTTCCACCGGCTCACCGGTGACGGGGTCGGTCTCGGTGCCCTTGGCCGACGTGTTGCCGCCCGCATAGTTGGTGTTGCGGGGGTCGGCTCCCAGGCGGTTGCTGCGGGCGAGCAGATCGGCGACCGTGGCGTTCGTCATGCGGATTCCTTCGTGGTGGGGTGAGAGGCGGGCAGGAGCGTGGCGGCGATGCGGTCGATCGTCGCCGTGGCGGCGGGGCCGGGTCGGTTGAGGTGGCCGTGCGCCTGGTCCGGTTCGACCGAGACCTCCACGGCGACGCCGGCGGAGGCGAGGGCCCGCGCGAACTCCTCGCCGGAGGGGCGGAGGCCGTCGACCTCGTCGTTGATCATCAGCACGGGTGGCAGTCCCGACAGCTCGTCGGCGGAGGCGGTGCCGGGAATGGCGTAGACGTCGGCGTCGCCGACCGGTCCGCCCACGTAGTTCTCGTACATCTCCAGGATCAGCTCTGCTGTGAAGACATCGTCGGCGGGCCGGGCGTCCAGGAGGGCGCGGAGCTCGGGGCTCGCCGGGGTCTGCACGGCGTGGAGGGTGGGATAGGCCAGCACGAGATGGGCGGGAACCGGTCCGCCTGTGTGCACGAGACGTAGCGCCGCGCCGGTCGCGAGGTTCGCTCCGGCGCTGGCGCCGCCGAGGCTCCATGGCCCCGTCGCCCGTCCGCTCGCGGCGGCCCACGTGAAGGCGGCGACGACTTCGTCGTGGGCGACGGGATAGCGTCCGTCCTCCTCGTGGCGCAGCTCGTGGTCCCAGCCCTCCGGCACGGGAGAGCGGCGGTAGTCCACACTGATGACCGTGACGCCATGGGCCGCGAGGTCTCGGGCGACCCCGTGCCCCTCGGGCATGTCAAGATCGCCGGCCACGAACCCGCCGCCGTGCGCCCACACCAGGCCCGGCCCGGCGGGGGTGTCGGGAAGGTAGGTCCGCACACGGAGCGGGCCGTGCGGGCCCGCGATCCGCTCCTCGGTGATCGTGACGCTCACGCGCCCCAACCCGCCTGCGTTCCGCCCACCCGCTCGTCGGCGATGCGCTGGGCGTACCCGGAAGCGAGGTAGGCGGCCATCGGGTCGGCGGGGAGCCCGCGCGACTCGCGCCACTGCGCCAGCGCCGGGCGGACGTCGGTCTGGAACGCGTCCATGAACACGGCGTTCGCCGCGAGCACGTCGTTCGCCTCCTGCGCGGCCGCGAGGGCGTCGCGGTCGAGGAGCAGAGCGCGTGCGGTCATCTCCTGGACGTTCAGCACCGAGCGGATCTGACCCGGGATCTTGTCTTCAATGTTGTGGCACTGGTCGAGCATGAACGCGACGTCGGGATTGTTCAGCCCGCCCCCGCGAACCACCTCGACGAGGATCCGGAAGAGCTGGAAGGGGTCCGCGGCGCCCACGATGAGGTCGTCGTCGGCGTAGAAGCGCGAGTTGAAGTCGAACGAGCCCAGTTTCCCGAGGCGCAGCAGCTGCATGACGATGAACTCGATGTTCGTGCCCGGGGCGTGGTGGCCGGTGTCCAGGCACACCATCGCGCGTTCGCCGAGAGCCGCCACCTGCACGTAGGAGGTTCCCCAGTCCGGAACATCGGTGTGGTAGAACGCCGGCTCGAAGAACTTGTACTCCAGGACGAGGCGCTGGTCGCCCGTGAGGCGCGCGTAGATCTCCTGGAGCGAGTCGTGGAGGCGGTCCTGGCGGGCCCGCATGTCGTTCTGCCCGGGGTAGTTCGAGCCTTCCGCGAGCCAGATCTTCAGGTCTCGGGAGCCGGTGGCGTCCATGATGTCGATGCACGCGAGGTGGTGATCGATGGCCTTGCGGCGGATCCGCTCGTCGTGGTGGGTGAGGGCACCGAACTTGTAGTCCTCATCCTGGAAGGTGTTGGAGTTGATCGTGCCGAGGGAGACCCCGAGGTCTTCTGCATGACGGCGGAGCGCCGCGTAGTCGTCGACGGCGTCCCACGGGATGTGGAGCGCGACACTCGGCGCGAGCGCCGTGTAGCGGTGCACCTGGGCGGCGTCGGCGATCTTCTCGAACGGATCGCGCGGCGTTCCCGGGGTGGGGAAGACGCGGAATCGCGTGCCGGAGTTGCCGAACGCCCAGCTGGGGAGCTCGATCGCCTGCGCGGCGAGGGCGGACTGGACGTCGGAGGAGAGGATGCTCACGAGGGGTCGCTTTCGGGGTCGGGCGCGGAGGACGGGGCCGATGCCGCGCGCAGCTGGTCGTGCAGATGGAAGATCTCGGTGAGGGCCGTGGCGGCCTGATCGGGGCGCCCGTCGAGGCCGACGAAGAACTCCGCCATCTCCGCCTCCCAGCGTGCGGCAACGGGGGAGGCGGCCAGGTAGGCCTGTGCGGCGTCGTCGTCATCGGTCTCGTAGTAGCCGAACAGGCGGCCGCCCTCGCCGAGGAACAGCGAGTAGTTGCGGCGGCCGGCCGCGGCGATCTCCGCGAGCATCTCGGGCCAGACCGGACTGTGGCGGGCGACGTACTCCTCGACGCGTTCCGGCGCGATGCGAAGCTCGAAGGCGACTCGGGTCGTCATGGCACTCCTTCGTGGGCGGCGGCCGTGATGAAACGATTCAAACTGTAGTGTGATCGGGAGGATCCGTCAATCCGGACGATCCATCGGGGACGGGCGGGGTATGGCAGTCAGCGTGAAGGACGTCGCGGCGGCGGCCGCGGTGTCGGTCGGCACCGTCTCGAACGTCCTCAATCGGCCCGACAAGGTCTCGCCCGACACGGTCGCCCGCGTGCACGAGGTGATCGAGCGCCTCGGGTTCGTCCGCAACGACGCCGCCCGCCAGCTGCGGGCCGGGCGCAGCCGGAGCATCGGGCTCATCGTGCTCGACAGCGCCAACCCGTTCTTCGCCGAGGTGGCACGCGGGGCCGAGGAGCGTGCGGCCGAGCGCGGCGTCTCCGTTCTCCTCGGCAACAGCGACCAGGACGCCGACCGAGAGAACGCCTATCTCGACCTCTTCCGTGAACAGCGCGTCAATGGTGTGCTGCTGTCGCCGCGCGCGCTCGACGACGGCCGGGCCGCGATGCTCGCTTCCGCGGGACTTCCTGTCGTCCTCGTCGATGCCGAGCTTCCGGGCGCCGCGCTCTCCTCCGTCGCCGTCGACGACGTGGAAGGCGGGCACCTCGCCGTCGCCCACCTCCTGGAGCGCGGACGCCGGCGGATCGCGTACGTCGGCCCGCCCGCCATCCGCCAGGTGGCCGATCGCCTCGAGGGGGCACGTCGAGCGCTCGCCGGAACCTTGGGCGCGACCCTCGAGGTCGTCCCGAGCGACGGGCTCACCATCCTGCACGGACGAGCCGCGGGGGAGTCCATCGCCGCGCTCTCACCCTCCAGCCGTCCGGATGCGGTCTTCTGCGCCAATGACCTCCTCGCCGTCGGTGTG
>JBMDWQ010000086.1:0-2266 GCA_048594675.1 Microbacterium sp. | reverse complement strand
CGCACCGAGCGGCGCCCGGTCACCGTGACGGTATGGCCGACGTCGATCCCGGCCGCCTCCAGGGCGCGGAGGAGATCGGGGTCGCTGTCGCTCACCCGCAGGACGCGACCGGTGTGGCCGGCGGCGACCTCGTCGAGGCGCACGAACGGTTCGCGGTCGACGTGTCCGTCGGCGTCGGGGATCGCGTCGCCGTGCGGGTCGAACCGCGGATGGCCGAGCCGGGCGGAGATCCCCTCGAGCAGCCGGTCGCTGATCGCGTGCTCGAGCACCTCCGCCTCGTCGTGGACCTCGTCCCACGCGTAGCCGAACTCCCGCACCAGCCACGTCTCGATGAGGCGATGGCGCCGGATGATCGCGGCCGCTCGCCGCTCGCCCGCGTCGGTCAGCGAGATCGGTCCGTACGGGCGGTGCGACACGAGCTCCTGCGCCGAGAGCTTCTGGACCATCTCGGTCACCGTGGAGGGGGCCAGGCCCAGCTTGGCGGCCAATTGCGACGGCGTGATCTTCGCCGTCTGCCACTCGGTGTGGTGGTAGATCGTCTTGAGATAGTCGTCGATCGCAACGGAGGCCACGCTTCAGGCTATCCGGCCCGCCGCGCCCGCCCTATCCGCCCGTCAGCACCAGCCACAGGAGCACGGCGTTGAGCGTGATGAGGAAGGCGGACGCGACGATCCCTGCCACGGTCGTCAAGCGGCGGTTGCGGAACGAGCCGAGCACGTCACGCCGGGCCGTCAGGCGCACGAGCGGCACCAGGGCGAAGGGGATCCCGAAGCTCAGCACGACCTGGCTCAGCACCAGGGCGAGTGTCGGGTCGACGCCCACTGCGAGGATCGCGAGCGCCGGCACCAGGGTCACCAGTCGACGGGCGAGGAGCGGGACGCGCACGTGCAGGAGGCCGTGCATGATCTCGGCCCCCGCGTAGGCCCCCACCGCGGTGCTGGCGAGGCCGCTGGCGAGCAGGCCCACCGCGAAGAGGGTGGCGACGACGACCCCGAGTCCGTCGTGCAGGGCCGCATAGGCGCCTTCGAGGCTGTCGGTGCCGGGCACGCCGCCGAGCGCCGAGGCGGCCAGCAGCAGGATGCACAGGTTCACGGTGCCGGCGATCGCGAGCGCGATCGTGACGTCCCACCGGGTCGCGCGGAGAAGTCGCGTGGTGGAGCGGGTGCTCGTGTGGTCGTCGTGCGCCGGCAGGTCGCCGGGGCCTCCGGGGCGGAAGCGGTCGCGGGCGAGTGCCGAGTGCGCGTAGATCGCGTGCGGCATGATCGTCGCACCCAGGATGGAGGCCGCCAGCAGCACGGAGTCGGTGCCCTCGAAGCGGGGCAGGAGTCCACCGACGACTCCGGCGGGACTCGGGGGCGCGGCCACGACGCCATAGGTGAATCCGATCGCGATGATCACCATGAGGCCGATCACCACGAACTCGAAACTGCGTGCACCGCGCCGTTGCTGGACGAGCAGGAGGGCGAGCGACACCGTTCCCGTGATCAGTCCGCCCCACAGCAACGGCACGTCGAAGAGGAGCCACAGCGCGACGGCACCGCCGATCACCTCGGCGACATCGGTGGCCATGGCGACCAGTTCCGCCTGCAGCCAGTACGCGCGTCGCGCCCAGGGGCGACGGATGCGGGTGCCGAGCGTCTCGGCGAGCGAGCGGCCGGTGACGATCCCGAGCTTGGCCGAGAGGTACTGGATGAGCCACGCCATGACGTTGCCGAGCACCACGACCCACACCAGCAGGTATCCGAAGCGCGCGCCCGCCGTCATGTTGCTCGCGACGTTTCCCGGGTCGAGGTAGGCGACCCCCGCGACGAGGGCGGGGCCGAGCAGCCACGCCATCCGGCGCACGCCCCGCGGGCGGGTGCCCGGCGCGGTGGGACGCGAGTCGGCGGTCGAGTGGGGGGCGTGCGCGGACGGGGTGCTTCCGGACCGGATGCTTCCCGAGCGGGGAGATTTCGGCATACCGAAAACATAGCAGGGATATTTCGGTGAGCCGAAAAATGACCGACGACGACACGCAGCACCCCCGCGAGGGGGCGGGCTCGGGGCCGGCGATGAGCGACAGACGGCTACGCTGACGGGGTGGACGCCGCCGACTCCCCGCCCGACTCGGAGCCGCAGCTCCCGGTCGGGGTGGGCCCCTGGCCCGGCGGCCCCGACGCCTGGCCGGACGATCCTCGTTACGATCCGGAGTTGCTCGCGCAAGGCGATCGTCGGAACGTCGTCGATCGCTACCGCTACTGGACGATGGCGGCGATCGTCGCCGACC
>JBMDWQ010000085.1:0-2930 GCA_048594675.1 Microbacterium sp. | reverse complement strand
GACGGCGGATCGGCGACCAGATCTCCGACGGCATCGCGACCGCTCGCGCGCGCGGTGCCGCCGGCTCCACCGTGGAGGAGTGGCTGGAGCGCGTGGGGCTGCCCGCGGCGGTGCGCACCCGCTTCCCGCACCAGTTCTCCGGCGGCCAGAAGCAGCGCATCGCGATCGCCCGAGCGCTCGCCGCGCGGCCCTCCCTGCTCGTGGCCGACGAGCCCATCTCCGCGCTCGACGCCTCCACGCAGACGAGTGTCGCGGGACTCATGCGCGACCTCGTGGCGGAGTCCGGTGCCGGGATGCTCTTCATCTCCCACGACCTCGCCGTCGTGCGTCGCATCGCCGACCGCACTTTCGTGATGTTCGGCGGGCGGGTTCTCGAATCCGGGCCCACCGACGAGCTGTGGGCGGCGCCGCGTCATCCCTATACGCAGGCGCTGCTCGCCGCGATCCCGGAGCCGGACGGCGCGGGCCGCATCCCCGACGCCCCCTCCGCCGACGACCGCGCGGTCTGGGCCGAGGTGCCTCCCGTCGCCTACTGACGCCGGATACGGCGAAGGGCCGGAGCGTGCGCTCCGGCCCTTCGCGTGTCTCGTCCGATCAGAGCGGCGCGACGATGTCCTGCTTCACGTCCCACTCGGTGATCTCGAGGGCGATGTCGAACGACTGTCCCTCGACCGTGGCGGAGCTGGTGGAGGCGAGGTTGACGTAGTCGTCGGTGACCTCGAACACGACGTCGACCGGAGTGCCGCCCTGCTCGACCGAACCGCTCACCAGGTAGACCTTCTGGCCGAGGCGCTCGCCGGTGCCGGTCACGGTGAACTCGCCCGTGATGGCCTTCGCCGTCTCGGCGGGGTCCATCGCGGTGACGTCCTTCGCGGTGGTGCTGAGGCCGGCGATGATGGGGTCGCTCGACGACGGGTCGGCGGCCTGCCAGTCGCTGGACGGCGACTTCACCCAGACGTCGTCGCCGATCGCGACGATCGAGCCCATCGGCGAGAGCGACTCCAGCGCCTTCTCGGACGGGTTGAAGCGCGTGGTGGACTCCATGCCCATCACGACGGTCTTGGCGGCGTAGCCGGCGGTGTCGGTCATGGCCTCGGCGATGCAGGCACCGAGCGCCGAGCCGTCGACCGATGCGCCCTCGCTGAGCTCGGGGCAGTCGCTGGACGGCGCTTCGGCCTCCTGCGACGCGGCTCCGCTCGGCTTCGATTCCGCCGGCTTGTCCGACGCTCCCGCCGTGCAGCCGGTGAGCATGACGGCGGCGGCGAGCACGACGCCGACCCCCCACTTGTTGACGCGCATGGCGCCCCCCTCCAGGTCCTGTGCCGATGACCGTCACCAGGCACGCCCTCCAGCATGCCAAGATCCGTCGGGATCCGCGGGAGGCAACTCCGAGGATTCTCCGCTAGACTGTGCAGGTTGTCTGCCTTCCGGCACCCACTCGGGTGCCCACGGCGGACACGTGCACACACCCTCCTGCTCCCGGGAAAGTCCCGAGAGCCGTTCTAGTCCGAAGGAGGTGGGTAAGTGACGCACCAGTACGAACTCATGGTCATTCTGACCCCCGAGATCGACGAGCGCCAGGTCGCCCCGACGCTCGACAAGTTCCTGAAGGTCATCACCAACGATGGTGGCTCGATCGAGAACGTCGACATCTGGGGCAAGCGCCGTCTCGCCTACGAGATCCAGAAGAAGACCGAGGGCATCTACGCCGTCGTCAACTTCACCGCGACCAGCGCCGCCACGCAGGAGCTCGACCGTCAGCTCAAGCTGAACGAGCAGATCATGCGCACCAAGGTGCTCCGCGCCGAAGAGGCTCAGGCGATGATCGCTTCCGAGGCCAAGCGCTCCGAAGAGAAGGCTGCCCGCAAGGCCGCCAAGGCTGCGAAGGCCTAAGTCTCATGGCCGGCGAAACCGTCATCACCGTGGTGGGCAACCTCACCGCCGACCCCGAGCTGCGCTACACGCAGAACGGGCTGCCGGTGGCGAACTTCACCATCGCATCGACGCCTCGCAACTTCGACCGTGCCGCGAACGAGTGGAAGGACGGCGAAGCGCTGTTCCTCCGGGCGTCGGTGTGGCGCGAGTTCGCCGAGCACGTGGCGGGCTCGCTCACCAAGGGCATGCGCGTGATCGCGCAGGGCCGTCTGCGTCAGCGCTCCTACCAGGACCGCGAGGGCAACCAGCGCACCGCGATCGAGCTGGAGGTCGACGAGATCGGCCCCTCGCTTCGGTACGCGACCGCGCAGGTCACCCGTGCGGCCTCGGGCGGTGGCGGCGGGGGACAGTCCCGTCCGCAGCAGCAGGTGTCGGAGGAGCCGTGGTCCACGCCCGGCTCGTCGACCAGCGCCGATGCCTGGAGCACTCCGGGCAGCTTCGGCGACGACACCCCCTTCTGAAAACACTTCTTCACGGGTGGGTCCCTGAGCTTGTCGAAGGGCCGCACCCCGCTCATCACTAAGGAAAAACAATGGCTGGAAAGTCGAGCGGCGACCGCCGCAAGCCGCGGAAGGGTGGCAAGCCCACCGCTCCCGCGAAGTCCATCCGGGTCGGGGTCATCGATTACAAGGATGTCGCCACCCTCCGCAAGTTCGTGTCGGAGCGCGGCAAGATCCGTGCCCGTCGCATCACCGGTGTGTCGGTGCAGGAGCAGCGTCTGATCGCCACCGCGATCAAGAACGCGCGCGAGATGGCGCTCCTGCCCTACGCTGGCGCCGGCCGGTAAGGGGTACTGAGATGGCAAAGCTGATTCTCACGAACGAGGTCGCCGGGCTGGGTAGCGCCGGTGACGTGGTCGAGGTCAAGAACGGGTACGCCCGCAACTACCTCATCCCCCAGGGCTTCGCTACGGCGTGGACCCGTGGTGGCGAAAAGCAGGTCGCGTCGATCCAGGCCGCGCGTCAGGCACGCGCGATCCACGACCGCGACGAGGC
>JBMDWQ010000084.1:0-3977 GCA_048594675.1 Microbacterium sp. | reverse complement strand
GTGGCCGAGGCGCTCCGCCTGGGCTCGGCGGCGATCGACTACTACCCGCGCGAAGCGAAGACCTTCTGGGCCACGCACTTCCTCCGCCTCCGCGAGCCCGTCTCGCTGTGGGAAGAGACGCGCGACGTCGTCGTGATCGATCGGGAGCGATGCCGTGTGCTCACCGACTGGCACCTGCCGGAAGGAGGGCGCGTCCAACGACGCATCGTGGAGATACGAGGGGAGCTCGCTCCCGGCACGCGTCTGACGGTCGACGGCACGCCTTTCGCGGCCTACGAGGTGCCCGCGCCGTTCCCCATCGACACGAATGCCCGGTGGATCCACGCGGCACGCACCGTGCGCGTCGTGGACGTTCTCGACGACGGTGCGGTCGTCGAGGAGACCTCGATCCAGGGGTTCACCTGGCAGGAGCTCCCCATCGCCCTCACGCCTGCCGCTCCGCCCCAGGCCGGCAGCCAGCAGACGGCGATCGACGAATGGGCTGCCTCCGTTCTCGCCGCCGACTCCGTTCTCTCCGCCGCCGGTGCGATGCCGGCCGACCCCGCGACCGACCTGCTCGTCCGACGCGCGCCGCGCACGCACGGGGGAGCGCTCACCCGCGGCGGGGGAGATGTCGCCGACATCACGGCGAGCATCCTCGACCTCGACCGCAGCTACCTCGCGGTGCAGGGGCCGCCGGGAACGGGCAAGACCTACGTCGGCTCGCACGTCGTCGCCGCCCTCGTCCGTGATCACGGGTTCCGCGTGGGGGTGGTGGCGCAGTCCCACGCGGTGGTGGAACACATGCTCGACCGTGTCATCGAGGCGGGTGTCCCCCGGGAGCGCGTCGCGAAGGCGCGCAAGTCCTCGGCGTCGGACGACGAGGTGTCCTTCACCGTCATCCCCAAGAACGGGTTGGCCGCCTTCATCGCCGAGCAGCAGGGCGGGTTCGTGATCGGCGGCACGGCGTGGGACCTCAGCCACCCCGGGCGCGTCGCGCGCCGCTCCCTCGACCTCCTGGTCATCGACGAGGCCGGCCAGTTCTCCCTCGCCTCCACGATCGCCGTCTCGGCGGCCGCGCAGCGACTTCTTCTGCTGGGCGATCCGCAGCAGCTCCCGCAGGTGAGTCAGGGGACGCATCCCGAGCCGGTGGACACGTCCGCGCTCGGGTGGATCATGGAGGGCGCCGCCGTGATCCCCGCCGACCGTGGCTTCTTCCTCGCCCAGACGCGAAGGATGCGCCCCGAGGTGGCCGCCCCCGTCTCGCACCTGTCGTACGAAGGACGCCTCGAGGCCTTCCCCGACACGACGGCACGACGTGTGGAGGGCGTACCTGCCGGCGTCGTCGCCGTCGCGCTCACCCACCGCGGCAACGCGACGCAGTCGGGGGAAGAGGCCGCGGCCGTCGTCTCCCTCGTCACCGACCTCGTCGGGAGATCATGGACGTCGGGCGTCGACGCAGCCCCGCGCCCTCTCGCGCAGGAAGACCTGATCGTGGTCACCCCGTACAACGCGCAGCAGGTGCTCGTCGAGGAAGCGCTGGCCGCCGCCGGATTCGACCGCGTGCCGGTGGGCACGGTCGACCGGTTCCAGGGGCAGGAGGCCGCCGTGGCGATCGTGTCCCTCGCCGCCTCGTCGGGACGCGATGCGCCGCGAGGCCTGGAGTTCCTGCTGCTGCAGAACCGGATCAATGTGGCGATCTCCCGCGCGATGCACACCGCGTACGTCGTCTACGGCACCGGTCTGCTCGACGACCTCCCGCGGACACCGGACGGCGTGGCGCGATTGAGCGCGTTCGCGCGTCTCGTCGGTGCGGCCTGAAGCCCGCCGACACCCCCGTAGACTCGCAGGACCGACCGAGGAGAGCTCATGAGCGATGAGGCACCCCGCCACTTCGAGATCGACATGCCGCCCAAGGCCGTCGCCGGCAGCTACGCCGATTTCGCCAACGTGTGGCATACCCCCGACGTGTTCGTCATGGACTTCGTCTCCCTGGTCCGGCCACCGCACGAGGGGACCGATGCCGACGGCAACACCGTCACCGTCGTTCCGGGTCAGGTGGTGCAGCGCGTGCGCATCCCCCCGGAGCAGGTGTTCGAGCTCGCCAAGGCGCTCACGCAGCAGCTGGAGTTCTGGGAGCAGGAGAACGGGCGCCGCTCCACCGGCGGCTAGACCGTGCCGTACAGGCGGTCGCCCGCGTCGCCGAGTCCCGGCACGATGTAGCCCTTCTCGTTGAGACGCTCGTCGAGCGCTCCGAGCACGAGCGTCACGTCGCGATCGCCCACTTGCGCCTCGATCGCTGCGACACCCTCCGGGGCGCCGAGGATGCAGATGGCCGTGACGTCCTGTGCGCCGCGCGCGAAGAGGAAGTCGATGGCGGCCCCGAGCGAGCCGCCGGTGGCGAGCATCGGGTCGAGGACGAAGCACTGGCGATCGCTGAGATCGGTGGGCAGGCGCTCGGCGTAGGTCGTCGGCTCGAACGTCTCCTCGTTGCGCGCCATCCCGAGGAACCCGACCTCTGCGGTCGGGAGGAGCTTGACCATGCCGTCGAGCATGCCGAGGCCCGCACGGAGGATCGGGACCACGATCGGTCGCGGCTCACTGATGCGCACGCCCGTCGTCGTGGTCACGGGCGTCGTGATCTCGACCTCCTCCACCCGCACGGCCCGCGTGGCCTCGTAGGCGAGGAGGGTGACCAGTTCCTCGGTGAGTTGGCGGAACACGGGCGAAGGCGTGCGCGCGTCGCGCAGCACTGTCAGCTTGTGAGTGATGAGGGGGTGGTCGGCGACGTGCACACGCATAGTGACAGGTTACCGGGGCGTACGCTGGGCCCGTGAGTCTGCCCGCCCGAGAGACCGACGTCGTCGCGATGGATCGCGCACTCGATCTCGCGCGGGAGGCCGCGGCGCACGGCGACATCCCCGTCGGAGCCGTCGTGACCGACATCGCCGGCGAGGTGCTCGGAGAGGGGCGGAACCAGCGCGATCTGTATCGCGACCCCTTCGCCCACGCCGAGATCGTGGCGCTGCGCGCCGCGGCGGCGGCCACGGGCTCGTGGAATCTCGAGCACTGCACCCTCGTCGTCACCCTCGAGCCGTGCCTCATGTGCGCCGGAGCGATCTCACAGGCCCGGGTGGGTCGCGTGGTCTTCGGCGCATGGGACGAGAAGGCGGGGGCGGCCGGATCGCTCTACGACGTGCCGCGCGACCGTCGGCTGCCGCATCGCTCAGAGGTGATCGCCGGAGTGCGAGAGGCGGAGGCCGCTGCACTGCTGAGAGCGTTCTTCCTGGACCGCCGCGATCCGTAGGGCGCCCTCGGCGTCCGGCGGTTCAGTCGCTGGAGGCGAGGACGATCGTCTCGGTCGCGGGCGGTGTCCTGCGCGTGTCGAGACCCATGCACGGCTCGATGGACACGCGATCTGCGCCCGGGACGAGCTCGCGCACCCGCGCGGCGATCTCGCGGAGGACGAGCGCGACCTCTCCGAACATCAAGTCGGGCGGGAAGCACACCGTCACGAGGACGACGGGTCGGTCCTCGCTGGTCCAGCGGGTGGTGACGTCGAGGATGCGGTGGGTCTCGCTCTCCTCGCAGAGGACGTCGGCGACGGCGTCTCGGATGGCAGGGGCATCGAGCAGCGCGATGTTCATGCTCTCGACGCTACTGACCGGTCACGCCGGAGCATGCGCCTGCGCGCCGTGGAAATGCCGCCGTCAGTCCGACGAGCTGATGATGATCGCCTCGGTCGGCGGCGCCGGAGAGGCCGGCTGCCCGATGTAGCCGATCACCGAGAGGAGCGCTCGTCGCACTTCCGACGGCCGTTCCAGGTGGGGGGAGTGCCCCACGCCCTCCAGCCGCAACTCGACGACCTGGCCGCCTGCGGCCCGGTAGGCCTCCAGGACGTCGCGGGTCTGCGACACCATCTCCTGCGGCGGCGCCAGATCGGGGCCCGGCCAGTCCGCGAGGACTCCCGCGGCGCCCCGCTGATTGGTCTCCCACGG
>JBMDWQ010000083.1:0-16191 GCA_048594675.1 Microbacterium sp. | reverse complement strand
AGGGTCAGAGTGTTCATCGGGTTCTCTCCACGGAATCCGGCTCAGCGTGCGAGCACGAGGTTGTCGAGGTTGATGCCGCCCGTGCTTCCGCTCGCATACTCGATGCGGACGGTGTGGCGGCCGGGAGTGAGGCTCGCGCTGATCGACGCGGTGCCCCACGTGTCCCAGGAGCCAGTCGAGGGCAGGGTGAGCGTGCCGACGGACGTTCCGTCGACGCGGACGGTGCGCACGGCCGAGGTGGCCGCGCCGTTGCCGTAGCGGAAGCGCAGCTGGTGCGTCGCGTTCGCCTCGGCCCACACGTCGAACTGCACGGCGTCGCCGCTCGAGGCGAACCCGTCCACGAAGCCCGGGCCGGTGTAGCCGGGGTGGTCGGTGTTGGTGCTGACGCCCGTCTGCGTGGCGAACTCGGCCTCGTAGGCGGCCTTGTCCACGCCGCTCAGGGCGATCGTGCGCGTGGAGGTGCTCGCTCCGACCTTCACGTAGGTCAGCTGCTGCGCCGAGTCCCAGAACCACCCTGTGCTCGCCGAGGCCAGCGCCGACACCGAGCTCACCTCGGTGAGCGCCGAGCCGGCCACCGAGACGCCCGTGGGCTTGGTGCCCGACACCTGGTAGGTCGCGGCGGTGGTGAGCGCCGGAGCGGAGACCGACACGGTGCGCGCCACGCGGTCGGACGTGACCGAGATGGTGCGGTGCGCGTTGGCCGAGTCCTCGAAGTAGTCGTACGTGCTCGACGCCGCCGGGTAGATCCGGAACGCGAGGTTGTCGTAGGTCTCGACGTCGTTTCCGATCGTGCCGCCCAGCTCGTACGCATCGTTGAGGTTGAGCGGAATGACCGCCCCGGCCCGGGCATAGACGGGGATCGTGTCCTTCCCGGCGTAGTACTGCTTCACGCCGTTGCCGATCGCGCGGCCGCCGTTCCAGAAGTCGTACCACTCGCCCGAAGGCAGGTAAACGTCCTTGATCGTCTGCCCCTGGGTCGTGATCGGGGCGACGAGCAGCTGCGAGCCGAACAGGTACTGCTGGTCGTAGGTCGCCGCCGTCGCGTCGCCGGGGAAGGCGAGGCTCATCGCCCGCATCATCGGCACGCCCGTCGCGGCGCTGTCGTCGGCCTCGGTGTAGAGGTAGGGGATGAGGTTCATCCGGACGTTCGCGAACTTGGTGAACGTCGGCACCACGCTCGTGTCGCCGGTGCGCGCCTGCACGTTCCAGGGCGTGCGCGCCTCGGAGGGCGTGGGGTCGGCCTTCTCGGAGTGGTACTGCATGATCGGCGAGAAGGTCGCCTGCGACGTGGAGCGGAGATAGAGCTCGGAGCTGGGGAACGAGCCGGTGAACCCGGCGAGGTCCCACGCCCAGAACGGGACACCCGACTGGCCGGCACTCTGACCGGCTCGCACCGCCTCCTGGAAGGCGCCGAACGTCGACGACTGGTCGCCCGCCCAGAAGATGGACTGGCTCTGGCCGCCGGAGGTGCCGGCGCGGCTGAAGATCGTGCCGTCGCCGCCGGTCTTGTCCTGCACGAAGTCGTTGTAGGCGCGGGTGTACTCGTTCGGGTAGGCGTTGTGCATCTCGTCGCCCCGGCGGCCGTCGGCCACCTGGAGGTCGCGCCCGAAGAGGGCCTCACTGCCGTCGGTCTTGAAGCCGTCGACGCCGAGGTCGTCGAGCAGGTACGCGCGCTTGCTCATCCACCAGTCGGTGGCGGCAGTGCTCGTGAAGTCGGGCACCGTGCTGTCGCCGAACCATTGGCCGGTCGGGATGCGGTACGGCTGGCCGCCGCCGTCCTTCACGAGGAAGTTCTGCGCCGCGGCATACGCCTTGTCGTTGAGGTGCTGCTGCGGGGCGGTGGAGGGATTGGAGGTGAAGTTCTCCTTGAGCACCGGGATCTGCCACAGGATGACCTTGATGTTCTGGTCGTGAGCGTCCTGGATCATCTGCTTCGGGTTGCTCCATGCGCCGCCCGACGGGAAGGTGAGGTCGGCGTAGTCGAGGGAGCCACCACCCGAGGTGGGCGTGTACTGGGCGTCCTTCCAGAGGTAGAACGTGGCCTCGTCGCTCCACTGCTCGAGCACGAGCGCGCTGTGCGGGATGCCGGAGGAGTCCACCTGGTTCAGCCACGTGTCGACCTCGGCCTGCGTGTTCCACTCGTTCGCCGAACCCCAGAGGCCGAAGGCCCACTTGGGCGGGAGGAGGGGGCGACCGGTCTCGGCGGTGAAGTCGTCGAGCATCGCCGTCTGGTCGCCGGTGAAGACCTGGTAGGTGAGGGTCGAGTTCAGGGCACCGCCGGTGTCGACGGTGAAGCCCGCCATGTCGGAGCGGTAGGTCGCGAGGTTGAAGATCGCGTACCGGCTGCTCGGCACGTGCACGCCGTAGCCGGCGGAGTTGGCGAAGTAGGGCACCGAGTAGTAGGTGCGGCGCGTCGCGCCCTGGTCCTGGTACTGGTTGTAGACGTAGTTGTGCACGTCGGTGCCGCGGTGGTCGAGCCGGTCGTAGCGCTCGCCGAAGCCCTCGAACCGCTCGCCGGCGGGGCTGAGGAAGTGGTCCTCGATCTTGGTCACGGTGGAGCTGCCGTCGCTCGCCCAGCCGATGTTGCGGAACTGTGCCGGGTCGTACTGGCGGGTGATCAGCGTCGTTCCGTCGCCCTTGTAGACCGACAGTCGGTACGGGCTCTTGTCGATCTTGAGCACGAGCTGGCTCGTGGCGATGGTCACCTGCGACGAGCCGTTGGTGACGGTGTAGTTCGTGAGGCCGCTGAGGTTCAGGCCCGATCCGTTCGGCGCGATCTGCACGTCGTAGCCGTCGAGGCGCGGGAAGGCGAAGCGCACCTTGGGGGTGAAGTCCCCGGCACTGTCTCCCGTGACGATGTCGACCGAGGTGCCGTTGTCGATCACGTTCGTGACATCGGTGACGGTGCTCCACGAGGTGGTCGCGAACGAGAACGGGCCGATGTCGCGTTGTCCGCCGCCATTGACGTCGGCGTGCACCGTGTACTCGACGTCGTCGCCGCGGGCGAAGGAGCCGAGATCGACCTTCCAGTAGGTGTTGTTGCCGGAGTTGTAGTCCCAGCTCGCTCCGCGCGGAGTCTGGGCGACGCCGTTGACGCTCCACGTGACCCACACTGACTGGCCCGAGGCGATGGGCCACGTGGTGGCGCGGACGGTGACGTTCTCTCCCGCCATCGGGTCGCGGGGGGATCGCTCGGTGGGCTGCGTCGCGTACAGCTCGTCGTCGCCGTACGGGTTGTGCCACACCCCGTCCAGGGTGCTGGCGTGGGCCGGTGTCGCCGTGAGGAGGGCGATGACGAGGGCCATGACCAGACCCGCGGCGAGCACGATCGCGCGGCGGGGGCCTGCGGAGGGGAGAGTCCGTGCAGCAGAAGACATGAGAACCTCTTTGTTCAGGTCTGAATTTAGTGGAGAGTATGGACTACCTATGAGTCTGAGATCAACCCTTTTGCCCGAACCGGTGCACAGGAGGCTGTCCCGGGGCGGGGGCTCGCGTTCCAGTTGACGATCGATGGCATCGTGCCCTAACGTTCATTCAGGCCTAAACAAAGGGGTTCACTTGCCGTCTTCTTCCGCCCGCGCCGATGTCACCCGATCGGCCGTGCTCGCCTTCATCGGCGGTAGCGGTCCCACCTCGCGCGCCGACCTCGCGAGAGAGCTCGATGTCTCGCCCGCACTCATCACTCAGCACACGCGTCAGCTGATCGCCGACGGACTGCTCGTCGAGCTCGACCACAGTCCTTCCAGCGGCGGCCGCCCCGCGCGACTGCTCGGACTCGTCGCCGACGCCGGACGCGCGATCGGGGTCAAGGTCGTCGCCGACCACATCACCGTCGTGGAGGTCGGGATCGACGGAACCGTCGTCCGCTCCGCGACCGAGCCCTTCGACGCCGCCTCGGGCACTGCCACCACGCGCCTGGCCGAGAAGCTCCGCGCCTTCATCAGCGGAGGAGACGGCGCGCCCCTCCTCGGCGTCGGAGTCGGGGTGCCCGGCAACGTCGAGGAGCAGGCGGTCGGCACGGTCGACTCGACGCAGCTCGGCTGGCAGCGCGTCCCCCTCGGAGAAGCCCTCCGCCGTGAGCTCGACCTCCCCGTCCTCGTCGAGAACAACGTCAACGCGCTCGCGATCGCCGAGGCCCTGCACGGTCAGGCCCGCGGACACGAGAACGTCCTGGTCCTCACGATCGGCACCGGTGTCGGGGCCGGGCTGGTCGCGGACGGTCGTGTGCTGCGGGGACGAAGCGGCGGCGCAGGCGAGATCGGTCACGTGCCCGTGGAGGAGGACGGCCCGCTCTGCCAGTGCGGCGGCCACGGCTGCCTCGAAGCGGTCGTCGGTCAGGAGGCGCTCGTGCGCCGCGCCCGCGAGCAGGGTCTCATCGGCCGCGACGCAGGCATCGCGGCGCTTCGCTCCCTCGCTGATGCGGGCGACTCGGGCGCGCAGCAGCTCTTCTCCCACGCCGGGCACCTGCTCGGCCGGGTGCTCGCCGGCGTCGTCAACGTGGTCGACCCCGAGATCGTGATCCTCCTCGGCGAAGGCGTCGAGTCGTGGCGGCATTGGTCGTTCGGGTTCGAGCCGGCGTTCCGGGCCGGTCTCATCCCGCGCAACCGCGCCGTGCCGGTCGCGGTCGAGACCTGGCAGGACGACCGCTGGGCGCAGGGTGCGGCCTCGCTCGTTCTCTCGACGCCGTTCGACGACCAGGGACGCTCCGGCGAACAGGGACGCCTCGTGCGGGAGCGGCTCGCCGTGGCACGTTCGGTCGAGCCCGGCGAGGGCGGCGCGAAATGACCCTCACGGCCCGGCCCGTGCCCACCGACGTGGGGCCCGAGGCGATCCCGTCACCGCCCGTCCGGCGCCCCCGACGCCGTGTGCGCTATGCCCTCACGGTGCTCGCCTTCCTGCTGCCGAGCGCTGTTCCGCTCGCGCTCTTCACGATCTACCCGATGTTCGGCGCCCTGTGGACGAGCCTCCACGAGTGGAACCTGCTCGCCCCCATGAAGTGGGTGGGGTTCGACAACTACGTGCACCTGGTGCAAGACCCGGCGACGCAGCGGGCGTTCCTCAACACCCTCTACTACCTCGTCGGCTACCTGCCGCTCGTCTACATCGGCGGGCTCGCCCTCGCTCTCGCGCTCAACGTGCGGCTGCGCGGGCGCAACATCCTGCGCGGCGTGTACTTCCTCCCCGTCGTGACGAGCTGGATCGTGGTCGCCCTCGTGTGGCGCTGGCTGCTCAACCCCTCGGTCGGCATCGTCAACGCCACCCTCGCGGTGTTCGGCATCGACGGACCCGGGTGGTGGACCGATCCGGCGTGGTCGATGCCGTCGATCATCCTGGCCTCGGCGTGGAAGGACCTCGGCTTCGTCATGATCATCCTCCTCGCCGGGCTCCAGGCGATCCCGCAGGAGATGTACGAGGCGGCGAAGGTCGATGGCGCGGGCCCCTGGCGGCGCCTGTTCAACGTCACCCTCCCGTTGCTGTCGCCCTCGACGTTCTTCGTCGTCGTGATCTCCCTCATCAACGGCTTCCAGGTATTCGACCAGGTCTACGCCATGACCGGCGGCGGACCGGCGGGGTCGAGCACGGTCGTCGTGCAGCAGATCTACGACCTGACCTTCCGCTATGGCGCTGCCGGGGAGGCATCGGCCCTGTCGTGGATGCTGTTCATCCTCGTGCTGGGCGTCACCGTCGTGCAGATCGTCGGACAGAAGAGGTGGGTGACCTATGCGTGAGAAAACCCAGCGGGCCCTCCTCACCGCCGTGCTGATCCTCGGCGCGATCGTGATGTTCTTCCCGTTCCTGTGGACGCTGTCGACGTCGTTCTCGCCCGGCGCCGGGCTCGACGCGACGCCCCGGCTGATCCCCGAGGAGCCGTCGTTCTCGGCCTACCAGACGCTGTTCGCCGAACTGCCCTTCGCGCGGATCATCGCGAACTCCATCGGGCTGGCGGTCGTCACCGCGCTGTTCCAGCTGGTCACCAGCTCCCTGGCGGCCTACGCATTCAGCCGCCTGCCCTTCCGCGGTCGCGGCGTGGTGTTCGCGGTGTACCTCGCGACGATGATGATCCCCATCCAGGTGCTCATCGTGCCGCTGTTCGTCCAGATGCGCGACCTCGGTCTCGTCGACACGTATCTCGGCGTGCTGCTGCCGGGAGTCGCGAGCGCGTTCGGGGTGTTCCTGCTCCGTCAGGCGATGAACGGAGTGCCGCGCGAGCTCGACGAAGCCGCCACGCTGGACGGCGCGGGCCACTTCCGCATCTTCGGCACCGTCGTTCTCCCGCTCGTGGGACCGACCCTCGCGACCCTCGCCGTCTTCTCGTTCATGAACAGCTGGAACGGCTTCCTCTGGCCGCTCATCATCCTGCGTTCGGCCGAGCTCAAGACCCTGCCGCTGGCCCTCGCCGGGCTCCAGGGGCAGTACACGACGCAGTGGGACGTGATGATGGCGGGCTCCGTCGTCAGCATCCTCCCCATGCTCGCCATCTATCTGTTCGCTCAGCGCTACGTCATCCAGGGCGTCGCCTCCAGCGGCATCAAGTAAGACCCGCATCACCCTCACCTCGCACACCCGTATCGAAGGAGATATCCCATGAACCGCACAGCACCCCTCGCAGGCGTCGGCGTCCTCGCCGTCGCCGGCCTCGCCCTGGCCGGTTGCTCCGGCCCCGCCACCACGCCCGGTGCGGCGGAGGACGTGACCATCACGTACTCCAACTTCATCTCGGCCGGAGGCAATGAGAAGAACCTCGAGGCGATCGTCGACGCCTTCGAGAAGGAGAACAAGGGCATCACCGTCGAGGTGAAGACCCTGCCGTACGCGGACTACTTCACCGCGCTGCAGACCGACCTCGCCGGCGGCACCGTCGCCGACGTGTTCGACATCGAGTTCGCCAACTACGCCGCGTACCAGAAGAGCGGCGTCCTCGCGCCGCTGGAGGGCGTCGACACGAGCGCGTACCAGGCCTCGCTCGCCGACGCCTACGCGACCGACGGCACGCAGTACGCCCTGCCGAGCTCGTTCTCCAACGTCGTGCTGTTCTACAACGCCGACCTGTTCGACGCGGCCGGCCTCGACTACCCCACCGCCGACTGGACGTGGGCGGACGAGAAGGCTGCCGCCGAGAAGCTCACCGACACCGACGCCGGCGTCTGGGGCGACTACCAGCCGATCTCGTACCACGAGTTCTACAAGGCCGTCGCGCAGGCCGGCGGGGAGTTCCTGAAGGCCGACGGCACGCTCGGATTCAACAGCCCCGAGGGGATCGCCGCGGCCAAGTGGCTCGTCGAGAAGAGCGGCACCACGATGCCGACGGCCGAGCAGGGAGCAGGCACGCCCGACTTCGACAGCAAGCTGTTCGCCGACGGCAAGCTCGCGATGTGGCACAGCGGGATCTGGATGTTCGGCGGTCTCGCCGACGCCGGCATCGCGTGGGACATCGCCGTGGAGCCCGGTGACACCCAGCACGCCAGCGCGCTGTTCTCCAACGCCGTCGGAGTCTCGGCCGGCACGAAGAACAAGGAGGCGGCCACGAAGTTCGCCGAGTTCCTCACGAGCTCGAAGACCACCGTCGACACGCGTCTGAAGGCCGGATGGGAGCTCCCGCCGATCGCCGACGAGGCCGCCCTGTCGGCCTACCTCGACATCACCCCGCCGGCCAACCGTCAGGCCGTGTTCGACTCGCTCGACGAGGTGGCCCTCGCTCCCTCGATCGGTGACGGTCAGGCGGAGATGCAGGACATCGTCACCGAGGAGCTGACCGAGGCGGCTGCCGGCCGCAAGACGGTCGAAGAGGCCCTCGCCGACGCCGAGAAGCGCATCGCGCCCCTCCTCGGCTGACATCCGCCCACTGGCCGGGGCGGGACGACCCCGCCCCGGCCATCGCGACTTTCCCGGAACGGACTCATGACCACCACACCCCGCGTCGCCATCGACGCGCTCCTCGACCGCTCTCGCACCGTCATCACGTCGCTCCAGGAGCCCAACGGCGCCTACCCCGCCTCGCCCTCGTTCTCGGCGTACCGCGGGTACTGCTGGTTCCGCGACGGCTCGTTCATCGCCGACGGCGCCTCCGCCGCGGGGGAGGTGGCCTCCGCCTCCGCCTTCCACGATTGGTGCGCGATGGTCGTGGATCGCTACGCCGACCGCATCCGCGACATCGTCGAGGCCGCCGATGCGGGAACGCCGCTCCCCGACGAGCAGATGCTCCCGGCCCGTTTCACCTTCGACGGGGGCCTGGGATCCGACGACTGGTGGGACTTCCAGCTCGACGGCTACGGCACGTGGCTGTGGGCGGTGGCTACCCACTCCGAGCGGCACGGGATCGACCCGGCGCGGTGGGCGGATGCCGCCGCGCTCACGGTCGACTACCTGCTGAGCTCGTGGGAGCGTCCCTGCTACGACTGGTGGGAGGAGCACGACGAAGCCGTCCACGGATCGACGCTCGGGTGCATCGCGGCGGGTCTGCGGGAAGCGGCGGAGTCGGGGCTCGTGACGGGGGAGCGCGCCGAGCGCGCCCGCGCGGGAGCCGCAGCGGTCACGGCCCGCCTCACGCGGGACGCCGTCGTCGACGGCCACCTCGTGAAGTGGATCGGATCGAGCGCCGTGGATGGCAGCCTGAGCGCGCTCATCGCGCCGCTCGGCGTGATCGACGCCGATTCGGCGCTGGCCCAGGGAACCCTCCGCGCGGTCTCGGAGCAATTGGAGGTGGAGGGCGGCGTGTACCGCTTCCGCGCCGACACGTTCTTCGGCGGCGGCCGCTGGCCGCTCCTGTCCTGCTTCCTCGGACTCGCTTATGCTGCTGCCGGCCAGCGCGACGAGGCGTTGCGCCTGCTGGAATGGGCAGCGTCCACCGCCACCGACACCGGCATGCTGCCCGAGCAGGTCGACGGGCACCTCCTCGCCCCCGAGTACCGGGAGGAATGGCTGGAGCGGTGGGGGCCGGTGGCGACTCCCCTGCTGTGGAGCCATGCGATGGTGCTGCGGCTGGCCGCGGAGCTCGGCCTCGACCGAGGGGAGCTCGCGGCATGATCCGCCACCGCCCCTCCGGGTCCGGACACCCGTACTCCGACGACACCGAGCAGCGCAGTCCCGTCCAGCCCGTCGCCGGGGCTCCCCTCCGCCTCGGTGTGCGGACCTCCGGTGACATCGATGCCGTGACCCTCGAGCTCCGGGTGGACGACGGCGACACGACGACGCTGCCGCTCGCCCGCGTCGCCCGCTCGTCGCGCGGCCAGGCCGTCGACGGCGGACACCTCGCCTCGGCGCAGGCGCGCACCGCTCGGACCGCCGGCGGATGGCAGGTGGAGCTCGAGGCTCCCGCCGCCGGCAGCGTCCTGCGCTACCGTTTCGCCGCCGCCGGGTCTGACCGCGTCTCGCACACCCGCTGGTTCGAGGCGCGGGTCGCCGGCTGGCGTGCGGCGGATCCCGCGGCCCTCGCGGTGGACGGGACCGCCGTCTCCGTCGTGGACGACACCGTCGAAGTGCTCGATGACGGCGAGCGGATCCATCGCCTGCGATTTGCCCTCCCGCTCGCCCCCGGCGAGCACGTCACCGGGTTCGGGGAGCGCTACGACGCCCTCGATCACCGCGGCACGCGCCTCGACTCCGTCGTGTTCGAGCAGTACAAGAGCCAGGGTGCGCACCGCCGCACCTACCTGCCGATGCCCTTCGCCCACGTGGTGGGCGGCCGGGGGTGGGGCTTCCACGTGCGCACCTCGCGGCGCGTGTGGTTCGACATCGGTGAGCAGCACCCCGACCGCCTGGTGGTCGAGGCGGAGGTCGACGCGGCCTCCGGCGACCCGGACGCCCTGTCCCTCGCGCTGTACTCGGGAGACCCCACGTCGGTGCTCGACGCGTTCCTCGGGGAGACGGGCCGTCCGCGTGTGCTTCCCGAGTGGGTGTTCGGGCTCTGGGCCAGTGGCAACGAGTGGAACACGCAGGCCGAGGTCGAGCGGCAGATGGCCCTCCATCGCGAACACGACATCCCGGTGCGCAACGTCGTGATCGAGGCGTGGAGCGACGAGAAGAGCTTCACGATCTTCCGCGACGCCCGCTACACGGTGCGCGAGGACGGCGGGCCGATGCGCCTGGCCGACTTCACGTTCCCCGCCGACGGCGCGTGGCCCGACCCCAAGGGCATGGTCGACGCGCTGCACGAGCACGACGTCCGCGTGCACCTGTGGCAGATCCCGTTGCTCAAGCTCCGCCCGCATCCCACCGGGCAGGCCGCCGCCGATGCGCGTGCGGCGCTGACGGAGGGCGTCGTCATCCGCGAGAAGGCGCCGGACGGCACGCTGCGCCCCTATCGGAACCGCGGCTGGTGGTTCCCCCTCTCGCTCATGCCCGACCTCACCGACGAGCGTGCCGCCGCGTGGTGGACCGAGAAGCGCCGCTACCTCGTGGAGGAGGTCGGCATCGACGGTTTCAAGACCGACGGCGGTGAACACGCGTGGGGCGAGGACCTCGTCTACCTCGACGGATCGTCGGGCGACGAGTCCAACAACCGGTTCCCCGTCGCCTATGCCGCCGCGTACGGGCGGCTGCTGGAATCGGCGGGCAAGGCGCCGGTGACCTTCAGTCGCGCCGGCTTCACGGGCTCACCCGCGCACGGCGCGTTCTGGGCGGGAGACGAGAACTCCACGTGGGAGGCCTTCCGGTGGTCGATGCTCGCGGGGCTCTCGGCCGCCTCGTGCGGAATCGTCTACTGGGGGTGGGACATCGCGGGCTTCTCCGGACCGATCCCCGACGCAGAGCTGTACGTGCGGGCGATGGCGGCGAGCGTGTTCGTGCCGATCATGCAGTACCACTCCGAGTTCAACCACCACCGGCTGCCCTCCAACGACCGCACGCCCTGGAACATCGCCGAGCGCACGGGAGACGACGCCGTGATCGCCGAGGTGCGGGCCCTCGTGCAGTTGCGGGAGCGGCTCGTTCCGTACCTCGCCGAGGCCGCGACCGCCGCCGTGGCGTCGTCGACGCCACTCATGCGTCCGCTGTACTTCGATCACCCGGCCGACGAGGCCGTGTGGGACCACCCGCTGCAGTGGATGCTGGGGCCCGACGTGCTCGTGGCGCCCGTCCTCGCCCCGGGCGCTCGCGAGTGGTCGGTGTACCTCCCGGCCGGCTCGTGGGTCGAGGCGCGCACCAGCGACGCGCTCGCCGGTGGCCGGGTGGTCTCGGTGGACGTGTCGGAGCGGACCTCCCTCCCGGTCTTCGTTCGGGCCGAGTCCTGGGACGGCCTGGCACCGGTCTTCGCTCCCTGACGCGCGGGGCCGCGGCGGCGTGCTCGGGGTGGCCGGGCCATCGGTGGCGTCATAATCCGTCGGCGCCGCGCTTCTCGCGGTACGGTCACTGCGGATCGTGGCCGACCGTGACAGGCGTTCGGTTCCGGGTGAGAGCCCCGGCCGGGCCCCCCGAGGGGGGTCACGATCCTTCCGTCCGTGCTCGCCACCCCGTGCGGCACGCGGATGCGCGGATCGAGCGGGAGTGGCCATGAGTGAATCGGGCGAGGGCGCACCCTCGGCGGACAGTGGGTCGTCGCCGCTTCCTTCGGCCGGGGACGATAGGTTGTCGGCTGCCGTGGAGTGGTCTCGACCGGCGCCGTGGGAGCGACCGCACCCGGAGGATTCGTCGGCGCCCGTGGGATGGCTCGTCTGGCGGGGCGAGTGGCCGTGGTCGGTGACGCCGGACCTCGTGCAGCGCGCCTGGTCGCGGTATGGGGCAGGTGTTCTCGTGCTGGCCCAGGACGGTGAGGTGGATCTGCGTCTGTTGCGTCATCACCTTCCGCGGATGGGGCGTCTCCGGATCAGACGTCAGGGCGACGGGGTCGTATCCGGGTGGGGCGCCTTGCCTCGTGCGCGGAATCTGGAGGTTCTCGAGATCCCGCATGACGTCGAGGAGGAGGCGGACCTGTCCCGCATGTTCTCGCTCCGTCGGTATTCCGGGCCCTCGCACGGTGCATGGGCGGGAGTCCTGCACGGCTCGGCGCTCGAGCAGGCGGAGGTGGGGGAGGTGGCCGGTCGGATCGAGGCGCCGCTGCGCAGCTTGCAGGTGAAGGGACCGGCAGTGACGCGCCTGCCGGAGCTGGCTCACCCCGAGAACCTCCGCTCGGTGACGGTCGACGCGGAAGCGGAGTTCGATCTGACGTCGCTCTTGGTCGCACCGTGGATTCAGGAGCTCGTCGTCTTCGGGGGAAGGCTGACCGGGCTGACGGCGGTGACCGCGCTGCGCAAGCTCACACGGGTGACCATCGAGGGGCGATCGGAAGAAGACCTGCGCGTGCTGAGCGGGATCGATGCGCCCGAGGTGTTCCTGGTGCTCGAGCCGCGACCGCCGCGGGAGCTCGTGGACGTCGCGATCCGACGAGGATGGCGTATCGACCTCTCCGCCCGGGAGGAGAGGGACGCGTACCGGAGGCTCGGGCTTCCGTCGCCGCACGATCACCCGGATGCCGAGATGCGGTGGTTCGAGGGGGCCGGTGAGGTCGTGCTGTCCGCGGACACTCCCGACTTCACCTTCACGGTCTACGAAGAGGACCTTCCGCCGGGCATGTCCGGCACCGACGCGGAACGTCTGTTGCTGCAGCGGGTGCGGGAGCGGCGCGGAGCCCGGGTCGTCCGCGCTCTCCGCCGGCTCAGCACCGAGCAGCGCGTCGTCCTTCGAGGCTCCACCGCTGCCGTCCGATGGTCGCACCTCGCCGACGAGGCGAACGTCCTGTTCGCCGACGGAGACGGGGGCTGACGCCCGAACGGACGTGCCCTGCCGACGCCCTACGCTGTCGATATGGACCCGCTGCACTACCGCGCCTTCACCACGCCGTCGGGCGGCGGGAATCCGGCCGGAGTCGTCCTCGACGCTTCCGGCATGACGGACGCGAGGATGCAGGAGATCGCCACCGATCTCGGCTACTCCGAGACGGCCTTCCTCGACCCCGGCGACGGCGGGCACTACCGGATCCGATACTTCAGTCCCCTCGCCGAGGTCGACTTCTGCGGCCACGCCACCGTCGCCAGTGCCGTGGCGCTCGCCGATCGCGACGGGGCGGAGGGTGACTACCTGTTCCACGCCAACGTCGGTCCCATCCCCGTGGAGGTGCGCGCGACCGAGCGCGGCTATGCGGCGACTCTGCGATCGGTCGTGCCGTCGGTGTCTCCCCTCGACGCCCTCGACGAACTCCTCCGCGTGCTGGGCTGGGAGCGCGACGATCTCGCCCCCGACCTCCCGGTCGAAGTGGCCTTCGCGGGGCTGTCGCACCCCGTGCTGTGGGCGGCGAGCCGAGCGCGCCTGGCCGATCTCTCCTACGACTTCGCCGCGATGAAAGAGCTCATGATCGCGCAGGGCTGGGGCACGGTGAGCCTCCTTTATCGCGCGTCCCCCGACCTCATCCACGCGCGCAACGCGTTCGCCGTAGGCGGGGTCGTGGAAGACCCGGCCACGGGGGCGGCGGCCGCCGCGCTCGGCGGGTTCCTGCGCGCGCACGGACTGCTCCCCGCCGACGGCCGATTCACGGTGATGCAGGGCGAGGATATGAGGCAGCCCTGCCGTATCGAGGTCGACGCCTCGGGTGACGGCGGGGTACGGGTGAGCGGCACGGCCGCTCCGATCCGCGTCGACTGAACGTCGCCACCGGTCGAGTGCCGGTTGAACGGGTGACGTGACCGGCGTCTGCTGTCCCCGACGTCTGCGCCCTCCCTATGCTGGCGCTGAGCACTCACGCGCGGGGTGACGCGAGTCGGAGAAGGGGTGCCATGGGCTACATCTGGGGGTTGCTGGCCATTTCGGCCGCCGTCGTGAGCACGGTCATCGCCCTGACCCTGCCGCATTGGGGTGCACCGGGCCGCGCCGAGCTGTTCGCCCGGTTCAGCGTCGCGGCGGGGATCGCCGCGGTCGGCTCGTCGCTCATGTACGCGATCTACGAGCTGGGTGGCGGCGTGCTGGCCCTCGTCGTGGGCGACGCCTTCATGGTCCTGGGGCCCGGAGCGATGTTGCTGGCGATGGGCGCGCTGGCGGGTGGCCTTCGCGTGGGCGTGATCACCGTGTCGGTCGCCGTCGTCCTCGTCTCGGTCACGACGACGGTTGCCGACACGAGGTCCTCGCTGCTCGTCAAGATCGCCGTCCTGTGCCTGCTGTGCCTCGGTGTCGCCGGACAGACCCGTCGCGCGCCGCTCACCGGCCTCGCCGGAACGACGACCCTCCTCGTCGTCAACCTCGGCTATGCCGCGTTCTGCGCGGGCCGCATCGTCGCGGCGCTGACCCTCGGGTGGGAATCATCCGTCTACCGCGCCGCCTTCTCGATCGTCCCGACCACCGCCGTGGGTGCGCTCGCGGTGGTGGCGACAGGGCTGGCGGTCTGGCAAGTGCTCCGTTCCCACGGGTGGTCGCTGCGTCGTCGACGCGATGCGCCGGCGGACGAGCTCGTCGTCGAGGTCGCCGGCTGGCGAGTGAGCCTGACCGACCCGGCCGACGTGCGCCGCGCCTTCGGTGCCGACACGGTCTCGGAGATCGCCCGCGACCTCGAGGCGGTCGGTGATTCGCTGCGGCGTCGCGCCGACACCACGGCGGTGTCGTTCGCCACGTCGGTCGAGGTCACCGCTCACCTGCGGCTCGAGCTGGAGGCGCGGGGGTGGTCGCCCACCGAGATCGCCCTCCTCACGGTGGAGCCCGCGGTGGAGTGAGACTTGGCGGGCCGCCTGGCGCTCCGTCGCGCGCACCCGGAGATTCTGAGCGAACAGACAGCGGCCACGGCGCCGATTGACCGCGGAGCGTTCGAATCCTCCGCGATGCTGGGGAGGTGAACCGAGGACCCGCATGACTCTCGCCGCCGACCACCCCCGCCACGAGGGGGCTTCCCCCGATTCCACACCACCGGCGCGTGCCCGTCGCTCGATGCGCGTCCGATGGTCCGAGTTCGGTCGGCCTCCGCGTCTGATGGGGATCGATGTGGCGCGGGGACTCGCCGTGTTCGGGATGATCGGTGCGCACGCCGGGATCGCGACCTCCTTCAGCTGGACCGATCCCGTGTCATGGACGGCCCTCGTCGAGGGTCGCTCGTCGATCCTCTTCGCCGTCGTCGCGGGAATCTCCGTCGCGCTGGCGACCGGTTCCGGTGTGCGGCCCCAGGGCGAGGCGCTCCGCTCGGCACGACTGCGGATGGCGGGACGAGCGCTGGCCGTGCTCGCGATCGGCCTCCTCCTCGAGATGCTCGGCACCAACATCGCCGTCATCCTCCCGGTCTACGGCGTGCTGTTCCTCGTCGTCACTCCCTTCCTCGGTCTGCGGCGGCGGACGCTCCTGCTCGGCGCCGCCGTGATCGCGGTTGTCGGACCGGTCGCGATCCTGACGGCGCGAGCCCTCGCGCTCGGAGGAGCGGGCGGCGGCGTCGACTTCCTCCTCTCCGGCTCGTACCCGTTGACGGTATGGCTCCCGCTCATGCTCCTCGGCATGGCCGTGGGCCGCTCACGTCTGGACGACGTCCGCACGGCGCTGGCGCTGGTGGGCGTGGGAGCGGTGCTCGCCGTGACGGGCTACGGCGTCGGGACGGCGCTGAACGGTCCCGGCAACGGGTGGATCCAGGACGGGTCGTCCGCGAGTTCGTTCGCTTCCTCCGCCTCGACGACCTCGACCGTTCCCGCAGACGGCGGACCCGGCGCGACGGGCGGCGCGAGCAGGTCCGGCAGCGCGCAGGCGTGTGTCACGGGAAGCGACGGGACCACGACCTGCGCGCCCGGGGGCGGAAGCTCCATATCGGGATCGAATGGGCCGGGAGGGCAGACATACGAGATGCCGAGCTACCTCGGACGACTCGCCGACTACGACCTCGGGGCGTCGATCTCGTCGGCGTGGGCCGTTGCGCCGCACTCCGGCGGCACGTTCGAGATCGTCGGCTCCGGAGGGTTCGCACTCGCCGTCATCGGCTGCTGCCTTCTGGCCGTGCGACGCCTCCGTGCGGTATTCGTTCCGCTCGCTGCGGTCGGATCCATGCCGCTGACGGCATACTCGGTGCACGTCGTGTCGTTCGCGATCCTCGTGGGACCGGTCGGTCTCGTCCCGGCCTTATTCGCGGGCGAGCGCGGAGCCGGCTTCGCCTTCTGGGGCGCGTCGATGGGCATCCTCCTCGTCGCCTGCACGACGTGGGCCCTGACGCGCGGACGGGGACCGCTCGAACGCGTGACGGCCTGGGCCGCGCGGCGCACCGAC
>JBMDWQ010000082.1:0-8714 GCA_048594675.1 Microbacterium sp. | reverse complement strand
GCTCATCGGGCGTTTCCTTCACGCCATGCCGTTCGCCGACCTCATCTCCGCCACGATCGGCTTCGCCGTCGCGGCGATCCCCGAGGGCCTGCCGGCGCTGGTGACGATCACCCTCGCGATCGGCGTTCAGCAGATGGCGCGGCGCCGCGCCATCACGCGCAAGCTGCCGGCCGTGGAAGCGCTCGGCTCGGTCACGACGGTCTGCTCCGACAAGACCGGAACCCTCACCAAGAACGAGATGACCGTCCGCCGCCTCGTGACACCGGTCGCGCGGTACGAGGCCACCGGTCTCGGCTACGACCCCGCGGGTGAGATCGTCGGACCATCGTCGGGAGACGACCTGCGGGCCCTGCTGGCGGTGGCCGATCTCTGCAATGACGCGCACGTCACCCGACGCGACGACGGATGGACGCTCGTGGGGGAGCCGACGGAGGGCGCGCTGAAGGTCGTCGCCATGAAGGGACGCACCGGCGGCAGCCCGCGCTCCCGCCGCATCGGTGTGGTGCCCTTCGACTCGGCGAACAAGTTCATGGCCACCCTCCAAGAATCCACCGACGGCGCCCGCGCGATCCTCGTCAAGGGCGCCCCCGATCGCCTCCTCGACCGCTCGCTCACCCAGCGCGGCGCCGATGGGGCCGAGCCCCTCGATCGTGCCTTCTGGGAAGCGGCGATCGATGAGTTGAGTGGAGAGGGCCTTCGCGTGCTCGCGGCGGCGCGAAAGGCCACTCGCGCCGAGGAACTTACCGAGGACGATCTCCAGGACCTCGAGTTCCTGGGCCTGTGGGGCATCCTCGATCCGCCTCGGCCCGAGGCGGTGGACGCGATCGCCGACTGCCACCACGCGGGGATCCGCGTCAAGATGATCACGGGGGATCACGCCGGAACGGCCGTCGCGATCAGCCGCGAGATGGGACTCGCCTCGGGTGAGGTCGCCGTGCTCACCGGGGCCCAGCTCGAAGAGATGTCGCAGGAGCAGCTGAAGGCCGCCGTCGTCGAAGTCGACGTCTACGCCCGGACCAGTCCCGAGCACAAGATCCGCATCGTCCGTGCTCTCCAGGCGCGTGGTGAAGTGGTCGCGATGACCGGCGATGGCGTCAACGACGCTCCCGCCCTCACACGCGCCGACGTCGGTATCGCCATGGGGATCAAGGGCACCGAGGCCACCAAGGAGGCGGCCGAGATCGTCTTGGCCGACGACAACTTCGCGACGATCCGCAGCGCCATCCGCGAGGGTCGCCGCATCTACGACAACTTGCGCAAGTCTGTCGTGTTCCTCCTCCCCACCAACGGCGCCCAGTCCCTGGTCATCCTCGTCGCCGTGGTGTTCGGCCTCACCCTTCCCCTCACGCCCGTGCAGGTGCTGTGGGTCAACATGGTCACCGCGGTGACGCTCTCCTTGGCCCTCGCCTACGAGCCGGCCGAACGCGGGATCATGGACCGCCCGCCGCGCCCGACGGGCGGCTCGCTGATCGACCGGCGGGAGCTGGGCTTCGTCTTGGTGGTCTCTCTCCTGATCGGCGGCGCGACGCTGGCGGTGTTCTGGATCGCGACGGGCCGGGGGGTCGAGCTCGGCATGGCGCGGACGGAAGCGGTCACGATGCTCGCGCTCGGCCAGCTCGCCTATCTGCTCAACTGCCGGTTCCTCGGTCGCAGCTCGTTCACGCTGGATGTGCTGCGGGGGAACCCCGTGGTGTGGATCGCCGCGGGCGCGCTCCTGCTGTTCCAGCTGCTCTATACCTACGTGCCCTTCCTGAACGACCTGTTCGGCTCGCGGCCGCTCGATCTGGTGGGATGGCTCCTGCCGGTGATGTTCTCCGTCGTCGTCTTCCTCGCGGTCGAACTGCTCAAGGCGCTCCGGCGTGCAGGAGCCCGGCGCACCGAAGCGAACGCATCTCCCGCGTTCACTGCAAATGCATAGCCCTGCATAGGCTTCTGCCGACCTCGCGCCGGATAGCGTGGATTCCGCCCCCGAGACGCGGCCGGGCACGACAGAAGGAGGACCGTCATGATCCGCACCACCGCCGTTCCCCGCTCCGTTCGCCTCGGCACAGCAGCCGCCTCCGTCGTCGGCATCGCCGTGCTCGCCGGCTGCGCGGCCTCCACGACACCCGACTCGTCCGCTCCGTCGTCTCCGGCGGGCGACGCCCCGGCCGCGGGTGCCGAGCTGAAAGACGGCACCTACACGGCGGAGGGGTCCTACGCGACGCCCGAGTCGGTGGAGACGATCAGCGTCACCGTCACGCTGAAGGACAACGTGATCACCGATGTCACGGTCACCGGGAACCCGACCAAGCGCGAGTCGGAGGAGTACCAGGCGAAGTTCATCGGGGGAATCAAGGACGAGGTCGTCGGCAAGAACATCGACGAGATCTCCGTGTCCCGCGTGGCGGGCTCCTCGCTCACCAGCGGCGGCTTCAACAAGGCGATCGACACGATCAAGGTCGAAGCGGCCGCCTGATGAGCGCGGCCGCCGGCGGCCGATGGGAGTTCTCGGCGATCGGCACGCAGTGGCAGATCGACACCGCCGTCGTGTTGTCGGCACAGGCGCGCAGCCGTGTCGAGCGCACGATCGACGAGTTCGACCGTGACTGGTCGCGTTTCCGCAACGACTCCCTGGTGGCGGCGTTCGCGCAGGTTCCCGGCCGCGTGGCCGCCCCCGCGGACACCGAGGCGTTGCTCGACCTCTATCGGGAGCTCGATGCCGCGACGCACGGCGCGGTGAACCCGTTGATCGGCGACGTGCTGCACCGGCGGGGGTATGGGGCCGGATACACGCTCGTCGACCACGGTGCGGCGCCCGCGCGCCCCTGGCAGCAGATCGTGCGATGGGGTGACGGACATCTCGAACTGTCGGAGGCGGCGACCCTCGACGTCGGCGCCATCGGGAAGGGCCGGCTGGTCGACCGCGTGGTCGCCGACCTGCGCCGTGAAGTCTCGGGGCCGCTCACGGTCGATGCGAGCGGGGACATCGCCGTACACGGTCATTCCGAGCGGATCGCCCTTGAGCACCCCTTCGACCCCGCGCGCGCCATCGGGACCTGGACGGTGCAGGATCGGTCGCTCTGCGCCTCGGCGGTCAACCGCCGGGCATGGGGAGACGGCCTCCACCACGTGCTCGACGCCCGCACCGGTCAGCCGGTACGGGCGATCGCCGCGACGTGGGCCGTCGCGCCAGACACGATGGTGGCCGACGCCGTCGCCACCGCCCTCTTCTTCGACGGGGGACCCGCCTTCGCTCACCGCAGGGGAGTGGAGTGGGTCCGTATGACCACTGACGGCCGCCTGGAGTGGTCGCCCGACTGTAAGGCAGAGTTGTTCTCGTGATCTCCTCCCTCACCGCGGCGTGGAATCGCCTGTTCGCCGTCCTCGGCCGCATCTCGATGTACCGGCTGGTGCTCTTCTCGCTCGCCTGCCTGGCGGTGATCGCGTTCGTCCTCTCCTTCATCGGCGTGCTCGCCCCCACACCCCTCGACCTGCTCGCGTCTTACGCCGTGCTCGCCGTCGCCTGCGCGCTCACCGACGCCGTCGCACACCGCGTGCTGCGCACCTCGTGGCGGTGGGAGTCCACCCTCATCACGGTCCTCATCTTGCTGTTCGTGCTGCGGCCGACGGTTGATCCCCTCGCCCTGTGTGGGGTTGCGGTGGCCGGTGTCGTGGCCTCCGCCTCGAAGTACCTCCTCGCCTGGCAGGGCCGTCACATCTTCAATCCGGCCGCCGTCGGTGCCACCGCCCTCACGATTCTGAGCATCTGGATCCCGGGACTGGGTTCATCGGCCTGGTGGGTGGGCTCGCCGGCCCTCGCCGGCCCCGTGGTGCTGCTGGGCCTGCTCGTGCTCATTCGGACGGAGAAGGTGCGCGTGGTGGCGGTCTTCCTCGTGATCGCCGTCACGGTGGCGCTCGTGCGCACCGCCGGCCAGTTCCAGGCGGCGGGGCTGGAGGTCGACGGCGGGACGCTGTTCTGGCAGATCCTCTGGTCTTCGCCGTTCCTCTTCCTCGGTGCGTTCATGCTCTCCGAACCGTTGACGCTCCCACCGCGACGCTGGCAGCAGTTCGCCGTCGCCGTGGTCGTCGGTGTCCTGGCCGGATGGCCCCTGACGATCGGGGAGATCACCCTCGGCCAGGAGCGCGCGCTCCTGGTGGGCAACCTCATGGCCTTCGTGTTCGCCTTCCGCTCCGCCGTGCGCCTGACGCGCGTCGAGCGCGTCGTCCTCACTCCCACCGTGCGAGAGCTCGTCTTCCGCGCGGGTCGGCGCTTCCGCTTCACGGCGGGTCAGTACCTCGAGCTCGAGGTGCCGCATTCCCGGCCCGACGCGCGCGGGACGCGTCGTGAGTTCAGCATCGTCTCGGCACCGGAGGAGCTGCCGATCGTCCGGATCGCGTTGCGCGAGGGTTCACAGTCCAGCTACAAGAAAGCTCTCGCCCTCGTCGAGCCGGGGCAGTCGCTGGCCGTCACCGGGGTCTGGGGGGACTTCGTGCTTCCGGCCAAGCCCACGAGCCCGGTCCTCATGGTGGCCGCCGGGATCGGCGTGACCCCCTTCGTGTCGCAGTTGCGCCATCTGCGGCTCTCTGGCGAGGACCGTGACGTCGTGTTCGTCTACGTCGCCTCCGACGCAGACGAGCTCGCCTTCCGGGACGAACTCGAGTCGTCCGGCGTTCCCGTGATCGTCTTCACACGCAACGAGCCGGCCACCCTCCCGCCGCACTGGCGGTGGGGACAGGGGGCGCGCCTCGACACGACCGCACTCGTGACCATGGTTCCCGACATCGGTGCGCGGCACGCCTACGTCTCTGGTCCGCCCCGCCTGATCGCCGAGCTCGCACCGGCGCTAGAGAAGGCGCGGTCGCTCACGACGGACGCGTTCTCGGGTTACTGAGGCGCCTGCCGCCTGCGGGAGCTCAGGCGGGAGTCGACGGACGCGCGGGGAGTCGAACCTCGAACGTCGTGGAGCCCGGTTCGCTCGCCACCGTGATCGTGCCGTCGTGGGCGGTGACGATCGCCTTCACGATCGACAGTCCGAGCCCCGTCCCGCCGGTCTGACGGGCCCGGGACGTGTCAGCCCGGGAGAAGCGCTCGAAGAGCTCGTCGGCGATCGCCGGGTCGATGCCGGGACCGTCGTCGTGCACGCGGACGACGGCCTCGCCGGCGTCGGCGGTGACCGAGACGGTCACGTGGGTCCCGGCAGGTGTGTGCACCCGCGCGTTGGTGAGGAGATTGGCGACGACCTGATGCAGTCGTGCCCCGTCGCCGGCGACGACGACCGGCTCCTCCGCGACCTCGATGGTCCACCGGTGGTCGGGGCCGGCGACCTGCGCATCCGCCGCCGCGTCGATGACGGTGCGGCTGAGGTCTACGGCGCCGTAGACCAGCTCCTTGCCCTCGTCCAGTCTCGCCAGCAGCAGCAGGTCTTCCACGAGCGTGGTCATCCGCAGGGATGCCGCCTGAATGCGCTCGAGCCCTGCCTGTGACTGCGCGGTGGCCTCCTGCAGCTGTGGTGTGGTCGCATGCGGGCCGTTCTGGCTGAGCGAGCGCAAGGACAGCTCCGAGTAGCCGCGGATCGCGGCGAGCGGTGTCCGCAGTTCATGACTGGCATCGGCGACGAAGGCGCGCATGCGCTCCTCGTTGCGCTGCCGGGCGGCCAGCGACGTATCGACGTGGTCGAGGAGGGTGTTGAGAGCGGCGCCCACGCGTCCGATCTCATCCGACGCATCGGCCTGCGCGGCGGGCACGCGTTCGGTGATGGCGACATCTCCCGAGTCGAGCGGCATGGCGGCCACGCGCGTGGCCGTATCGGCGACGGCGCGCAGCGGCCGGAGCGACTGCCGGATCACGAACGCGATGACCGAGGCGAGCACGAGCAACCCGCCGAGGGTCAGGAGCGTCACCGTCGTGAGGATGTGGGCGACGAGCGCGGTCACCTCCGAGGTGGGCATCCCGACGATGTAGGTGCTCCCCGCCGGCCCCGACAGTACCCGCAGACGGTAGTCGCCGACCCCCGCCACGGTTCCGTTCGTCCATCCGCCGTGTTCGGGGGCGGTGAGGCTGTTCATGACGGCGCTGAGCTTCGAGCCCGTCAAGGCGACGGTTTCGCCGTCGCGGGCCACATACGCCCCGGTGAGCCCGGTGAGGTTGTTGATGATCAGGAGTGTCCCGGGCTGCCTGCCCGCTACCGTGTCGGCCGCGTCGCCGGTGGCGGCCGCCGGCACGCGTTCGGCCGCTGACGTCACCTGTGCATCGAGGTTCTCGACGAGGATCGAGCGGAGGATCGTCCCGGTCGCCGCGCCCACGGCGACGAGGATGAAGGCGACGAAGGAGATGACCGCGACGATGAGCCGGGTCTGCAAGCTCCAGCGATGCGGGCGCGGATGGCGCCGGCTCATTGCGGCGCTTTGATCATGTACCCGACACCGCGCACCGTGTGGATCAGCGGCTCACGCCCGGCGTCGATCTTCTTGCGCAGGTAGGAGATGTACAGCTCGACGACGCTCGAGCGGCCGCCGAAGTCGTAGTTCCACACGCGATCGAGGATCTGTGCCTTGGACACCACGCGTCGTTGGTTGCGCATCAGGAAGCGCAGGAGCTCGAACTCCGTTGCGGTGAGCTCGATCTCGGTGCCGTGTCGCTCCACCTCGTGCGAGTCCTCGTTGAGGGTGAGGTCTCCCACTCGCAGGATCGGATCGGCGCCGCCGGCGGTTGCGGTTCCCGCTCGACGCATGAGCCCGCGCAGTCGTGCCACCACCTCTTCGAGGCTGAACGGCTTCGTGACGTAGTCGTCGCCGCCCGCCGTGAGGCCGGCTACGCGATCTGCAACGGCATCCTTGGCGGTCAGGAACAGTACCGGCACGTCGTTGCCGCTGTGACGCAGCCGCTGCAGCACCGACATCCCGTCGAGGTCGGGCATCATGATGTCCAGCACCAGTGCGTCGGGGTCGAACTCCCGGGTGACCGTCAGTGCGTCATAGCCGGAGCCCGCCGTCCGCACGTCCCACCCTTCCATCCGCAGCGCCATCGACAGCAGGTCGGTCAGCATCTGTTCGTCGTCGACGACGAGGACGCGCAGGGGGGAGCCGTCGGCGCGACGGAGGGCGGGCGAAGCGGAAGCGGTCATGACATCCAGTGTCTGCCACATCCTGTGGCTTTGCTATGGAGACGCCTATGTGCTTTCTGTGAGAACGACCTGCTTGCTACGCGCGCGCGACGTGATGCCCCATAACTACTGCATATCCGCTCCACAAGGGCTGCAGAAGCGCCATCCCTAGCGTCGGGTCATCGGCGCCACGGCCCTCGAGAGCGCACCGGAGGAGTGTGTGCCCGGGCCTGTGCGCGGAGAGGAGAGACATGTACTGGACGTACGTGCGGCGCGAGCTCGCCGGACGCACCAAGCAGACCGTGATCGTCGCGCTCGGGCTGGCGATCGCCGTCGCGCTCGTCATCGTCGTCAACGCGTTGTCGGCCGGTGTCCGCGACGCGCAGGCGCAGGCACTGGAGTCGGTGTACGGGGTCGGCACCGACCTCACCGTCACCGGGGCGCAAGCCGAGCCGGGAGAGCGAGGGGAAGGAGGGCCGCGGTTCGATTTCGACGAGGACAGCGGCGACACCGACGACGACGGGACCACAACCCTCAGCCAGTCGCGCCTGATGACGGACTTCGGCCGGGGCACGCTCGCGGCGGACACGGTGCAGACCGTGGCGTCCGTCGAGGGAGTCTCGGCGGCCTCGGGTGCTCTGAGCCTGACCAACACGACATTCGACGGCGAGCTGCCGCAGCGCCCCGGCTCCTCCGAGGGAGAGTCCGGCCAGACTCCGCCTGAAGGCGATCCCGGCGACCAGTCGGGCGGCAGGGGCGGATTCGGCGGTGGCTCGTTCGATGTCGACTCCTTCACTGTGCTCGGTATCGACGCCGTCGACACGGCCGTGGGGCCCCTGTCGGCCGTCGAGGTGACCGACGGCCGCGCCCTGGCCGACACCGACACGGGAAGCGAGGTCGCCGTCCTCGACGCGACCTACGCGGCCAGCTCGGAGCTCGCCGTCGGCGACACGATCGACGTCGGCGGCACGTCGTTCGAGATCGTCGGGATCGTGGCCTCGACGTCCTCCGACGCCGACACGGCGGCGAACGTGTACATCCCCCTCGATGTGGCCCAGGAACTGTCCGGTGCGGGGGACGTGGTCTCCACCGTCTACATCCAGGCCGCCTCCAGCGACCAGATCTCCACGGTGCAGGCGGCCGTCGAGGATGCTCTTCCCGACGCGACGGTCAGCTCGCAGTCCGAGCTCGCCTCGACGGTGTCCGGCTCGCTCGCCAGCGCCGGCTCGCTGATCACCAGCCTCGGCACCTGGCTGTCGGTCATCGTGCTCGCGGTGGCCGTCGCCCTGGCCGTGCTGTTCACGATCTCCGGGATCTCTCGCCGCACCCGCGAGATCGGCACGCTCAAGGCCATCGGATGGTCCAACCGCCGCGTGGTCGGCCAAGTGGCGGGCGAGTCGGTCATCCAGTCACTCATCGGCGGCGTCGCCGGGGTCCTGCTCGGCGTCGCCGGAGCGACGGCGATCACTCTCGCCGCTCCGACGAGCGCGTCCGCGGCCGCCGAGACGAGCGGTGGCCGCGGCCCCGGAGGCATGGGCCCCGCCGGGATGGGCGGAGGCTTCGGTCAGCTCGCCCAGACCGCCGGCGACATCGTCCTGAGCGCGCCGCTGTCGGTCGGGATCGTCCTCG
>JBMDWQ010000081.1:0-5386 GCA_048594675.1 Microbacterium sp. | reverse complement strand
CCTCGTCGCCTTCGCCCTCGTGCTCCGGCGCATCCCCGCGCGCCTGGGCGAGCACAACGCGTCGGTGCTTCCCCTCGTGCGCGCCGTCATCGCCGTCGCCGTCGGAGCGACGATGGCGATGGTCGCGATGGTGGCCACGGGCGCCCGGGTCGCCGATCCCATCTCCGATCGCTTCCCCGAACTGGCGTACGAGATCGGACACGGGAAGAACGTCGTCAACGTCGCCCTCGTCGACCTCCGCGGCTGGGACACGATGGGCGAGCTGTCGGTGTTGATCCTCGCCGCGACCGGCGTCGCTTCGCTCGTGTTCGTGACGCACCGCTCCGACCTGCTGTCCCGTACGATCGCGTCGCTGCCGACGAGCGCGACGCGCACCCGCCGCCCCCTGATCGAGACGGTCGACGGTCCGCAGCCCCGCGCGAGCGCGCCGGGGAGCACGCGTCAGGCATGGCTCGTGGGGGGCCAGCGCATGCGGCCCGAGAACCGTTCCCTCATCCTCGAGGTGATCGTCCGGATCCTCTTCCACACGATCATCGTGGTGTCGATCTATCTGCTGTTCGCCGGTCACAACCTCCCCGGGGGAGGCTTCGCGGGCGGGCTCGTCGCGGGTATGGCGCTCGTGATGCGCTACGTGGCGGGGGGCCGTTACGAGCTCGGAGCGGCCGCTCCCACCGACGCCGGACGCCTGCTCGGGGCGGGCATGAGCCTCGCCGTCGCCTGCGCCGTCGTGCCGCTGTTCTTCGGCGAGGCGCCCCTCACCAGCACCTTCTGGGAGGCGAACATCCCCGTGCTCGGTCACGTCGAGTTCGTCACCTCGACGCTCTTCGACGTGGGCGTGTACCTCGTGGTGGTCGGACTCGTCCTCGACGTGCTGCGCTCGCTCGGCGGCGAGGTCGACCGGCAGGCGCAGGAACTGCGTGAGCGGGGGGTGAGCGTCCCGTGACCGTCTCCCTCGTCCTCATCATCATCATGGGCGCCCTGTTCGCCGCCGGTGTCTACTCGATGCTCGAGCGGAGCCTCACGCGCGTGCTCATCGGATTCCTCCTGCTCGGCAATGCCGCGAACCTCTTCCTCCTGGTCGTGATGGGCCGCCCCGGCGTCGCGGCGTTCTTCGGCGATGCGACCTCACCCGACGAGATGAGCGATCCGCTGCCGCAAGCGCTGACCCTGACGGCGATCGTCATCACCTTCGCGGTATCGGCCTTCCTCCTCGCGCTGATCTATCGGTCGTGGCAGCTCGGTCAGGCCGACACCGTGCACGACGACGAAGAGGACATCGCCCTGCGCGACCGCGCCCCCGAGGACGAAGACACGATGGACGACGAGATCACCGACGAGGACGACGACGCGACCACCGACTTCATCGGCACCGAGACCGCCCCGATCGTCGTGCTGCACCACCGAGACCTCGACGCGATCCGCGACGACGCGCCCACCGACGCCCCGACAGGGCCGGGAGGTGAGCGATGAACGCCCTCGTTCCGCTGCTGGTGACCCTGCCGCTCCTCGGCGCCGCCATCGCGCTCATCTTCGGTCGTCAGCGGAAGGTCCAGGTGGGCGTCTCGATCGTCACCCTCACCCTCGTGCTGGCCATCGCCGCGGTGCTGCTGTACACGGTGGACGTCTCGGGGGAGGCGATCGCCGTGTCGGTGGGCGGATGGCCGATCCCGTTCGGCATCGTCCTGTACGTCGACCGCCTCGCGGCGCTTCTGGTCGTGGTCTCCTCGATCGTGCTGCTCGCGGTGCTCCTCTTCTCGGTGGGACAGGGCGCTGCCGACGGCGACGACGAGACGCCGGTGACGATCTTCCACCCGTCGTACCTCATCCTCGCGGCGGGCATCTTCAACGCCTTCATCGCCGGCGATCTCTTCAACCTCTACGTCGGGTTCGAGATCCTCCTCGTCGCCTCCTACGTCCTCATCACGCTGGGATCGACTGAGTCGCGCATCCGCACCGGCGTCGTCTACATCGTCGTCTCGCTGGTGTCGTCGATCCTCTTCCTCGCCGCGATCGCCGCGATCTACGGGGCCCTCGGCACCGTCAACATCGCGCAATTGGCGGAGCGGATGACAGAGCTCCCGCAGGATGTGCAACTCGTCCTCCACCTGATGCTGCTCCTCGCCTTCAGCATCAAGGCCGCGATCTTCCCGCTGTCGTTCTGGCTGCCCGACTCCTACCCGACCGCCCCCGCGCCGGTCACGGCGGTGTTCGCCGGATTGCTGACGAAGGTCGGCGTGTACGCGATGATCCGCACCGAGACGCAGATCTTCCGCGACAACGACGTGAACACCCTGCTGCTGATCGTGGCCCTCGCCACGATGATCGTGGGCGTCCTGGGCGCGGTGGCGCAGGCCGAGCTCAAACGCATTCTGTCGTTCACCCTCGTCAGCCACATCGGCTACATGGTGTTCGGGCTCGCGATCGCGACGCCCGCCGCCCTCGGCGCGACGATCTACTACATGGTCCACCACATCGTGGTGCAGACGACGCTGTTCCTCGCGGTCGGGCTCGTCGAGCGCCGGGCCGGATCGACGTCGATCCTCAAGGTCAAGGGACTCATGAAGGCGGCGCCGGTGATCGCGGTGCTCTACTTCATCCCCGCGATCAACCTCGGCGGCCTGCCGCCGTTCTCGGGGTTCATCGGCAAGTTCGCCCTCTTCGACGCCGCCGCGCAGGTGGGGACCCCCCTCATGTACGTGCTCATCGTCGGCGGGATCGTGACGTCTCTCCTCACGCTCTACGCCCTCATGCGCGCGTGGAACCTCTCGTTCTGGCGCGAGGACGAGGAGCAGGGCGACGAGGCGACCGACCGCATCTCGTACCTCGGCGGCGCCCCGGCCGCGGCCACGCAGACCGAGCGCCGGGTGATCCCGCGGATCATGACGGCGGCCACCGCCGGCATGGTCGTCGTCACCGTCGCGCTGACGATCTTCGCGGGCCCGCTGTACGAGCTGTGCGCCAACATCGGCGCCGCGCTGCAGGACCCGGTCGTGCTCGTCTCCGACGAAGGGACGACACCATGAGCCCCAAGTCAGTCGTCGTCACGGTGTGGCGGCAGCTGCCCTTCTTCGTGTGGCTCGTCGCGCTGTGGATGCTGCTGTGGGGTCAGTTCACCGTGCTGGCCGCGCTCACCGGTGTCGTGGTCGCCGTCTTCGTGACGCGCGTCTTCCGCCTTCCCGCGGTCGAGCTCTCGGGCCGCGTCAACCTGTGGTGGGGGCTCATCTTCGTCGGGGAGTTCCTCCTCGCGCTCATCCGCGGCTCGCTCACCGTGGCCTTCCAGGTGCTCGACTGGCGGCGTCAGCCGGGGACCGCCATCATCGCGGTGCCGCTCGTGACCGACGACGACCTCATCATGACCCACGTCGCCGTCACCGCCTCGCTGATCCCCGGCTCGCTCATCGTCGACATCGACCGCGACCGCCGCGTGCTCTATCTGCATGTCATCGGCGTGCGCGACCTCGACCAGGTGGAGGAGCAGCGGCGCTCCGTGCAGCACTGGGAGGAGCGTCTGGTGCGCGTCGTGGGTTCGCGCGCGCAGCTGCAGACGGTCCGCGACGTGCAGGCGGCTCGCCGCGAGACGGCCGGCGCCGGACGGAGGACCCCTCGATGACCCTCATCCTGCTCGTCGCGATCTACGCGGTGTTCGCCGTGGCCGCGCTCCTGACGCTGTGGCGCATCATCATCGGCCCCTCGATCCTCGACCGCGCCGTGGCGTCGGACGTGCTGCTGACGCTCATCATGTGCGTGCTCGGGGCGGAGATGGCCGTCAATCATCACACCCGCACGCTGCCGCTCCTGCTCATCGTGGCGGCGGTGGGCGTGTTCGGCTCCATCTCCATCGCCCGTTTCGTTGCTCGTCGAGACGGAGCGAACCGATGAACGAGGTGCGCGAGATCATCGTCCTGGTGCTGATCCTCATCGGCGCACTGCTGTGTCTGACGGCGGCGATCGGGCTCCTGCGCTTCCGGGATGTGCCGATGCGGCTCCACGCCGCCACCAAGCCGCAGGTGCTCGGCCTGCTCCTCATCTGCGTCGCGATCGCGCTGGCGCTGGAATCGTGGGGCGTGGCCGCCTTCCTCGTGCCGGTCATGCTGATCCAGCTCGCCACGGCGCCACTGTCTGCGCACATGGTGGGACGGCAGGCGTACCGGAACGGCACGATCGACGAACGGTCCCTCGTCGTCGACGACCTCGCCGACGACCGGCGCACACCGCCCGCCGCCGGAGGGTGACCGACCCCGTCTGCCGCGGGCGCTGACCGCGCCTCCCGGCACCAGCCGGTGCCGCCGGGTCAGGGGATGAGCCGGAGGGTGTGGGTCGCCTTCCGCGCCACGGCTTCGGGCGAGAACGCCCAGGGGGTCTGTTCGCCCTTCTGCCACGTCTCGAACTGATCCGTGTAGTTGGGGTGGAAGGCGTGACCGCTCGCGCCGGTGAGATGGTTCCAGCGTGAGCTGTCGAAGTCGGACAGATCCACCGTCATCCGCATCGACGGAACGGTGACCGTCTCGAACCCGGCACCGAGCACCCAGCCGGTGGCATCGACGATCGACGAGCCGCCGGCGACGGGGAACGGGCCCCGGTTGAACAGCGCTTCGATCGGGGCGATGCCGCTCTCTCCGAACGACCCGTTGGTGAGGGTGATCGCGTGAAGGTCTCCCCAGTTCCATCGCGACGAGTTGTCGCCCTGGAGCTCCACGAGGCGCGCGTACGCATCGGCGGCCGAACGCGCGAGCATCTCCTCGCGTCCGCTCACACCGATCTGGTCGTTCGTCCACCACGACGATCCCGGATCGTCCAGCAGCCCGTCCACCACGAGGAAGAGCCGATCGTGGCCGGAGAGCGGCGCGGGAGTCTCTCGCCGCGCGAACAGGTTCTGCACCAGCTCGTCCCACAGGACGTTGGCGTAGGCGGCTGCCGGGCTATCGGCGGCGTTCTGGGCGTCCCACTGCTGGAGGAGGCTGATCGCCTCGCGAGTGCCGTCGTCCGCGACGGACACGTCGGTGTACGCGACGGCGAGACGCTTGCCCATCCAGAACTCGGCGTCGGCCTGGATGGCGGTCATGTCGTCGGCCGTGAGCTTCCCCGTCGCGGCGGTGCGCTCGATGAGGTGCTGGATGCGGGCCGCCCGCCAGCCGTAGTCCCAGTCCCGCGTCAGTTCATGGGGATAGTCGGGTCCGACGATCGCGTTGTTCGCGGTCACGATGTAGCCCGCCTCGGGATTGAAGGCCATCGGCAGCTCCTCGAAGGGGATGAAGCCCTGCCAGTCGTAATCGGAGTCCCATCCCGGCTGCGGCATCGACCCGTCGCCCTTGCCGCGGATCGGCAGGCGGCCGGGGGTCTGATACCCGATGTTGCCCGCCACGTCCGCGTAGATGAGGTTCTGCGC
>JBMDWQ010000080.1:0-19298 GCA_048594675.1 Microbacterium sp. | reverse complement strand
TGCAGAGCGAGCGCGATGACGTCGGCGACCTCGGTGAATTCCGCGTCACCGAAACCGCGAGTGGCGAGCGCGGGGGTACCGATCCGCAGGCCCGAGGTCACCATCGGCGGGCGCGGGTCGTTGGGGACGGCGTTGCGGTTGACCGTGAGGTGGATCTCGTGCAGGAGGTCCTCGGCCTGCTTGCCGTCGATCGCCGCCTCGCGCAGGTCGACGAGGACGAGGTGGACATCCGTGCCGCCGGAGCGCACCGAGATGCCGGCATCCTTCACGTCCTGCTGGGCCAGGCGCTCCGCGAGGATCGCCGCGCCGCGCACGACGCGCTCCTGGCGCTCACGGAACTCCGGCGTGGCCGCGAGCTTGAAGGCGGTCGCCTTGGCCGCGATGACGTGCATGAGCGGCCCGCCCTGCTGCCCGGGGAAGACGGCGGTGTTGATCTTCTTGGCGATGTCGGCGTCGTTGGTCAGGATGAAGCCCGAGCGCGGACCACCGATCGTCTTGTGAACGGTCGAGGAGACGACGTGCGCGTGCGGCACGGGCGAGGGGTGGAGCCCTGCCGCGACCAGGCCCGCAAAGTGCGCCATGTCGACCCAGAGGAGAGCCCCGACCTCATCGGCGATCGCGCGGAAGGCGGCGAAGTCGAGTTGGCGCGGGTAGGCCGACCAACCGGCGATGATCACCTTGGGCTGGTGCTGGATCGCGAGGCGTCGCACCTCGTCCATGTCGATGATGCTGGTCTCGGGATCGACGCCGTACGCGACGATGTTGTACAGGCGGCCGGAGAAGTTGATCTTCATGCCGTGCGTGAGGTGCCCACCCTGGTCCAGCGACAAGCCAAGCAGCGTATCGCCGGGGCGGGCGATGGCGTGGAGGACGGCGGCGTTCGCCGAAGCGCCCGAGTGGGGCTGGACGTTGGCGAACTCGGCGCCGAAGAGGTCCTTCGCCCCCTGGATCGCGAGCTCCTCGGCCACGTCGACCTCTTCACAGCCGCCGTAGTAACGCCGCCCGGGGTAGCCCTCGGCGTACTTGTTGGTCAGCACCGATCCCTGCGACTGCAGAACCGAGACCGGAACGAAGTTCTCGGAGGCGATCATCTCCAGGTAGCCGCGCTGGCGGTCGAGCTCGCGCTCGAGCACCTGCGCGATCTCCGGGTCGACCTCCGAGAGAGGGGCGTTGAAATAGGCATCGGTCATGACGATCTCCTGACGACGGCTTTCGGGATGGAATCTCGCATCGGCCCAGGCGTGCGGTCGAATGCCGTGTCGGTCGCTCCCCGGTGGTGTCCCACCTCAACGCCAGTCGCGACGATCCCGAGCATACCGGATTCCCTCACGGCACGGACCGGCGCTGATAGGCTGACCTCGGCCTGTTTGTTAGGGCTCCTTACATGAAGATCGTGGAGTCCGCGGAGAGAATCGAGCCCTCATGTCCGCACCCTCCATCGTTCCGCTGCCGTCATCGATGACGGCGACGGGCGGGGCACCGTTCCGCCTCGGCGGGGCCGTCCTCACGGGAGACCCGGCCGCCGTCGCGGAGCTGCGCCACCTCCTCGGCCTCCGCACCGGCCTGCGCCTTCCGGTCGAATCGAATCCCGGTTCCGCTCCGGAAGGGCGGCGCATCGATCTCCGCATCGGAACGCTCCCGGACCCGGAGTCCGCCGTCATCGCCATCGACGCGGACGGCGTCACGGTCGAGGGCGCGGACGCGGCGGGGCTGTTCTACGCCGTGCAGACGCTCGCGCAGCTGGCGGTGCCCTCCGGCGCCGATGGGGAGCTGCCGGCGCTGCGCATCCACGACGTCCCCCGCTTCGCGTATCGCGGAGTGATGCTCGACGTGGCCCGCCACTTCCACGACGTAGAGACGGTCGAGGCCGTCATCGAGCGTGCCGCGCGACTGAAGTTCAACCACCTGCACCTCCACCTGTCCGATGACCAGGGGTGGCGGATCGCGCTGGCGTCGCGACCGCTGCTGGCCGAGCGGGCCTCGGGAACCTCCATCGGAGGCGACCCGGGCGGCCACTTCACTCGCGACGACTATCAGCGCATCGTGGCGGCCGCCGCAGCGCGGCACATGGTCGTGGTGCCCGAGATCGACCTCCCCGGTCACACCCACGCCGTCGGCCTCGCCTACCCCGAGCTCTGCGAGGAACCCGTGATCTCCGACGAGGTGGAGGCCACGGTGCGCGACTTCGGCGGCGACCTGCCGCGTTCGGGCGAACCGTACACGGGGCTCGCCGTCGGGTTCTCCTCGCTGAAGATCCGCGACGAGCGGACCTACGCGTTCGTCTCGGACGTGCTGGGCGAGCTCGCCGAACTCACCCCTGGTCCCTACCTCCACGTCGGCGGAGACGAAGCGCTGGGAACCCCGGCCGACGACTTCGCCGTGTTCATGGAGCGGGTCACCGCCATGGTTCTCGCGCAAGGCAAGACACCGGTCACGTGGCACGAGGCGGGCGCCGCGCCCGGTCTGGCACCCGGGACCGTGGGACAGTACTGGGGGTTCGTCGAGCCGATCGAGGGGATGGATGACAAGACCCGCGCCTTCGTCGCGCGCGGCGGCCGTGTCATCCTCTCCCCCGCCGACGCGGTCTACCTCGACATGAAGTTCGCCGCCGACTCCCCTCTCGGCCTCACCTGGGCCCGAGGCGTGACGACGCTGGAACGCGCCTACGACTGGGAACCCGCCGAGGTGATCGCCGGCATCGGCGACGAGCAGATCCTCGGCGTCGAGGCCGCGCTGTGGACCGAGACCGTGCGGGACCTCGCCGACATCGACGCCCTCCTCTTTCCACGGATCGCCGCTGCCGCCGAGGCGGCCTGGTCACAGCCGCGCGGCTCGACCCCGGAGCGCTCATGGGCGTCATTCCGGGAACGCGTCGAGGCACTACCGTCACTGTGGGCGGCACTCGGCTTCGGAGGCGCCCCCGAGAACACCCTCGACCCCGAAGGAACGGCATGAGCACGATCATCCACTCGGTCACCCTCGTGGACGACGGCCGGCTCGTCGAGGACGGCTGGATCGCCCTGGACGGCGGCACGGTCGCGGCGCGGGGGACCGGCGCGACCTGGCAGGAACGGAGGGCGACCGAGGCCGTGGACGGAGCAGGCGGCGTCCTCACCCCCGGCTTCATCGACATCCACGGCCACGGCGGCGGCGGGACGTCCTTCGACGACGGCCTCGACGCGATCGCCACCGCACGCGTGCTCCACCGCGCTCACGGCACGACACGGGCCGTGGTGTCCCTCGTCACGGCTCCGGTGTCCGACCTGGCTCGCCGGGCAGCGATGGTCGCAGACCTGGCTGCGACGGATCCGACGATTCTCGGCAGCCACCTCGAGGGACCGTTCCTCGACGCCGCGCACAAGGGGGCCCACACCGAGGCGCTCCTGCGCGCACCCGATCCGGAATCGCTCGACCGCCTCATGGAGGCGGGCCGCGGAACGATCCGACAGATCACCCTGGCGCCGGAGCTCCCGGGCGGCCTCGCGGCAGTTCGGCGGCTGGTGGAGTCCGGCGTGCGGGTGGCCGTGGGACACACCGGCGCCACGGAGGAGCAGACGCGCGCGGCGTTCGACGCGGGGGCGACGCTCCTGACGCATGCCTTCAACGCGATGCCGGGGATCCACCACCGGGCGCCCGGGCCGGTGGTCGCGGCCGTGCACGACTCCCGGGTGACGCTGGAGATCATCGCCGACGGCGTGCACGTGCACCCCGACGTCGTGGCCCTGGCCTTCACTGCCGCCCCGGGTCGCATCGCCCTCATCACCGATGCGATGGCCGCTGCCGGCGCGGCGGATGGTCACTACGAGCTCGGAGGCCTGGCCGTCACCGTCATCGACGGCACGGCACGGCTCGACAGCAATGGCGCGATCGCGGGCTCGACCCTGACGCAGGATGCCGCGTTGCGCAACGCCGTGACGGGCGGGATCGCGCTTCCGGCCGCGGTGGCCGCGCTGACCGCGGTGCCCGCGCGCGCGCTGGGATGCGATGACCGCTTCGGGACGCTGCGCCCCGGTACCACCGCCGATGCGGTGCTGCTGGATTCCGACCTGCGCGTCCGCGCGGTGTGGGTCGACGGCGTGCGCGTCTGAGACGACGGCACTCACGCCGGAGGCAACGGTGGGCGGGGCGGGTGCGCCCCCCAGCACACTCCGCCCCGCCTGCCCCGTTCCGGGTTCCGGAACTCTCCCCCCAGATCGTTCCGGTCTCCCGACGGACGGCGTCGATCTCTCGATCCCCCAGATCTCGATCGATCTCTCGATCCCCCAGACCGTCCTTGGTCGCCGTCGCCGCGTCGGAGCAAGCCCCGGTCGCGTCGGCTCGACGGCTTCCACAGGATGAGATGCACCCATTTCGGATCTATTACGCGGTTCGGTGAAAAAGTTCTTCGATCTTGTGAGCGCCCTCGAGACCCACCCGCTGAAGGCAGGCGAGGAAGCCGATCACCGTGGGAGCGGAAGCGGATTCACAGATCCGCGTCATAACATGCCCCTCGGTGCGTCTCTTGTGTGAGAACACCATGACTATGAACGACGAATCCCCCACCACTACTTCCGACCTCGCCGACGCCGACCTCGTGCTCCGCACCCGCTCGGGCGACAGCGAGGCCTTTGGCGAGCTCTGGCGACGCCACTACCGCTCGGGCATCACGGTCGCCCAGTCCATCACGTCGAGCCTCGACCCCGACGATCTCGTGCAAGAGGCCTACACACGGATCTACCGGTCGATCCAGAAGGGCGGCGGTCCCACCGGATCCTTCCGCGCCTACCTCTTCACGAGCATCCGCAACACGGCGGCGGGGTGGGGTCGCTCGCGCAAAGAGACGGCGATCGACGAACTCGACGCCGTCGAAGATCCCGACGCCAGCACCCACGAGACCGATGAGGCACTCGATCGGGGCCTGACGCATCAGGCGTTCCGCAGCCTGCCCACGCGGTGGCAGGAGGTGCTCTGGTACTCCGAGATCGAACAGATGAAGCCCGCGGAGATCGCCCCGCTCCTGGGCATGAAGCCCACCGCGGTCGCTCAGCTCGCCTTCCGGGCCCGCGAGGGGCTGCGTGAAGCGTGGATCCAGGCGCACCTGCGCTCGGTGAGCGATGACTCCCCCTGCGCCTGGACGATCAATCGTCTCGGCGCCTATGCGCGGGGCAACCTGGCCAAGCGCGATCAGACCAAGGTCGAGGCGCATCTCACCGAGTGTGCTCGCTGCACGATCGTCGCCTCGGAGGCCAAGGAGGTCTCCCACCGGCTCGCCATGATCCTCCTTCCCCTCGCCATCGGCGCGGGTGCGGCCACCACGTACGCCGCCACGATCCAAGGCGGTTCGGTTCCGCTTGCCGCGCTCGCCGCGGGAGCATCCCAATCCATGCCCGGCGCGGTCGTCGCGGGTGCATCCGCCTCAACGACCGCCGCCGCCGGCGGCTCCGCCGGTTCTGGTGGGGTCGGCGGGTCCGCAGGTGCGTTCGCCGCCGCGGGCGCGGGCAGTGGTGGTGTCCTCAGCGGCGCCGGGGGCATCGTCGCGCTCGTGACCCTCGTCGCCGCCGCCGGAGCGGTGGCCGCGGCGATCGTCGTGCCTCAGCTCGTCGCCGCGAACCCGCCGTCTGCAGGCGGGCCCGTGCTCCCCGGCGCGCCGATCGACGACGGCTCGAACCCGGTGGTCGATCCCATCGCGCTGCCGACGCCGGGACCGACGCCGAGTGATCTTCCGACCTTGGCTCCCACGCCCGATCCCACGGCGCCGGCCGCGCCGGAAGGGGACTCGCAGGTGGATCCCGCGCCGACGCCGTCGACCGAGCCGACGCCCGCTGTCGAACCGCAGCCGACTCCGACTCCCACGCCGACGCCGACGCCCGAGCCCACTCCGACGCCCGAGCCCACTCCGACGCCGACTCCGACACCCACTCCGACGCCGACGCCCACGCCCACGCCGACGCCGACGCCGACGCCGACGCCGACGATCCCGGCCTACATGGAGTCCGCTCCGACGTATTCCATGGCGGAGTTCGACGGGCTGCCGACGCTGACGGAGGCGAGGTTCCGCATCAGTCTGCAGGGAGAGCCCGGGGCATCCGTCGAGATTCTCGCCGACGGGGTGTACGTGAAGTCCGCCGTCATCGGAGCAGATGGCACGGTGATCGTCCCGCTCCGCTCGAACCCGGCACCGAACCCACTGTGGAATCCCGAGATCAGTTTCCGGTATGCCTGGAACGAGATCCGCAGCCCCGCCACGACACGTTCTCTCCTCGAGCTCGCCTACGACGCGGGCGGCCTGGGGATCCCCGGCACGGGCGAGGGAACGGAAGGCGAGGGTGATCCCGGCGAGGCGCCGGTGGTCACGAACCCCTCGGACGACGCGGGAGACGATGCGCACGAATCGGCGTCATCTCCGGAGCCACCCGTACCCGGCGACGGCGCAGCGCTCACGGAAGAGAGCACCGACGAGCAGGAGCCGTCCCCCGACGCTGCGGACACGTCGGAGTCCACGACGGGAGACCCTGAAGCCTCCCCGGACTCGGCGAGCACCTCGGCTGGTGGAACCACCGATGAGCCCGGCTCGTCCGATGCCCCGGACTCGACGACTGATGCCGCGCCGAGCGGGGAGTCGACTGACGGCGCCACCGCCGGCGGATCATCGGTTGAGGGCGGCCCGTAGACTCGAGGCATGGCCGATCTTCCCGCCGTGCGCCCCGAGGCGCCGGCAGAACCACTCCCCGCCGGAACCAGGCCGCGTCTGAACGCCCTCGACCTCGTCGCCCTCCTGTGCGAGCTGTTCGCGATCGTGACACTCGCGCTGTGGGGGTTCGCCGGATTCGAGCTTCCCTGGAACATCGTCGCCGGAATCGGCGCGCCGCTCCTGGCCATCCTCGTCTGGGCCCTGTTCGTGTCGCCCCGCGCCGTCGTTCCGGTGCACCCCTTCGTCCGCGCCCTCGTCGAACTCCTCGTGTACGTGGCCGCCACCATCGCGTGGTGGAGCATGGGCTACGCCTGGGTCGGCCTCGCGTTCGCGGTCGTCGCCGTCACCGTCGGTCTCATCACGGGGCGCCGCCGCCTCGCATGACCGGTGGCGACGTCGTCGACCAGCTGCGGTCTCGGCTCGGTGACCGCGTCGACACGCGCCCCGACGTTCTGAGAGAGGCCCGCGCCGACCGGTCGGGCCACGCCTCGACGGGTGATCCCCTCGTCGTCGTCCACGCGGAGAGCGTCGAGGACGTCCAGCACACGCTCCGCATCGCCCACGCCCACCGCGTTCCCGTGGTCACTCGCGGCGCCGGCACGGGACTGGCCGGCGGCGCGAACGCCGGACCGGGGCAGATCGCCCTGTCGACCCTGCGGATGGATCGCATCCTCGAAGTCCGCCCCGACGATCTCCTCGCGGTCGTCGAACCGGGAATCCTCAACGCCGCCCTCAATGAGGCTCTCTCCGTCCACGATCTGTGGTGGGCACCCGACCCCGCCAGCCGGGAGATCTCGACCGTCGGCGGCAACATCGCCACGGGCGCGGGCGGCCTCCTCTGCGCGAAGTACGGCGTCGTACGCGATGCCGTTCTCGGCGTCGACCTGGTGCTCGCCGACGGGCGACTCCTGCGTCTCGGACGACGCACGGTGAAAGGCGTCACGGGGCTGGACCTCACCTCGCTCGTCATCGGATCCGAGGGCGTGCTCGGCGTGATCGTGGGAGCGACGCTGAAGCTCCGTCGGCGCAACCCCGGCGAGCCGCGCACGCTCAGCGCGGAGTTTTCCGACGTCCGCGCCGGGGCCGTCGGCGCCGCCGCGATCACGGCATCGGGCGTGCAGCCTTCGATCATGGAGCTCATGGACGCGCCGTCCCTCGCGGCGGTGCACCGTCTTCTCGGCCTTCCCGTCCCCGCCAAAGGCACCGCGCAGCTCACGGTGCAGACCGACGGCACCGGTGCCGAGGCCGACATCGAGGCCATCGCGCGCCTTCTCCGCTCGCTCGGCGCCACCGTCACGATGGCCGCCGATGCGGCCGACGGCGAACGTCTGTGGACGATCCGACGGAGCATGCACGCCGCGATGGCGAGCCTCGGGACGACGCTGATCGAAGATGTAGCGGTTCCACGCAGCGCGCTACCGGCGATGTACGACGAGATCGCGCGTATCGAGGAGACCTACGGGCTGCAGATCCCGACCGTGTGTCACGCGGGAGATGGAAACCTGCACCCCAACTTCGTGTTCGACGGCCCCGAGGTTCCCGATCGCATCTGGGCGGCGGCCGACGACCTCTTCCGCGCTGCCCTGCGCCTGGGCGGAACGCTGACGGGCGAGCACGGCGTGGGGGTCCTCAAGCGCCGTTGGCTCGCCGAGGAGCTCGGCGAGGACCAATGGGAGTTGCAGCATCAGATCGCGCGCGTGTTCGACCCCACGGGCATCCTGAATCCGGGGAAGGTGTTCGACCTTCGCGATCAGGCGGCCGGCGGGTACACCTGAACCGTCGGCGGAGGCGTCCGGCGCAGCCCCAGGACGATCGCGGAGACTCCGAGCGCCACCGGCACCACGAACACCGCGAGGCTCGACAACTGCCACAGCGTGATGAGGGTCAGTTGATCGCCGGCGCCGCCGGTGACGAGCGACACCGAGACGACCTGGGTGATGGCGCCGACCCCGACGACGACGAGGAGCCCCCACGCCGGCATACGGTTCCAGGGGCGTGGCACGACGCCGGCGCGCCAGATCTCCGCGGCGGCGAGCGCCGCGGCGGAGATCCACACGACCTGATACACGGTCCCCCACCAGCACCGACCGTCGTCGGTCGTCGTCTGCGAACCGAAGGCGAGGTCAGCCACCCCGGAGGCCAGCCACATCGCGAGCGGGAAGACCGCCAGGACGGCGAGCGCAACCACCCCGGTGCGGCGCCCGGCCACGACGGACCCCCGGCCGCGCCATCCCCACGCGAACAGCGCCATCGACGCGGCGAAGGAGAACTGGCCGAGGATTCCCACGGTGCTCCGCAGCACCGGTGCATCGACACCGACGCCGAGCGCGAGGGGAAGCACGGCGCTCGCGACGAGCAGGGCACCGGCCCAGACCCACACGGTGAGGGCGGGGGGCTCCGTCGGCGCAGACATGGCCTCAGCCTACGGCCGTTCCTCCGACGGGCGTTCCCGTCACCAGGGCGCGTCGGTCTCGGTCAGAGTCCCTGCCAGGCCGGCTTGTGCGCGTAGGTGTAGCGGTAGTAGTCGGCGTGGCGGAGCCGGGATGCCGCCGCCTCGTCGACGACGACCGTCACGTGTTCGTGCAGCTGGATCGCCGACCCGGGCAGCGACGCCGTCACGGGGCCCTCCACGGCACCGGCGATCGCTTCCGCCTTGGCCTCCCCGAAAGCGAGGAGGAACAGGTGCCGCGCCCGCAGGATCGTCCCGAGCCCCTGCGTGATGCAGTGCATCGGCACGTCGTCGATGGAGTCGAAGAAGCGCGCGTTGTCCATGCGGGTCTGCTCGATGAGCGTCTTCACGCGGGTCCGGGAGGCGAACGAGGACCCGGGCTCGTTGAAACCGATGTGGCCCGAGCTGCCGATGCCCAGGATCTGCAGGTCGACACCGCCCGCCTCGGCGATCGCTGCCTCGTAGTCCTCGCCGGCGTGGGCGATCGTCTCCAGCGCGCCGTTGGGAGTGTGGATCAAGCTCGGGTCGAGACCGAGCGGCTCCACGACCTCACGGGTGATCACCGAGCGGTAGCTCTCGGGGTGCTGCGGATCGATCCCGACGTACTCATCGAGCGCGAACCCGCGGACTCGCGAGACGTCGACGCCGTCCAACCGCGACCGCAGCGCCTCGTAGACGGGCAGCGGCGTGGATCCCGTCGCCAGTCCCAGGACGGCGTCCGGCCGGGCCTGGACGAGGCGCACGATCTCGTCGGCGACGAGGGCGCCGCCGTCGGCGGGGGTAGGGACGATGACGACTTCAGCCACGGGTGAGGGTCTCCTGTTCATGGGTGGACGCGCCGAGCAGGGCGGCGCCGAGTGCCGCGGCCGGCGAGCCCGCCGCGAGCACGTCGACACGTTCGGGCAAGTGCAACGAGCGGAGGAAGGGGGATGCCACGGCGCGGGTCTCGAGCTCCGAGAGCACCGGTCTCAGCATACGGTCCCCCAGCGCCGTCAGCCCGCCGCCGAGGACGACCGCGTCCACGTCGGCAGCCAGCACGAGCACGCGGACGGCAGCCGCTACGCCGACCGCGAGCCCGTCGCGCAGCTCGATGGCTCGCGGATCGCCTCGCTCCGCCGCATCGAAGACGTCACGCACGGGCAGGTCGCCCGGAACCCCCCAGCGACGCGCGATGGATCCACCACCGGCGTATGCCTCAATGCACCCCCGCTGTCCGCAGGGGCACTGGGGACCGTGCGGATCGATCGAGATGTGTCCGATCTCGCCGGCCGCGCCCCTCGCTCCGCGCCAGACTTCTCCGTCGATCGCGATACCCGCCGCCACGCCGGTGCCGAGGTTCAGGTACGCAAGGCTCCCCCGCCCGCTCCCCCGGAGTGCCAGCGCCCCCCGGGTCGCCGCCTTCACGTCGTTCTCGACCGTGGTGGGAACACCCAGGGCGGCGCCGACGACGGCTCCGAGGTCGAGGTCGTCGATGCCGAGATTGACGGCGTGGGTCACGCGGCCCGTTCCGGGAAGGATCTGCCCGGGCACCCCGATGCCGATCGAGGAGAGAGAAGAAGAAGCGATGCCCGACTCGGCGGCCAGGTCCCGGACGGCCGCGACCACCGTCGTGACGACGGCCTCGGCGCCCCATCCGCTGGGCCTGCGGGCGCGAGCGAGGATCTCGCCGGCGGGCGTGACGACGACGACGTCGGTCTTGGTTCCCCCGACGTCCAGTCCGATGCGCATGTCAGCCCTTCACCGCTCCCGATACGAGACCGCTGGTCATCCGGCCCTGCACGATCAAGAAGAACACGATGACGGGGATCGCCATCAGAGTCGACCCTGCCATGACGACCGCCCAGTCGGTGGCCTTGGTGGCCTGGACGAAGCTGCGGAGCCAGATGGGAAGCGTCTGGGCCTCGGGGCGCGTCATGATGACGAGGGCGAAGACGAACTCGTTCCACGCCTGGATGAACGCGAAGATGCCGGTGGAGACGAGGCCCGGCGCCAGCAGCGGGAACGTGACTCGCCAAAACGCCTGGTTGCGACTGCAGCCGTCGATCATCGCCGCCTCTTCGAGGTCGGCGGGCACTCCGTTGACGAATCCGCGGAGCGTCCAGATCGTGAACGGCAGCACCATCGCGATGTACACCGCGGCGAGTCCGATGACGGTGTTGAGCAGTTGCCAGCCGTCGAGCACACGGAAGGTCGAGATGATCATCGCCTCGGCCGGGATCATCTGGATGACGAGGATCGCGATGATGAACGTCTTGCGCGAGCGGAAGCGGTAGCGGGCGACCGCGATCGACGCGAGGAAGGCGAACAGCAGTGCCGCCACCACCGTCAGGACCGTCACGGCCAGGGAGATCCCGAGGGCGGGAAGGAACCCGCCGTCATTCCACGCGGCCTCGAAGCTGCGGAGCGTGAACTGATCGGGCCAGAGGTGGGGCACGTCGCTCTTGACGGCCGAGCCCGGGAGGAAGGCCGTGTTGACCATCCAGTAGACCGGGAAGACCGAGCAGACGAAGACGACGATCGCCGCTGCGTTGAGGGCGACCCGGCCGGTCCGCCGGCGCGTGCGGGCGCTCACAGATCCTCCTCCGTCTTGAGCATGGTGCGGATGTACGAGGCGGAGATGAGGAGGAGGATGACGACGAGGATCACCGCGATCGCCCCTCCCGCGCCGAGGTCGCCCGTGGCCATCGACACGCTGTAGATGTACACGCCGATCGTGTTGGTGTCGGCACGGACGCCGCCCACGGTCTGCAGTGCGTAGATCTGGGCGAACACGCGCAGGTCCCAGATGATCTGGAGGATGAGCAGGACGATCAGGATCGAGCGCACGTACGGCACGACGATGAGCCGGAAGCGCTGCCAGGCACTCGCTCCGTCGAGGGAGGCGGCTTCCATGACCTCGTCGGGCACCTGCGTCAGGCCCGCATAGGTCGAGAAGGCCACGAACGGCACCGCGCCCCACGTGATGATGATGGCGGCGACCGAGAAGAAGCTCAACGGATCGCTCAGCCAGCTGTGACCGGTCCAGTCGGTGCCGGTGACCTGGGTGAGGAAGTAGTTGACGAGCCCGTAGTCGGTGTCGAAGATCCAGCCCCAGACGATCGTGGCCGTCAGCGCCGGCATCGCCCAGGCCAGGAGCAGCCCCACCGAGACGACCGTCCGCATGACGCGGCCCAGCGCCCGCATCATGAGGGCGATGGAGATCCCCAGCACCATGGTCGCCACGACGCTCACGACGCACAGCACGATGCTGCGTGCCAGCACGATCCAGAACTCGCTGTCGCCGAGGACGCGCAGGTAGTTGTCGAGTCCGATGAAGGTGGCCGGAGCGCCGAAGATCTGCGCACGTCCGTACTCCTGGAACGACATGACGACCAGCTGCACGAGCGGCCAGCCGATGAAGACGACGAGCATCACCAGCGAGGGCAGGAGCAGCGCCAGCGGCATTCCCGTGAAGCGGCGACGCCGTGGCACGGCCCCGGGAGGCGGCGCCGTCGGCGCCTGCGCGGGCGCGAGTGTGGTGGGGACGGTCACCGTCCTCCTCCTTCTGTCGAGGGAGCCGTTCCCCCGGGGTCGGGCACGCCCGGGGGAACGGCGGATCGAGATCAGCCGTTGAGGATCGACTCGATCTGGGTGTCGAGATCGGCCGCGAGGGAGGCGATGTCGCCTCCGTTCGCGATCTTGACGAAGAAGTCCTGCAGCAGACCCTTCGCCTCCACGTCTGCCCACTTGGGCGAGGCCGGGGTGAGCTTGGCGTTCGCGGCCGCCTCGGCGATCACCTTGGCAAGCTCGGGCGTCGCGGCGGCGACCTTGTCGCCGAGCGACTTCTTGGCCGGGACCAGACCGTTCTCAGCGAGGATCGTCTGGTACTCGTCGCTCAGGATGATCTCCAACGCACTCTTGGCGAGCTCCGGGTGGGCGGAGCGGGCCGCGATGCCGATGTTCGAGCCTCCGGCGAACACCTGGGCGGCCCCGCCGTCCTTGCCGGGGAGCGCGAAGTAGCCGAGGTTGTCGGTGAGGGCGGTGTCCTTCTTGTCCTCGTCCGCGACGATCGACCAGTAGGCCCAGCTCGGCGCCGACAGGGTCGCCGCCTTCTCGGTGCGGAACGGGACCCACGCCTCGGTCTCGTCGCCGTCCTTCGCGGCGAGCGACGCCTTGGTCATCAGCTCCTGGACCTGGGCGAGACCGGCCAGCGACGCCTCGGAGGACAGCTGCGCGTCCCACGTGCCATCACTGTTCTTCACGGCGACCTCGCCGCCGTTCTCCCAGATGAACGGGAGAGCGTTGTACCAGTCCTTGCCCGGGAAGTAGACGCCCGAGACGCCCGAGAGCTTGTCGGCGAGGGTGACGCCGTTGGACACGTAGTCGGCCAGGGTGCCGGGGGCCGAGACTCCCGCCTCCTTGTACTGCGCCGTGTTGTAGAACACCACGCGGGCGCCGGAGTAGTACGGCGCGGCGTACAGCTTGCCGTCCCACGTGCCCGCCTCGACGAACCCGTCCAGCAGATCGGAGCCGCCCAGCTTGTCGGAGATGTCGCTGAGGTCCAGCAGCGCGCCGGCCGATGTGAAGGCGGCCGCCTGGGTGTTGCCCATCTCGACGATGTCGGGGCTGTCGCTGGAGGAGAGGCTCGTGGTGAGCTTGTCCACGAGACCGGTCCACTGCTGTTCCTCGATCACGATCTTGCTACCCGGGTTCGCGTCGGCGAACGTCTTGGTCAGGTAGTCGCGCGCCGCCTGGGGCGTGTCGGTCCCGACGAGCCAGACGCGCAGCTCGGCGGGTTCCGGGGTGCCGTTACCGGTGGGCGTCGTCGCACCGCCGGTCGAGCATCCCGCGAGGATGACGGCCGAAGCGCCGACGAGCGCAAGGGCTCCGAGCTTCTTGTTCATGTTGTCTTCCTTCTTGTTTCTCTTGGTGTGTCGGACGAGATCGGGCGATTCCGTCCGGAAGGACGGGTCGTCGACCCATCCGGGGGTGATGGAGCGCGTCAGGACACCCCGAGCCGTCCTGACAGGACCATGACGGCCGCACCGCGAAGGACGATGTCCTCCCCGTGCTCGGTCATCCGCACGCGCACGCCGTCGTGGAACTCGGCCAGGGTGCGCGAACGCAGGGTCTCGACGGTCGCCTCGGCCAGCGGGCCGTCAAGCAGGTCAGCGGGGCCGGACAGCACGATCTCCGAGAGATCGAGCGCGCCGACGATGGGAGCCAACGCGATTCCGAGCCGCTCGCCGGCGTCTTGGAGAATCGCCGTGCGGTCGGCACCCGCCGTGGCCAGCCGCTCCTCGATCGCAGGCACCGACAACCACGCCTCGAGACAGCCGACCTTGCCGCAGACGCACCGCGGACCCCCGTCGGTGCCGACCGTGACGTGGCCGATCTCGCCGGCCGCGTGGCGGCTTCCGGCCATGGGCTGTCCGCCGGAGAGGAGCCCCGAACCCACACCACGACCGACGCGGACGAGCATGACGTCGTCGGCGGCGCCTCCGAAGGTGTACTCCGCGAGGACAGCGGCGTTCGCGTCGTTGGCGACGAGCACGGGGAGGGCGAGTGCCGAGGTGAGGGCACCCGCCAGATCCACGTCTCGCCAGCCGAAGTTCGGAGCGGTCAGCACCATGCCCCGCTCGTCGACGACACCGGGGCTTCCGACGCCGATGCCGAGCACCGGAGCGTGCGCGTCTGCGACGAGCGTCCGGGCCAGCGAGACGACCGCGTCGACGATGTCGACCGGGTCACTGGGCGCGGTGACGCCGTGGCGCGCGACGATGTCGCCGTCGAGCGTGAGGACGGCCCCGAGGAACCGATCCGTTCCCGACAGATCGAGGCCGACGATGCGGTGCCCTTCGCGATCGAGGTCGACGAGGATGGCCGGCTTTCCCGGTCCCGAGGCCTCGCGCACGCCGCGCTCGGCCACGTACCCGTCGGAGATGAGCTCGGCGACGAGGTCGGAGATCGTCACGCGGGTCAGGCCCGTCTCCCGGGAGAGGTCGGCGCGGCTCATGGCGCCGTGGTGGAAGAGGTTCTGCAGAACGAGGGAACGGTTGTGTGCGCGCGCATGCTCGGGCAGTACCTTCACGGCGTGGCGGAGGCTGCGTCCGGCGCCGAAGGCGCGTCCCCCACTGGCAAGGCCTGCGGGCTGGCGCGGGGAGTCCGTTCTCGACATGTTTGTTAGTAGACCTTACGAACTAGCCTCCCGCAAGAGAGATCCGCAATTCGGAAGGATCATTTACAAAACCGTTACATTGGCCCGCGCCCGTCGCCTGCCGCTCCCTACCGGTCCACGCGAGCCCGTCGCGTACCATGGAGTGGCGCCCGTGCGCCGATTTTCCGGACACTGGGCCGACCTCCCTGGGAGTGACACCGTGAGCGAACCGACAACCCCCGCCGATGGCGCCTCGGCGCCGACCGTGCAGTGGGCGCCTGCGACTCCGGCTCCGCGACGGAAGCGGTGGGGCCTGCGCCTCGGGATCCCGGCGGGCGTGGCCGCGGTGGGACTGGTCGCCGCCTCACTGGTCCTCATCGCTCCCGGCACCGCGGTGGCGGGGGTTCCCGTGGGCTTCCTCACCGCGGGCGGGGCATCCGACGCCATCTCCCAGCGACTGGCCACGACGACAGTGACCCTCGGCGAGGGCGGGCCCCGCCTGACCGCCGCCGAGCTCGGGGCGGAAGTCGACGCCGGCACTCTTGCCGGACGCGCGTTCGACGCCCACCCCTTGTGGAACGTCGCGCAGTGGTTCGGAGAGACGACCGAGGCCGAGATCACCCTCGACCCGACGATCGCCGCTTCCGCACTGCAGAAGGCCCTGCCCGACCTGTACACCTCCCCCACCGCGGCGACGGTCACGTTCAACGGAAAGAAGTACGTCGCCGAGCCCGCGGTCGTCGGCCAGGGGATCGACCTCGAGCCTCTCCAGGCCGCCCTCGACACGGCCTTCGCCGAAGGGCGGACCTCCGTGGTGGTCGAGCCGGTCATCGTGCCGGTGGACGCGGCCGCCACGACCGCCAAGGCCGAGGCCGCCGCCGACCGGCTTAATGCGCTCCTGTCCGAGATCGGCTTCTACGTGGGCGACGAGCGCACGGTGCCGATCTCGGCGAAGACAGCCGCTTCGTGGCTCACCGTCGAGGTCTCCGACGAGGGCGAGTTCACCATCAGCGCGGACGCCGGCCGCATCGAGGCCGCCGTGTCGGACCTCCGCGACGCGATCGATCAAGACGTCGCCGACGCGACGGTTGTCACCAACAGCGCGGGAGACGTCCTCCGGACCGTCGAGGAAGGCAAGGACGGCCGGGTCCTCGGCGACACCACCGGTGTGGCCGAGGCCTTCGCCGCGCAGCTGGCCGCGGGAGACGGCGCCTTCGCTCTGCCCGTCGAGGTGACACCGCACAAGACGACCGAGCTGGCGCGCCTGCTCGAAGTCGATCTCGGTGCCCAGCGCCTCTACCTCAAGGAGAACGGGAAAGTCGTCGACACCTGGCTGATCTCCAGCGGTCGGCCGGGGGCGGTGACCTACCCCGGTCACTTCCGCATCGGGTGGAAGACCTCCTCGCAGGACATGAAGGGCACGGCGCGCGACTCCGGCAAGGCATACACCCAGAAGGACGTGCCGTGGGTCATGTACTTCAACGGGAACCAGGCGTTCCACGGCGCGTACTGGCACAACAACTTCGGCAACGTGATGAGCGCTGGCTGCGTGAACATGCCGCCGGCGAAGGCGAAGAAGATCTACGACTGGTCGCCGGAGGGAACCGACGTCTGGATCCACGGATGAGTGTCGATAGTGTGGCTTCGTGCCGCGTTTCGACCTGAGCCGCCCAGAGCTGGAGGCTTACCTTCCCGACGTCCGTGAGCCCGCCGATTTCGACGACTTCTGGCGACAGACTCTGGCGGAGTCCCGTGCGGTGGCCGCACCTCCCGTGCTCACGCCACAGCCGACCCCGTTCACGACGCTCGACGTCTTCGACGTCACCTTCTCGGGCTTCGCAGGCGACCCCATCAAGGGCTGGTTCACCGTCCCCCGCGGCGCCGACGGCCCCCTCCCCGCCATCGTCGAGTACATCGGGTACAACGGCGGTCGCGGCCTTCCGGTCGAGCGGTTGGGCTGGGCGTCGGCGGGGTTCGCCCACCTGCTGATGGATACGCGGGGGCAGGGCTCCGGGTGGGGTACGGGCGGGGCCACCGCCGATCCACACCCGAGCGGACCGGCAGCTGCGGGCTACATGACGCGCGGCATCGAAGATCCCGCGACGTACTACTACCGCCGCGTGTTCACCGATGCCGCTCTGGCCGTGGACGCCGTGCGCGCCCTGCCGGTGGTCGACCCGGCGCGGGTTTCGGTGACCGGCGGGAGCCAGGGCGGCGGTATCGCCTTGGCCGCCGCGGGACTGTCGGAAGGTCTCGTGGCCGCCCTTCCCGACGTGCCCTTCCTGTGTCACTTCGAGCGTTCCGTGGGACTGACCGACACCGACCCGTACCAGGAGGTGGTGCGGTACCTGTCGGTGCATCGCGGGGCCGACGACCGCGTGTTCGACACGCTCTCGTACTTCGACGGGGTCAACCACGCCAAGCGCGCGACGGCGGCGGGGCTCTTCTCCGTCGCACTCCACGACCCGATCTGCCCACCGTCCACGGTCTACGCCGCCTACAACCATTTCGGAGGCGTCGACAAGGCCATCGAGGTGTACACGCACAACCAGCACGAGGGCGGACAGGCCTTCCAGTGGCTGGCCCAGACGTCGTTCTTGAGCTCGCGATCGTGACCGCGCCCGACGAGGCCCACGCGGGCGTGCTCTCCATCGACGCCGGGCAGACCGGGATGAAGATCCGAGTGCGCCGGGGCGAGCTGGTGCACGAGACGACGCTGCCGGGGATCCGCACCAACACGCTGCTTCTTCCTCAGCTCGCCGATGCCGCACGATCGGCTCTGCAGTCGTCCGGCCTTGCACCGGCGGTGCTGGCGGCAGGGGTCTCCGGCCTCACCGCAGCCGGCGCCGACCCGGCGCAGCTGGCCGGCTTGCTGTCGGACACGCCGCTTCGGCGTGTGATCCTCGCGCACGACGCGACGACGTCGTTCCTCGGCGCCCTGGGGGATGCCCGGGGAGCGGTGATCGCCGCGGGAACCGGAGTCGTCACCCTCGCGGTGGGTCGCGACGCCGTCGCCCGCGTCGACGGCTGGGGCCACACGATGGGCGACGCCGGCAGTGGCTTCTGGATCGGCAGGGAGGCCCTCGTCGCCGTCATGCGTGCGTTCGACGGACGGGGACCGGCCACGAGTCTGCGCGCCGTCGTGGAACAGAGCTGGCCCGAGCTGCCCGACGCGTACATCCAGCTGCAGTCGGATCCGGACTGGGTGCGCCGGGTGGCCTCGTTCGCCGCGCCGGTGGCGGCTGCGGCGGCAGGGGGCGACGCGGTCGCCGTGGCGATCCTGCACCGCGCCGCAGCGGAACTTGCCCAGAGCGTGCACGCCGGACTCATCCGGGTCGGGGCGGGCGCCGACCCCGACGCTCGCGTCTGCGCCTTGGGCGGCGTGTTCCGCTCGTCGCTCCTGCGCGACGCGTTCGTCTCAGAGCTCGATGGGCTCGGGGTGCACGCCCCTCTGGAGGAGCCGCGGGGCGAGGGCATCGACGGCGTCGAGGCACTCTCGACCCTGCCCGGCGGTCACCCGCTGGCCGCCCTCACGTGGACCAGCGGGTGAGGCCGCGGCACGCCTCAGAGGCCGTCGACGATGGCGTTGAGCGTCGCTGACGGACGCATCACCGCGTCGACCTTCGCAGTGTCGGGGTGGTAGTAGCCGCCGATGTCGGCGGGCTTGCCCTGGACCGCGATGAGCTCGTCGACGATCGTCTTCTCCTGGGCGGCCAGCTGCTGGGCCACCGGAGCGAAGGCAGCGGCGAGCTCGGTGTCCTCGGTCTGAGCCGCCAGCTCCTGCGCCCAGTACAGCGCGAGGTAGAAGTGGCTCCCCCGGTTGTCGATCGTGCCGAGAGCGCGACCGGGCGACTTGTCCTCCTCGAGGAAGGTGCCGGTGGCCGCGTCGAGGGTGTCGGCCAGCACCTTCGCGCGCGCGTTGCCGGTGTAGTCGGCCAGGTGCTCGAACGACGCGGCGAGCGCGAAGAACTCACCCAGGGAGTCCCACCGCAGGTAGTCCTCCTCCACCAGCTGCTGGACGTGCTTGGGCGCGGAGCCCCCGG
>JBMDWQ010000008.1:0-7277 GCA_048594675.1 Microbacterium sp. | reverse complement strand
GCCCGCCTCGCCAGGGCCAGGATCAGGGGGGAGCGGGACGACGCGCGCGCAGACGTGACCGTCATGCTGTCACCCTAACGGCGGGCCTTCGCGCGCCACAGTGGGCATCCATGCGGGAGCGGCGGACTCTGGAGGTGGGGCATGATCGGCCCGATCTGGGCGAGCCGGAGGCGCGAGGTCAGAGCAGCTTCAGGAGTGCGGGGCCGAAGACGATCGCGGCGGCGACCGGAACGACCAGGAGGCCGAGAGCGGCGATGCCGATCGCCACCGCCGTGCCGAGGATCGACAGCACCGCTGCACCTCCAGCCGACGCCGTGCGACGAGTCGCCGAGGGCGCGGAGATCGCTGACGCGGGAACGCGGGGCAGGGTTGCGGTGGCCATGATTCGACGGTACGAACCAGGCTGGTTCTCCCGCGTCGCCCGCGGGGCGGACCGGTATCCATCGAGAGGATGATCCTGCCGTCGCGTGAGCGGCCACCTGAGCCTCAACATGAACGTGAGGTGAGTTCGCGGCGACGTCTTGACGGCCGGCCGAGGCTGAGTAGTTTGGGCATCGCGAAGGAAAACGGAGACAGAAGGAACTCGAAAGGGATCCGGACACAGACACCGAATCCGCAGAATGATCGCCCCGGAGCCTCGGCCCCGGGGCGATCTTCATGCGCGGCGACGATGTCGCGGCTGAGTTTGGCGGGGCCGTCACCGTCCCCCGATGGTGACCGGCCCCGCAGGAGTCCGCCTCCCCCCGAACGCTGGACTCACCTGAAGAGAGTGGGCGCGGGCGGATCTATTACGCGACTTCGCGAAAAAATCTGAGAAGAGGTTCCGCAGTCGGGGATCTGCGCCTTCCGCGCCCGGCGCGTCCTGGCAGGGGAAGGTGGACCGACCGGGACTCGGGTGTGCCGGGGGTGCGGACGGGGTGTGAGCGTGTCGCGGGCTGCGACGGGCGACGATCTATCTGGGTGGAGCGGCGGGTGAGACCGCCTCGTTCAGGAACTGGCGCCGACGGCCGTGGGCACCACGGTCGCCGGCGCGGAGGAGGCCGTCATCGACGATCGGGAGGGGCAGGCGGACCAGGTCGGCACGGTGGATCCGCTGACGCGGCTTCTCCTGAGAGACGGTGAGAGCATCGTCGTCATCGATTCCCGCGAGCTCGCCCGTGATCTCCGGGAGGTCGCAGCCGAGCTGCTGGACGCCCGCTGACCGAGCGCCCGCACAATGACAGAAGCCGCCTGGACAGAAGCCGCCTGGACGCCAGGCGGCTTCTGTCCAGGTATGAGGGCCGCGGACGAGTTCGCTCCCGTTCCGCGTACAACCCACTGTGCCCCCGACAGGAATCGAACCTGCGACCTTTGGTACCGGAAACCAACGCTCTATCCCCTGAGCTACGGAGGCGTACTGATCGAGGTTATCACCGAGACAGGGCAGCCACCGCCGCGGCCAGACGCTCCGCGAGGTAGCGGTGCCCGGCAGTCGAGGGGTGATCGCGCCCGACCGCGCTCGTGTCGATGATGTCGCGGTAGTCGGCGGCGGTGATCCAGTTCTCCGCGATCGGAGAGATGTACCACCATCCGCGACGGGCGGCGAGGTCTGCGAGGTCGGCGTCGATGAGGGCCGTCGCCTCCTCCACCGGAAGCACCTGAGGTGCGGGGCCGAGGATCACGATCTGTGCGTTCGGGAAGATGTCGGCGAGGCGGTCCCACGCCCGCCCGACGGCCTCCCGATAGCCCTGCGGGTAGAGCCGGCGATCGTTGATGGATCCCTGCACGACGATGAGGTCCGGAGCGAGCCAGCGGTCGAGCTGGGCGATGCGGGTGCCGAAGTCTGCACCGTCGATGCCGGGACGAAGGTAGCCGCTGCCGCGGACCCCGTCGACGATGGTGGTCCACCCCGTTACGCCCGCGACCTCGTAGGCATACCCCTTGCCGGGTGCGGCCGCCTCGCCCCAGGTCCACGAGTCGCCGAAGATGAGGACGCGCGCGTTCTCGGGGAGGTCCAGGGGAGCGGGCGGCGTTGCGACGACCGCTTCGTCCTCGCCGGCGGCGACGGTCGCGGCGGGGGTCGCCCACGGGCCCCAGAAGGCCACGACGGACACGACGATGACCGCCGCGACGGCGGCGATGATCGTCCACAACGACGGGCGTGCGACGAGGCGCTCGGGTGCACCCATGCCCCGAGCGTACGTCACCATCCGGCCACCCCGATACTGCGGGTTTCCCCCCCGACTCGACCGTGGATCCGAGGCGGTTCGGGGCATGCGAGGATATCCCGGTGCATCGCATCGTGACGGCGGAACTGGACCTCGAGCTCGGCTCGTCCGTCGACCTCATTTTCCAGATCGCCGCCGCCCAGCCGACCCCCGTCGCGCGCGAGGAACTCAGCTTCGTCCAGGTCGACGCGGGGCAGGTCGAGCGGGTGTACACCCCGACCGAGATCGTGGATCAGTCCGGGAGCCGTCTGCACCGGCTGCAGGGCGAAGCAGGCATCATGCGCGTGCATTATGAGGCCGCGATCGACGGCCCCGCGCCGGTGCGGGCGACGAGCGACCTGGAGGCGATCACGTACCTGCGTCCCAGTCGCTATTGCCAGTCCGACGAGGTGTTCTCGCAAGCGCGGCGTCAGTTCCGCGGGCTCTCGGGCGTCGACCTCATTCTGGCCGTCGGTGAGTTCGTCGCCGCGAGCACCACCTACACTCCGGGCCTGAGCCAGGGCACCGACTCTGCCGTGACGACGCTGATGACCGGCCAGGGGGTGTGCCGCGACTATGCGCACGTCGTGATCGCTCTCCTGCGCGCGATGGACATGCCCGCCCGCTACGCCGCGTGTTACGCGCCGGGCCTGCGTCCAATGGACTTCCATGCCGTCGCCGAGGCCTACCACGACGGGAGCTGGTACGTCATCGATGCGACGCGGCTGGCCAACCGTCGGTCGCTCGTGCGGATCGCCACCGGTCGCGACGCCGCCGACTGCGCCTTCCTCAGCTACCACGGCGGCCACGTGGGGCTGCAGCGGATGCGGGTGGACGCCTGCGTCGTGCCCGGCGCTGCCGCCGACCTCGTCGCGCAGGAGGAAGCGGACGCCGCCGCCGATCCCGCCCGCGACGACCTCGCCACGCTCGTCCAGCTCGCCTGAGCCGCTCCGCCCCCTCGCTCCGCCCGCTCGCTCCGGCTCGCGAGAGCACATGCTCTCGTCGAGCGCACACGCTCATGCCGTCCGGAAGGTATCCGCTCGGCGACAGCATGTGCTCTCGACGGGGGAGGAGGGAGCGGGACCGTAGGATTGACGGGTTATGAATCCCGATGCCCTCGCCCACGCCCTGCTCGCCGTCGTCGCCCCGCTCGCCGACGCGCGACGACCCGGGGCGAGTGACGGCCTGACGGCGGCCGACTTCGTCCTGGAGAGGCCGAAGAACCGGACCCATGGCGACTGGGCCTCCAACGCGGCGCTCAAGCTCAGCAAGCTCGTGGGCGCGAACCCGCGTGAGTTCGCGGCGGAGATCGCCGAGGCGCTCGCCGCCGTAGACGGCATCGCGAGCGTAGAGGTGGCGGGGCCCGGCTTCATCAACATCCGCCTGGATGCGGCCGCCGCCGGAGCCCTCGCGAAGACGATCGTCGAGGCGGGCGCGGCCTTCGGCACCAACGACAGCCAGCGCGGCCAGACCATCAACCTCGAGTTCGTCAGCGCCAACCCGACCGGACCGATGCACATCGGGCATACCCGCTGGGCGGCCGTCGGCGACGCGATCGCGCGCGTGCTCCTCGCCAGCGGCGCAACGCTCGTGCGGGAGTTCTACATCAACGATGCGGGCGCTCAGATGGAGCGCTTCGGACGGTCGGTGCTGGCCGCGATCAAGGGCGAGCCGGCACCGGAAGACGGATACGCCGGCTCCTACATCGGCGACCTCGCCGAGCGTGTGCGCGCCGCCGTCCCCGACATCCTCGACCTCGACGCCGACGCGCAGCTGGTCACGGCGCGCGACCGCGCCTACGAGTTCCAGCTCGGCGAGCTCCAGTCGTCGCTCGAGAAGTTCAACGTCCACTTCGACGTGTTCTTCAGCGAGCGCACGCTGCATGCCCGCGGCGCCGACGGGGAACCCAGCCTCGTCGACGAAGCGGTCGACCGGTTGCGCGAGCAGGGTCACGTCTTCGACCAGGACGGCGCCGTCTGGGTGCGCACCACGGAGTTCGGCGACGACAAGGATCGCGTCATCCGACGGTCCAACGGCGAGTACACGTACTTCGCGGCCGACGCCGCCTACTACCTGAACAAGAGCGATCGAGGGTTCGCTCACAAGATCTATCTCCTGGGTGCCGATCACCACGGCTACGTGCACCGTCTGAAGGCCCTCGCGGGCGCGGCCGGCGACGATCCGGAGCGCGACATCGAGGTGCTCATCGGGCAGCTGGTGTCGGTCAACGGCGCGCGGCTGTCCAAGCGCGCGGGCAACATCATCGAGCTCGACGATCTGCGCGACTGGCTCGGAACCGACGCGCTCCGCTACTCGCTCGCCCGCTACCCCGCCGACTCGCCGTTGACGCTCGACCCGGAGATCCTCACCAAGCGCACGAACGACAACCCCGTCTTTTACGTGCAGTACGCGCACGCGCGGACCCACAACGTGGCACGCAACGCCGCGGCAGCCGGCGTCACCCGTGAGACCTTCGCGCCGGAGCTTCTGGACCACGAGACCGAGTCGGCACTCCTGGGCGCACTCCAGGAGTTCCCGCGGATCGTCGCCTTCGCCGCCGAGATCCGTGAGCCGCACCGGGTTGCGCGCTACCTCGAGGAGCTCGCCGCGCTCTATCACCGGTGGTACGACAACTGCCGTGTCACCCCGCTCGGCGACGAAGAGGTGACTGACCTCCACCGCACGCGTCTGTGGCTCAACGATGCGACCGGTCAGGTGCTACGCAACGGCCTCGACCTCCTCGGCGTCAGCGCGCCCGAGCGCATGTGAGCGCGGGGGCACTGACGTGACCGCCGACGGTAACGACACCACATCGCTTGGCGGCCCCGCCAGGCCGGTGCTCCCCGCCTCGTCGCCTGGAGCCGGGCGACGACGTCGGCGGTGGCCGTGGATCGTCGGGGTCGCGATCGTGCTGGCGCTCGCGGCGGTGGCGTGGGTGGCCGGCGAGCAGATCGCCCGGGGCATCGTCGAGCGGACGATCCGCGAGCAGGCCATCACTCAGCTCTCACTCCCGGCCGATCAGGACATCAACGTCGAGGTGATCGGCCCGGTGCTTCTGCCGCTGCTGGTCGGCAACCTCGGTGAGGTGCATGTGAGCTCGAAGGACGTTCCGATCGGCGACTTCTCCGCCGATGTCGCCGTACGTGCGCAGGATGTCCCCATCCGCGGCGACGGCGACTGGAGCGGGGCGTATGCCTCGATCACGCTCGACGACGAGCAGCTCCAGGCGCTGCTGGCGAACCTCGACGAGTTCCCGGCCGACAGTGTGCAGATCGACGCTCCCGACATCGCGGTGACCTTCGAGCTCAACGCGCTTCTCACGACCGTGCCGGTGGGCGTGGCACTCACGCCGCGGGCAGAGTCGGGAGAACTCGTCCTCACCCCGACGTCGCTCCGGCTCGCGGGCGCGGAGATCTCGGCGGAGGCGATACTGCGACAGTTCGGCGCTCTCGCCTCCACGGTGGTGCGGGATTGGGACGTGTGCATCGCCCAGTACCTCCCCGCGGCGCTGACCCTCACTGATGTCTCGGTGGCTCCTCGAGCGGTGACGGCCGAGTTCGAGATCGACAGCTCGATCCTCCGCGACGATGCCGCGCGCCAGAAGGGCGAGTGCTCCTGAGTCTGCGCGTCTGCGCACACCGGGGCGACCCCTCGTCGCAGACAGCGGTCTCGTCGGAGCGGGGAAGGCGGGTGCTCTAGACTCTGAGTCACCGCCTGAAAGGGACTGTCCCGGCGTGAACATCCCGCCGGCAGCCGCCGTCTCCACCCGATTGGTGTCCACTCGTGTCCGCCCCTGACCACCGTCCGCTCGCGCCCGAATGGCTCGCCGTGCCGCGCGACCCAGATGAGCTCGTGTCCGCGGTCTGGCCCGCATCGGCCCATCGCGATGCGTCGGGCGAAGTGTTCCTCGGCGGCGTCGGCGTCGCGGAGCTCCAGCAGCGCTTCGGCACTCCGCTCTACGTGCTCGACGAACCAGAGGTGCGTGCGCGCGCCCGCGAGGTGCGCGGCGCCTTCGAAGCGGCGGCGGCCCGTCACGGGTCGCGCGCTCGCGTGTATTACGCCGGCAAGGCCCTTCTCAGCACGGAGGTCGTCCGCTGGGTCACCGGCGAAGGATTGGCCGTGGACGTCGCCACCGGAGGCGAGCTCGCCATCGCCCTCGCCGCCGGGGCCGATCCCGCGCGGATCGGCATGCACGGCAACAACAAGTCCGTTCCGGAGCTGCGCGATGCCGTGGCGGCCGGGGTGGGAACCGTCATCGTCGACAGTCCGATCGAGGTGGAGCGGCTCGCCGAGATCGCCGCGCGGGCCGGTGTCGTTCAGAACGTGCTCGTGCGGGTCAACAGCGGCGTGCACGCCGAGACCCATGACTTCCTGGCCACGGCGCACGAGGACCAGAAGTTCGGCTTCGCCCTGCCCGATGCCCCGGGGATCGTCGCGCGCATCCGTGAGCTCGCTTCGCTGCGTTTCCTCGGCCTTCACTGTCACATCGGTTCGCAGATCTTCGGCACGGCCGGATTCGCCGAGTCCGCGGCACGTGTCGTGGAACTCCACGCGCGGCTGAGTCGCGGGGGAGAGATCCCGCTCCTGAACCTCGGCGGCGGGTTCGGCATCGCCTACACGTCGGTCGACGACCCCACCCCGATCGCCGAGCTCGCGGACGGCATCGTCGACGCGGTCGCGCGCGAATGCCGCACCCACGGGGTGCCCGTCCCCGATCTCGCCTTCGAACCCGGCCGCACGATCGTCGGACGCGCCGGCGTCACGCTGTACGAAGTCGGGACGGTCAAGCCCGTCCGGGTGTCCGACGACCTTTCCCGGCTCTACGTCAGCGTCGACGGCGGCATGAGCGACAACGCGCGTCCCGCGCTCTACGGAGCGCAGTACTCGGCCCGGATCGTTTCCCGTGGCTCGGGGGCGGAGCCTGCCCTCTCGCGCGTGGTCGGACGCCATTGCGAGTCCGGCGACATCGTCGTGGACGCCGAGTACCTCCCCGCCGACATCGCGCCGGGAGATCTCCTCGCGGTGCCCGCGACGGGAGCGTACTGCTACTCCCTCGCCAGCAACTACAACGCCGTGCCTCGTCCGCCCGTC
>JBMDWQ010000079.1:0-2945 GCA_048594675.1 Microbacterium sp. | reverse complement strand
TGGTCGATCCGCCGATGGCTCGACGGCGACACGGTGGACGCGGCCCCGCGGCTCGATCGCGTTCGTCTCGCCGTCGATCTCGGGACCCTCCTCCGCGTCCTGAGATCCCTGCCCGTGCGCGCGGGTCGACCCGCCGGCCGGAACGCGTTCTTCCGCGGTTCCCATCCGAGCGTCTCCAGCGATGACGTCCGCGCGGCCCTCGAGCGGCTGGACGGCACCGTGGACACGGACCTCTGTCGGAGCCTCTGGCGCGCCACGACGGACAGCGCGTGGGAGTCCGCGCCCGTCTGGTTCCACGGCGACGTTGCCGTCGGCAACCTCCTCGTCAGCGACGGCCGGCTCTCGGCGATGATCGACTTCGGCACCTGCGGCGTCGGCGATCCGGCCTGCGACCTCGTCATGGCGTGGACCTTCTTCGAGGGGGACGCGCGCGGCGCATTCCATGACGCCGTCGACCTCGATGCAGCGACCTGGCGACGGGCTCGCGGCTGGGCGCTCTGGAAGGCGCTGGTGACGCTCTCCGGTGCGTCAGGACCGGGCGGCGACGACAGCCGACGCGTGCTCCACGAGGTGCTGACCAGTCCCCTCTAGGCCTGCGGATCCGCTCCCGGGGGTCAGCGGACGACGGCCGTGGGGGCGACGAGCGCGGCGATCACCTCGTGGCTGATGGAGCCGAGAAGGAACCGCGCGACGGCACCGCGACCGTGCGATCCCACCACGGCGAGACGAGCCGTGGCGGCCGCACGGTTGATGACCTCGGACGGGTATCCGCGTTCGACCCGGGGCTGCAGCTCGAGATCCGGGTACGTCTGGCGCAGTCCGGCCAGCGCGACGGCGAGGGTCTCCTCGGACAGCTCCTGCATCGAGGAGAGATACTGCTCCGGGTAGGCCCTCGATCCGCGCGGAAGGGGGACAGGGGTCCACACCGTCACCGGGATGAGTGGCTCGCCGAGACGGTCGGCCTCGGCCGCGGCGAAGGCGACGGCGGCCTCCGAGATCGGCGACCCGTCGACCCCGACGACGACACCGCGACGGTCGCCCGTCTCGATGTCGGGGATCACCACGACCGGGCAGGAGGAGTCGGCGACGATGCGCAGTCCGTGCGCGCCCCGCCGGGGGCTGTCCGCATCGTCCGCGCGATAGTCGCTTCCGATCACGAGCAGGTTCGCGCCCGCGGTGGTCGAGACGAGCTGTCGGACCGGGTCGCCTCGGAGGACGACGACGTCGACATCCAGCCCCTGAGCGGTCAGCGTGCGGGCGTGCTCCTCGAGAAGGCTCCGGGCGGCAGCGATCGCGGCGTCCACCACCGGACCCTCGCCGACCGCGCCCACCGCTCCCCCGACGACGCTCGCGAGGAGCATCGTCGCCTTCCGCGCGCGGGCGCGCTGTGTCGCCCACTCCAGTGCTCGCCGACCCGCCGACGTGTCCACGACTCCCACAACGATGCGCTCTGCCACGGCAACCTCCTTGTTCCCCTCCACCCTCCCATGCCACGCCCTCACGGCGCGACGGTCCGTCCCGGACAAAACCCTCCGCCGCCCCAGGCATTCGCGCTCATTCAGGCGTCGTGCCCCCAGAACGCCTGACCTCGCGCGTGCGCCTGCGGGCGCGCGCAGCGCGCGGGTGCAGGTACCAACGCAGAATCAGGCATCTGACGCAGGATCTCGCCTGCGGTCGCGGTTGCGCCTGATGCGGCGGACCGGCTTCTGGACCACGAGTGCCAGTAAACACGAAAGGGCACCCCGAGGGGTGCCCTTTCGTGTGCTCGGAACTCACTCGCCGGCAGCGGCCTCCAGCTCCAGGAGCTTCTCGACGGCCGCGGTGAGGCGCTTGTCGGCCTCGCCGAACTTCTCCAGGTCGCCCTCGGCGAGAGCGGCCTGCCGGTCGAGGAGCGCCTGCTGTGCCTGCGCCAGGGCGTCGGCCTGCTCGTCGGTCGGCGTGGGTGGCGTGGTCGGGGTCTCCCCCGCATCCGGATCGGTCGTCCCCGGATCCGTGGGCTCGACCTCATCATCGCCACCGGTCGCGCCGGAGTCGCCGCCGAACAGCGTGTCGAGCGCCTCGGTCAGCGTGTTCTCGAAGGCCACCCGGTCTCCGAAGGCGACGAGCACCTTCTGCAGACGCGGCAGCTGCGTGCCCTCGGACGACTGGACGTACACCGGCTGCACGTAGAGCAGACCGCCGCCGACGGGCAGGGTCAGCAGGTTGCCGTAGATGACCTCCGACTCCCCCTGCTGGAGCAGGTTGAGCTGCGGGACCACCGCCGTGTCGGAGTTGTACGTGTTCTGCACCTGACCAGGGCCGGGCACCGTGGTGTCGGTGTCGATTTCCAGCATGCGGAGCTGTCCGTACCCCTCCGCCTTGACGCCCTTCTCTGCGCCGGCATCGGAGTCGACCGCCAGGTAGCCCATCAGCACGTCGCGGCTTCCGCCCGCACCCTGGGAGGCGGGGATGAAGGTCGAGAACATCGAGAACCGCGGTTCGTCCTGACCGGGCATCTGCATGGTCAGGTAGTACGGCGGCTGCAGCATCGCGTCACTGCGCGGATCGTTCGGCGTCTGCCAACGGTTGTCCTGCTGCGCGAACGAGCCGGCCTTGTCGACGTGGTAGATGCCGAGGATGTCGCGCTGCACCTTGAACAGATCGGTCGGGTACCGGACGTGGCTCATGAGCTCGCCGGACATCTCGCTGATCGGCTTGAGGGTGGACGGGTAGACCTTCTGCCAGGTCTTCAGGACCGGGTCCTCCTCGTCCCAGGCGTACAGCGTGACCGAGCCGTCGTAGGCGTCGACCGTGGCCTTGACCGAGTTGCGGATGTAGTTGATGTCGTCGATCGCGAGCGACGGCGTGGGCACGTTCGAGTCGGCGATCGCGTCCGACAGGCTCACACTCGTCGAGTACGGGTACGTCGAGCTGGTCGTGTAGCCGTCCACGATCCAGACGATGCG
>JBMDWQ010000078.1:0-13761 GCA_048594675.1 Microbacterium sp. | reverse complement strand
CCACGGGAGAAGCCGTTGGTCTCGCCGCCGCCGAGTACTCGCTCGTCAAGAGCACCCGCAAAGAGGTGCGCCTCAACCTAGGCGACTACGACGTCGAAGAAGAACTCAACGTTGGCGACTACGTCTACGTTCATGACCCCGACAAGGGCTTCTACGACACGACCAACCAAGTCGCGTTCCGCGGCGAGACGATCTTCCCGATGAAGATCCGATGCGTCGGGCAGACGTGGCCCGTCAGACGCGGAATGGGCGTCTACCTTCGCCGGTGGGTCTTTCGCACCACATGGACCCTTGAATGGGTTGACCTCACCGACTACATCGCATGGGAGACCGGAGGCGGGTCGGTGGAGGTCGGTGCGACCCCGCAACCGGCGACGTTCAGCGCGAGCAGCGGATCCGCGGTGACCCGTGATGAGTACGCGAGCACGCTCTCCAAGCTGTCGGACTCCGGATGGGTCGACTGCACCCTCGCATCGGGAATCACCGGCTCCGCGGTGGTGCGGAAGATCGGCTCCGTGGTCTACCTCAGAGGCGTCGTCAACGGGACGTTCACGGCAAACGCCACCACGAACCTCGCCACGATCCCGGCCGGCTATCGCCCCCCGTCAAACGCCGGTATGCCCTCGATCTGGTCCAGTGGTGAGTACAACTGGGGCGACATCATCAGCTCTTCCGGAATGATCCGCGCCCGCAAGACGACCTCGGGATCCGGCCAGGCTTACCTATCGGGTGTCTGGGTCATCTAGAGCCCAGACACACCCGCCCACGCCTCCGATACCTCGGGGGCGTTTCTGTTTGTCCCGCGGGAGGAGCAATACATGTCGTTCGAGACCGACGTCCGCAAATGGGTGGACTCAACGCGGCCATACAACTGGCTGAATCAGTGCGCGGGACTCACGATGTCCATCTGTCGGCACTTCGGGAACGCGCCAGCGGTTGGTCAGGGCGGCGCGTACTCAACGGCGACGGCAGCGTACGAAGCGGCTGACATCGAGTCAGCGGACCCGGCCAAGGCGCCCGTCGGGGCGATCCACTACTGGTCCTACACCGCTGAGATCAACGGAGTTCGACGCGACTACGGTCACGTCGTCGTCGACATTCGTGGCAAGGGGACCCACGTCTTGTCCGCCACGCGCAACGCGTCACCGAAGTGGGGAGTCAACGCGGGCCTCATCAGCGTCGCCCGGCAGACAAAGCTCATCGGCCGCAGCGGGCGCTACCTGGGGTGGTCTCGCCTCTACGGAAGTCGCTACCGCGTAACTGTTCCCGAAGCCCCTGCCGGCGGCAACCCACGACCATTGGAGGACGAAGTGCCCACGATCACCGAAACGAAGTTCGCTCCCGGGCAGGTCATCAAGGAACGCGAACAGCCGTACCTCCTCATCAACAAGGAGGGGCACAACACCGTCGTGGCGGGACCCGCCACCGTTGTCGGCGCCACCCTCGAGTTCCGAGCCACCCACAAGGGTGGGCCCTTCGACACTGGCGGTTACGTGCCCGTCGTGCAGGTGGTCGCGCTCGTCGAGGACTGGGACGGCAAGAAGGTCACGAAGAGCCGCAGCCTCGGTCGCCATGAGGTGACCGTCACCGCCGATACCACCTTCCAGAGCATCAGCATCCGTCCGGTGAAGCTCGCGAAGAACCAGCGTCTCCGGTTCCGCGTCGTCCCCTTTGGGGTCGATCAGATCACGATCGGCGAATGCGTGTTCGTCGCCGCTGTGTACACGAGCTGATGGACCGCCGCCCCGTCGAGACTGCTCGGCGACACCGCTATGAGTCCCTGATCCGGGTCATCGACCTCATCGCCTACGCCACTGTCCTCATCATCGGTGTCTACGCGATGTTCTTCACGCCCCCCTCGGTCTATGGGGAACTGGCCGGGGTCAAGTGGCTCGTGTGGCTGTGGTCCGGGCTGCTGCTCGCGGGCGGCATTGTCGGCTTCGTCGGAAGGTCCGCCCGGTACTGGTTCCTCGAGGTTCCGTCGACCGTCCTCGCGTTCACTGGCCTGCTCATCTACTTCGTAGTGCTGGGCCGGTTCGCGTTCAGTTCGGTCGGCGCCGCTGTCGCCGCCGGGTGCGCGCTCGTGTCAGTCCTGCTCATGGCACGCAGGTGGGCCGAACTGCAGATCTTCGCGACGGACCCGGACGCGACTGACTTCAAGACGCGGATGGCCGACGCCCTACGGAGGAGAACAAGCGACTTCGTCCACCGACACCAGTAGGGAGCACCCATGGAGACGAACTGGGTACCCCTCCTGGTGGCAGTACTCGGTGCTGGCGGCATCGGCGCGGCGATCAGAGAGATCATCGGCGTCATCGCCTTGGCCCGGAAGGGCGTATCGGGCAAGGAACAGAAGCGGCGAGACGACATCATCGCCCAACGCGACTACGCCATCGCGCAGATGGAAGCAGCACGCCGAGAGGCAGATCAAGCCGACCAACGCGCCGACGAAGAACGCGATGAGCGCATCCGCTGGCGAGAGTACGCAGCACAACTACGAATGCGGCTGATCTTCGCGGGTAGTGAGCCCGGCGACTGGCCCACGGAAACAACCGAACCCACACGTAAGGAGACATCATGAAGGCCCTCTACGACTCCCTCGTCCGAACTCTCGTCCCGATCATCGTCGGCGCGGTGCTCGGATGGTTCGTGTCGAACAACATCGCGCTCGACCCCGAGTTCGAGCTCTCACTCACTGTCGCGATCACCGGCGCGTTCCAGGGCGTCTACTACGTCGCGGTCCGCCTGTTTGAGACTTACGTGTCCCCGAGGTTTGGATGGCTGCTCGGCCTTGCGAAGACCCCGAAGTACACGCCGAAATCCGACGTCGTCATCTTCCAGAACGAAGGGCTCTGAACCATGCCTCTCAACAGCGCAGCACTCAACGTGGGAGGAGCCGCGATCCGCGGTGTCCTGGCCTACGCGTCGACCCACACCGCACTCCCGAACGCGTCCGGCTCCAACGAGGGCACCGCAGCCCGGAAGGCGATCACCTGGAACGTCGCCACAGCTGGTGACTTCGATCTCGCATCTCCTCTGGAGTTCACCGGTGCCGGCGCTTCCGAGTCGGTCGCCGCGATCGGCCTCTGGTCCGCTTCCACCGGCGGCACTTTCTACGGCTACTTCGTTCCGACCGGTGACACCGCGTTCAACGCCGAGGGCGCATACACGGTCACGGAGATCACCGTCGACGGCTCCGCGACCTGACCGCCATGGACTACGGCATCCCGGCAGTCGGGACGGAGGGAGACCCCGGGTTCCTGGAGTGGGCGGCCAAGATGCGCTCCGCAGTCGTCGACTTCGGCACCCGTCTCGACGCCGACCCGCTCGGCCTCATGTGGGCGGCGTTCGCGACCAGGAACAGTCTCCCCGTGCCGATCGTGTTCGCTGGAGGGTCCACGATCGCGGGAACTGGTGCGACCGCCGCTGATCGGCAGTTCGCAGCGATCGTGACCTCGCAGCTGCAGGCGGCGTACCCGTTGCGGTCCGCTGTCACGCAGCCGGCGTACAAGACGCTCGCGGCGGCCACCTTGCCGTTGTCGGCGGGGATCCAGGGGATCAACGCGGGCGTCAACGGAACAACCGCGGCGAACTTCCTCACACCCACGACGCGTGCTCAGATCGGGGACCTTGCGCCCCGTGTGGTGGTGATCCAGGTCGGGTCGAACGACTACGCCGGGAACATCGCGCCCGCCACGTTCAAAGCGAACCTCGAGACCCAACTCGCCGGTCTCCGAACCGAGATCGGCGCGCCGTGCCTGTTCGTCCTCGTTCACCAGTACAAGCGGGGCGACGTGACGTCCCCAACGTACGAGTGGTCCATGTACGGCGACATGCTCCGCGACATCGCAGACGCGGCCACGGACTGCGTCTTCGTGAACACGCAACCCTACTTCGACCAGGTCGGCGTGCCCTCACCGGACCCGTTCACCCTCATCACCGACACCGTGCACCCCACCGACGCGGGCCACGCGATGATCGCCGAGGTCATCCTTCGGGCACTCAACATCCCGCACGTCGCCGCAGTCGCGACCACCACCCCGCCCGCCGGGGGAGTGACTATCGTGTCCGACACGTTCACGCGCGCGGATGGCGCGCTCGGGAACGCGGACACGGGTCAGGCGTGGTCCACGGTCGGATCGAACGTGATCACGTCCGGGAAGGGCGCCGGGACGGGAACCGCGACCGTCTCGACCGACCTCACCAACCTCGACATCCAGGCGGACCTGGTCTGGAACACGTCAGCGGTCGGTCTCGTGTTCCGGTCGGACTCGAACGCGAACCGGCTCGGCATCTTCATCTCTGGTGGCGCTGTCATCTTCTACCGGAACCAGGCGAACACGACCACGGCGGTCACCACTCTCCCGTTCACAACAACAGCGGGAGCAACCTACAAGCTCCGGGTCGTGGTGAGCGGGTCGTCGATGACCGTCTACATCAACGAGTTACTGTTCAACACCATCACCATCGACGCCACGTCAGCATCGGCAACGGCCGGGCTGACGCGCGTCGGCTGGCGAGTGTCCGGTGGCGGTAACACGGTCGACAACTTCGTGGTGAAGACGCTTCCATGACGTGGAGTGACGTCTGGTCCGACACGTGGGGAGGCCCTATCCCCGAAGGGAGCGGCGCGCTCACGTACGCGTTCGCTGCCCTCGGGGTGGGGCAATCTCCGACCGTGGCGGTGGCTGAGGGCTCCGGCGCCCTCGCGTTCAATATGACCGTGACGGGTGCAGGCGCAGCTCCGACAGTCGCCCTCGCCGAGGGGGCCGGGGCTCTTGCTTACGGCGTCAGCGTCGGCGGTGCGGGACGCGCGGAGCGCCGTGGGGCCGGTGGCCTCGCCATCGGATGGGGGCTTACGGGACAAGGGCGGACGCCATCCACTCACCCTGAGGGTGCGGGTGAGCTCATCTACTCCTACGCCCTCGCCGGCGCGGGAACCACGACACGATCCAGCAGTGGCACCCTGGCATGGCGACTGACGATTGACGGCGTCGGCGACGCCCCCTCCGTTGATGCTGAAGGCGCTGGCGGGCTGGGCTTCCACTTCGGGATCGGAGGCGTCGGCGCGTCGCGACGCCACGGCTCGGGCGCGCTGACGCACCACTGGGGTGTCTCCGGCGACACGTCGACTATGGTCGGCGGCGCTGGCGTGGTGGCATACGCGTTCGCCTTGTCTGGGAGAAGCGGGGTGAGGCCGACGATCCCGGACGTGCCGACACTCACCAGCAGCCTCCCCGAACGGACCCTCACGGGCACCGCGCCGGAACGTACTCTCGAAGGGAAGACAGGATGATCACCGTCAAGCGAGGCGACCAGTACCCGATCACCTACGTCGCGAACATGGACCTCACCGGCTCCACGACCCGGCTCCTCGCTCTCAACCGGTCAACGAAGGTCACGCTCGAACTCGAGCACGACGTCACAGACCCGCCCGAAGGGGTAGTGGAGCATGTGCTGACCGGCACGCTGCCTGTCGGCGTCTACCAAGTCGAACTCGAAGTCACCACCCAAGACGACGAGATCGTCACGTTCCCCACCTCACAGAGCGGCAAACCCCAGTACGACACGCTCCGCGTCATCGAAGACCTCGACTGACCCCAGGCATCACGACGGCCCCGGCCCTCACGCAATCACGCGTGCAGAGCCGGGGCCGTCTTTCGTCGTTACAGGGACCGGACGGTGATCAGTTGGGACCCCTCGGGCACCTTCGCGAGGAGACCGTCCATCGTGTCGGCCTCCACCTCAGTGACTCCATCACGGCGCGCGATCGTCGCGACGGCCGTCAATCGAGTGGTGCCCTTCGTCATCGCCACGGGAACCGAGACGAGCTCCCACCCAGCGGGCGTCGCCGCCTGCGCCTTCGCTTGCACCTCTGCGAGCGAGTCGCCTTCGAGGTCCAGCGTGCGGGTCTCCCGCGGTCTGACACGTCCCACAAGCATGCTCATCAGCCTACGATCTCCTCTACTGCGCCCGTCCACACCCAGCACCGGAACGGCTTGTCCGCCACGGTGAACCCGATACCTACGGCGTCGGGAGTCCACCGCATCGCGACCGCATCCACCCTGACCGGAACATCCCCGAAACGGACCCACGCGCGCACCTTCCGGCGCGGCTGCGGATCGACCGTCAACGGCACCTCGTCGAGGCGCAGTTCCATATCTGTGAGCGACTGGAGCGGGGCGCCGCGGGAGACGGTCTGCAACGCGCGTTCATTCATCTGGCGGTCGATGGCGTCGGCGTATCGATGGTTGCTGCCCATGCCGAGAGGTTCCCCTTTCCCCGGCCGCCATCATGGTACTTCCCGGCCGCCGACACGGCGAGTGCACACCGACAACATGCGTCACATCATGTTGCACTTTGGCGTCACATCATGTTACACTTGAGTCATCGGGGGAGATACCCCCGACAGAGGGGAGAGCGATGGAAATCATCACCCTCCTGGCCGCAGTGATCAACCTGCTCACAGCGGTCATCCTCTGGCAGACGGCCAAACGCAACCGCAACGGCCCGAGCTAAAGGGGAGGGCCCCGAGGTAAACGAAGTACCTCGGGGCCCGGTCCCCACATGATACGGGAGGAACCATGGACATCGCAGCATGGATCATCAGCTGCGCCGCACTGCTGGTCTCAGTCATCGCTCTCGTCACGGCCCTGCGAGGTCGACGTGAGCGCTGACCCGAACGCCATTCCGGGCCACAGCATCGAGCTCGAAGGGGCACGCGACCAGCTTTCGGACCTCCTGCAGCGTCGAGACATGATGATCCGACAACTGGCTGCCTGGCGGGTGCCAATCACGACGATCGCCAAGGCTGCGGGACTCAGCCGCATGCACGTGTACCGCCTGATCAGCGAGGAGCCCGCGGAGGAACCTAGATAGCTGCGGCGGGCCGTCTATCTCGCCTCCATCAGCGAGTCGAGATAGTCGTCGAGATCCTCCCTGAGCCAGATGAGGGGCGACCTATCAGTCTCGCCGGCGCGGCGTGCGACGATCTTGTTATCCCGCAGGAGCTGGCGGAGGAAGGACTGTGACATCCCAATGTAGGACGCGGCTTCAGCAGTCGTGTATCCCCGTTTCGCTTCGGACATCTCACTGATCGTACGCGAGGCGGACGCTGGCAATCGGGAGGGTGCGGAGGAAGAATGAGTGCTTACAGAGTGAAGGTCACGAGAGACGGAGATCGCTGGGAAGCCGCCGTTGAAGGCGTGTCGGGCGCTCACACGTACGCATCGAGCCGAGCAGGTCTGGATCGTGCGGTTCGAGAAGTGATCGTTCTGGGTGAGGGTCTTCCTGACGAGGCGATGTCAACACTCGATCTGCACTTCGAGTGGTCTGACGCACAAGATCAAGATGTTGCTCATGGATGATCTCGACGCGGGGGAGCAGCCACGCTGCGACGCGTGTGGGACGGTGATGCGTGACGCTGACGGCGGCTACGAATGCGGATGGTGCGGGTACAGGGTCGAGGTTCCGTGGGTGGAGCGACCACACAGAGCCGACGACCTTCCAGGACTCACTTCGCCACGAATCGGTGCGAACTAGCGGTGAGACGAGCCGCTCATCGTTTGGATCATCGAGACGGAGAGCAAAACGATCATCGCAACGGTTGTTAACTACGTGATAATACGGCGAACTACTACGCACAACGTTACGAAACTTGCTACCTTTACAGCCATGACCACTTCCTTCAGCACCCGGATGCCCAGCGCCCTCCTCAGCGCGCAGCCCGTCGGTCCTGACGGTTTCACGGACGCAGAACGAGAACGCCTCGAAGCCGCGTTCCTGCGTGAGCCTTCCGATGCGACGCACGAGTTCCTTGCTGCGTGGCGCGCGCGGAAGCGTGTCGCTTAGGTGGTCCGAGGCTGAGCGTGCTCACCGCGGGGATCTTCAGGTCTTCGTCTGCACGTACCCACCCAAGCCGTCTCGTGATCCGCTGACGCACCAGCCGGTGCACATCCAGCCCTGGCAGCTGGAAGTGCAGTCTGGCGTTCGCCGCTTGAGACCGCGCGTCTCGCCACCGGAGTATCTCCTGGTGGGCTACGACGGCGACGGGTTGGGAGCTGTAGCGATGTTCGACGTGCGCGACGCGCAAGAGGCGTTCTACCTCCGCGCGATCGCACGCGCTTGGCGGCTCCGCGGCACCCACGTGGCGGATGAAGCCGTCCGCGCGGCGCTCGAGGCCATCACCGTCCACCCGGCGTACGTGGAACGCGGATACCGGGACGTGTACTGCGAGGTGCACTGGAAGAACTCGGCGAGCCAGAGGATGCTCAGGAGAATCGGCTTCTCATGCATCGGGAGGAAGGACGAGCTTGAGGCATGGGCCATAGACCTAGGCAAGCCGCCGGCCGTAATCGATAGCGTCGAGGAAGCCGTCGAACACGCGGGCTAGCAGATTTCACCAGTCGGTGTTGGGTCGGACACCGGGTGAGTGTGCCCGGATGAAGTCGCGATGGACGAGGTCGCACGCGGCGCGGAGCGTACGCGTCCATCCGATGACGGACTCATCGCGGACGCACTTGTAGACGAGCTCCCGTTCCGCTTCCGGGGCCGGCCGTGCCCGGACGAGGCTGATCGCCCCGTACTCGCGTCCCTGAGGGTCCACCATGGTCCACACGCTGGGGGTGCGTTCCCGGGCCGCGAGGATCGGATGCCAATCAGACACGCCCCCATGATCCCGCCAGGCTCAGACACTCAGGTAATCCTGTACTCGCGGTCACAGGGCTCTCCTGACAGACGAGGCGAATGTCGGACCCCCAGCCCAAGATGGGGCTCATGCTCACTCCAGCGGAACTCCTCGACTTCGCCGCCGCACACCCGAACCGGGTCAGCGACGACGAGACCCGCCGGCTCCTCGGCGTCACCCTCCCCAGGTATTACCAGCTACTCCACCGAGCAGCCGCGTCGAAGGAAGGTCAAGCGCACGACGGGGTTACCGCACACCGGGTACTCCGACTCATCAACGCCGCCTGAACATCGTTCGATCAGATGTGTGCACCTCTGTGTGCACGGGGAGTTGGACTCGGCTCGTCTGCCGCGTAATATCAAGGGTGAAGCGGGGCCCATGCGACGCAGACCGATTCACTCGTAATGAATAGGTCAAGGGTTCGATTCCCTTAGGTGGCTCCGGTGAGAGGCTCCGTCTTCGGGCGGGGCCTCTTCCCCACCACCTCCGGACCGGTCCGCCGCCTACTTTCGAGCGACCCAGACGTTCTCGGAGAGCATGTCCCGCTCCTCCCCGCCGCGATGGCTGACCTCGGCCTGGACGCTGGCGCTGTTGCTGATACGGACCGATACAAAGCTCCGTGAGCAATCTGTGCTCTGCCATTGGCCGTCAACGGCCAGCGAGAGGCACAACGTCTCGCTGTCATCGGATCCGCGCGCGAGATAGACGTCGTAGCCGTCTGCGCGCCCCACGTGCCGAAGGCTGGCGACGTCGACCTTGCCGGCGGATCCGCCGACGACGGAGGCTGGCCGGTCCGCTGCTGTCTGCTCGCGCGCGAACTCTGCCGGTGAGCACGCAGTGAGCAGCAACACGGCCGCGACCAGGGCGGGCACCACCAATCGGCGTGAGTTCATAGGCGGGAATGTACACGGTTCGCCTCCGAGATCACGGAGCCTCGATGGTGCCGAACGCAGCGCCACCCCGGCGGCCCGATCGTCGGCGGGGAGTCGTCCCGTCGTTGCGGGACGATAAGCTCGGGCGCGGAGCCGCGGACCTCGTCCCACTCATTATGAACAGCTCAGAGGGAGCGATTCCCTGAGCAGACTCCACTACTTCTCGGGAGGCGGCGTGAACGCGCTGGACGCCGTCGTCGAGATCTTCTCCTGGCTGGGCTTCGGCGTCGGTCTGCTCCTGCTGATCATCGCCGTCATCCTGTGGGCCGCCGACGGCACCTGGCTTCCTGCCGAAGGCTGGGTCGATCACGACGATTCTGGCGCGACCGTGCGCTGGTACGACGGCGACGGCGACGCCAACAGTGCGCAGCTGACCCCATCCGAGGCGTCGGCGATCGGCGGTCGCGACCGGGTTCCCCTCTGGTACCGGCACGGCTGGCGGGACCGGATGCGCCTCACTCGACGTCCTCCGGGTCTGATCCCCGTGCTCTGGGCGGCGGGTGCGGCCGTGGCTCTCGGCGTCGTGGCGCTCGTCGTGTCATGGGTGCTGATCTTCGTGCGTTGAGCTCGGCGGGCGGAACCTCGCCGCTCTTGCGTCGGACAGGGTCGCGCGAGGATATTTTGCTAGATAAGCTAGCGATATGACTTCTTCGCGCGTCGACCGCATCCCGACTCGCTGGGTGCGGATCGGGATCCCGGTATTGCTCGTGCTCATCTGGCTGGTCGGCGGCTCGGTCGGTGGACCGTACTTCGGCAAGGTCGACGAGGTCGCCACGAACGACCAATCGAGCTTCCTCCCTGCCAGCGCAGAGGCCACGCAGGTGCAGGAGCGACTCGGCGAGTTCCTGGGCGACGACACGATCCCGGCGGTCGTGGTGTTCGCGTCCGATCAGAAGCTCGATGACGCGCAGCTCGCCGACCTCACCGGCATCGCCGATCAGATCGCGAAGATCCCCGGTGTGGGGGAGGTCTCGCCACCGATCGCGTCGGAAGACGGCGAAGCGGTGCAGGTGTTCGTGCCCATCGACGCCGACGGCGAGGTGCGCGAGATCGTGGAAGAGGTCCGTTCTCTCGTGCAGGAAGAGGTCGCGGCGGGTGTGGATGCGTGGGTGACGGGCCCGGCAGGATTCACCGCCGATCTCGTCAAGGGGTTCCTCGGCATCGACGGACTGCTCCTGATCGTGGCGCTCGCCGCCGTGTTCGTGATCCTGATCGTGGTCTATCGCTCGCCGCTTCTTCCCGTGCTCGTGCTGCTGACCTCGACCTTTGCCCTCTGCGTCGCGTTGCTGACCGTGTGGTGGCTCGCCAAGGCAGGCATCGTCGTGCTCAACGGACAGGTGCAGGGGATCCTCTTCATCCTCGTGATCGGTGCGGCCACCGACTATGCGCTCCTGTACGTGGCCCGGTTCCGCGAGGCGATCGGAGCCGGGCTGCCGCGGTGGCCGGCGACGAAGACCGCGTGGAAGGGCGCGTTCGAACCGATCCTGGCTTCGGGGGGAACCGTCATCGCGGGGCTCCTGTGCCTGCTCCTGAGCGATCTCGCCAGCAACCGCGCCCTCGGTCCCATCGCATCGATCGGGATCGCGTTCTCGGTGCTGTCGGCCCTCACTTTCCTCCCGGCGCTCCTGGCTCTCTTCGGTCGCGTGGCGTTCTGGCCGTTCATCCCGAAGAACGGGGCGATCGACCTGCCCGATGACCTCACGCAGCCGGTGCGCGGTGTGTGGGCACGTCAGGCGCGTTTCGTGGCCCGGCACGCGCGAGCGACCTGGATCATCTGCACCGTCGTGCTCCTGGCCGCTTCGGTCGGTGTCCTTCAGCTGAAGGCCGACGGGGTTCCTTCCAGCGATCTGGTGCTCGGCGCCAGCGAGGCCCGTGACGGGCAGGACGTCCTCGCCGAGCACTTCCCGGCCGGATCGGGCAGCCCCGCCTACGTCATCGTTCCCGAGTCGCGGGTCGCCGAGGCTGTCGACCTGTTGACGAAGGCCGAGGGGATCGAGTCGATCGCGGCGGCCTCGACCGACTCCGCCGCCGGCCAGGTCGGCGTGACGGTGAGAGACGGCGAGCCCGTCTACGCCGCGGCCGGGCCCCCCGGAGGTGCGGCTCCTGCGCCGACCGTGTCCGACGGTGACGTGCTTCTGATCGCGACGCTGTCCGACGAGGCCGACTCGCTCCAGGCGGAGGAGACGATCCGGGAGATCCGCGCCGACTTCGCCGAGGCGTGGGGTGCTGATGTCGCCTTCGTCGGGGGCACGACGGCTGTCGACCTCGACACCAACGACACCTCGATCCGCGATCGCACGGTGATCATCCCCGTCATCCTCGTGGTGATCATGCTCATCCTGATGCTGCTGCTGCGCGCGATCCTCGCTCCCGTGCTGCTCATTCTGAGCGTCATCGTGTCGTTCGGTGCCGCCCTGGGAGTGAGCGCCCTCGTCTTCGATCACCTCTTCCAGTTCCCCGGTGCGGATCCCGCGGTGCCGCTCTACGGCTTCGTCTTTCTCGTCGCGCTCGGGGTGGACTACAACATCTTCCTGATGTCGAGGGTCCGGGAGGAGTCGCTCAGTCACGGCACGAGACCCGGAATCCTCCGGGGGCTCGTCGCGACCGGTGGCGTGATCACGTCGGCCGGGTTGGTCCTCGCCGCCACGTTCGCGGCCCTCGGCGTGATCCCGATCCTCTTCCTTGCGCAGATCGCGTTCATCGTGGCTTTCGGTGTGCTGCTCGACACGTTCGTGGTGCGGTCGCTCCTGGTGCCGGCCGTCTCGTACGACATCGGCCGAGCGATCTGGTGGCCCTCGCGCCTGGCCCGCGTCGATCCGCGTCCCGTCCCCGAGGCTGCTTCGGGCGCGCTCGATCCTGGAGACCACGGAGTCGAGGCCGCCGCCGGGGTGACGCGGCGTTCCCTGCGCGGTCAACGCGAGCAGACTCCGGAGTCGTGAACCGCCCCGAGGGGATACGCTCGATGTATGACCAGGGCCCTGTTCATCGTCGACGTTCAGAACGACTTCACCGAGGGCGGAGCGCTCGGCGTCGACGGAGGTGACGCAGTCGCTGTCGGGGTCTCGCGCTTCCTGGAAGCGCACCGCGACGACTACGCCCTCGTGATCGCGTCACGCGACTGGCACGATGGCGACAATGACAACGGCGGTCACTTCGCCGATGGCGAGCCCGACTTCGTCGACTCCTGGCCCGTCCACTGCGTCGCCGGGACCGAGGGCGCGGAGTACGACCCCGGGCTCGACACCTCGGCCGTCACCCATCATGTGAAAAAGGGTCAGGGTGTTCCCGCCTACTCCCTCTTCGAGGGTGTCACCGACGACGGCGAGACCGTCGCCGACCTGCTGACCGCCCACGGTGTGACCCAGGTGGATGTCACCGGGATCGCCACCGACTACTGCGTTCGCGCCTCGGCGCTGGACGCGATCGCCCACGGCCGGCACGTGAGAGTGCTGACCGATCTCGTCGCCGGAGTCGCCCCCGACTCCAGCGACGCCGCCCTTGCCGAACTCGCCCATTCGGGCGCCGAACTCCAGGAGAGCACGTCATGAGCACCCCCGCCGGATGGTACCCCGACCCCGCCGACGCGAGCCGCACCCGCTGGTGGGACGGCTCTCGTTGGACCGAGCACACGACCGCTGCCCCCGGTGCTGCGGGATCCTCCGCACCGGCGGCTCCGGCCGCCCCTGAGCGACCTCGCTTCGGTGAGTACGCGCCCGTCGCGGACCCGGGAAGCGCGGCACCGGCAGCCCCGGGGGCACCCGCAGTGCCTCCGTACGCCTCGACACCCGCGTATCCGTCGTCCGGCGGCTACCCCTCCCAGGGCGGCTATCCCTCGCAGGGCTACGCGGCCGCCCCGGCCGTGGCGACGGGACCGTCGGCCCCGGGAGCGAACACCAACACCCTCTGGATCTACCTGTGCATCGTCGCGTCGACGCTGCCGGTGTTCACGCTGTTCTTCATCGACTGGAACGGCTACGTCGACGCGCTCGTCTCGATGGAGAGCGTCTCGCCCAACAGCGCGGCCGGCAGTGAGGCCGTGGCGGCGATGCTGCAGTGGACGGGCGGTGTGGTCGGCCTGTCCCTCCTGAGCTACGTGTTCCTGGCCGCCTCGATCGTGTTCGCCTACCTCGACTGGCGTGAGCT
>JBMDWQ010000077.1:0-2720 GCA_048594675.1 Microbacterium sp. | reverse complement strand
CCCCGAGTTCAACGACGTCATCCATTCGCCGATGCGTCTGCGCATCTGCGGCCTGCTCCGGACGGTTGACGAGCTGGAGTTCGCCGTGGTCCGCGACACTCTCGACATCACCGACGCGCACCTGTCGAAGAACCTCAAGCTACTGGCCGATGCCGGCATGGTCGCGCTGCGCAAGGAGCGCTCCTCCGGCCGCCCCGACGCGCGCCGGCTGACCTGGATCGCGCTGACTGGCTCCGGGCGCCGCGCCGTGGAGTCACACCTCGCGGCTCTGCGTCAGATCGCGGAGGGCGTGACACTCTGACGCGGTCCGTCAGCTCCGCTCGTCGAGGTCCGGAGACCGCGTGCCGGACCTCCCGCCCGCAAAGGTGGCGCAACACGCCGCTATGCCCCGCGGATAGCAGCGTGTTGCGCCACGTGAGCCGGGGGCCGGGGAACGCGGGGGTTACAGCAGGAGGTCGAGGAGCCGCGCGGGGTGCGGGACAGCGGTCCAGCGCACGAGCGAGTGAGCGTTGAGCCCGTCGATCATCGCCAGCAGGTGTCCCGCCGTCACAGCGGCGTCTCCGGGTACGAAGACGCCGCTGTCCATGCCGCGCCGGATCTCGGCGGCGATCGCCGCCTGCCAGTCGTCCATCTCGGTGCGCACGCGCGCGGCGAGCGCCTCGTTGCGCGCGCCCATCGCCCATCCCTGCACCCACACCTGCGTGATGTCGGTCCGACTGCCGTCCAGGAGCGTGTCGAGGAGGAGCGCGAGACGCTCCCGCGGCGCCTCGACTCGGGAGATCAGCGCGACGACGTCGGAGAGCTCCTCGGCGACGAGACCGCCGAAGGCCTCGGCCACCAGGTCGTCCATGCTCGGGATGTAGTGCGCGACCAGTCCCGGCGCGACCCCCATGTGCGTGGCCACGGCCCGCAGCGTCAGCGTGTCGAGGCCGTGCTCGCGCGTGATCGCCCGCGCCGCCTCCGCGACCTCGGCGCGCCGCTCGTCCGGGGTCTTCCGCACACGAGGACGAGGACCGTCATGCGGCTGATCGGTTGACGCGGCATCCATCGCTCGATACGCTCCCTGCTATTGATCGCTCGATCAACAAGGTAGCGCACCCCCGAGGAGACCGCGATGGCTTGGCGCATGCCCGCAGAGACCGCACCGCATGAGCGCACCTGGATGACCTTCCCCGCCGAGGGCGAGACGCTCGGCGACACCGCCGCGCTCCGCGAGGAGGGGTATGCCGCGTGGACGGCCGTCGCCTCGGCGGTCTCCCGCTTCGAGCCGGTGACGATGGTCGTCGATCCGGCGGAGGCCGCGCGCGCCCGCCGGATGCTCCCCGGCGAGATCACGCTCCTGGAGGCGCCGGTGGACGAGTTCTGGATGCGCGACTCCGGCCCCACCTTCGTCCTCGACGATACGTCGGGGGCGCTCGGCGCCGTCGACTGGATCTTCAACGGCTGGGGAGCCCCGGCGTGGGCACAGTGGCAGAAGTCGGCCGCGCACGCCCGAATCGTCGCAGCGGCGGCAGGCGCCCGGCTCGTCAGCTCGACGCTCGTCAACGAAGGCGGCGGCATCCACGTCGACGGGGAGGGCACGGTGCTGCTCACCGAGACCGTCCAACTCGACCCACGCCGCAATCCCTACGCCGACAAGGCGCGGGTCGAAGCGGAGATGGCCCGCACGATCGGCGCGACGACGGCCGTGTGGCTCCCCCGCGGACTCACCCGCGACTACGACGACTTCGGCACGAACGGGCACGTCGACATCGTCGCGACGATCCCTTCGCCCGGCCGCCTGCTCCTCCACGACCAGCAAGACCCGGCCCACCCCGACCATGCCGTGACTCGCGAGCTCCGGGAGGTGCTGTCGGCGCAGACCGATGCGGCCGGACGACGCTTCGAGATCGTCGAGCTCCCCGCCCCCGCCACCCTGCGCGACGAGGAGGGCGTGGTCGACTGGAGCTACGTCAATCATCTCGTCGTCGATGGCGGTGTCATCGCCTGCGGCTTCGGGGAACCGGATGCCGATTCCCGCGCCGCCGCGATCCTCGCCGAGGCCTACCCCGGTCGGGAAGTGGTCACCGTCGACGCGCGGCCGATCTTCGCGCGCGGCGGCGGGATCCACTGCATCACCCAGCAGCAACCGCGCGTCCCCGCGCCGGTGCGCTCATGATCGACGTCGTCGAGGCGTCGATCGCCGAGCTCCGCGGAGCGCTGGAGTCGGGCGACGCGCGCTGCGTGGATCTCGTCGACGCCTACCTGGCGCGGATCGACGCGTACGACGGTCCTGATACCGCCACCGCCCTCCGTTCCGTCGTCGTCCGCAACCCCGCGGCGCGTGCCGAAGCCCAGGCCAGCGACGAGCGGCGCGCCCGCGGACACGCACGCGGGCCGCTGGAAGGGATCCCGTACACCGCGAAGGACAGCTACCTCGTCGCCGGCCTCACCGCCGCGGCCGGATCGCCCGCCTTCGCCGAACTGGTGGCCCAGCGCGACGCCTTCACGATCGAGCGCCTGCGCGGCGGCGGCGCCATCTGCCTGGGCTTGACGAACATGCCGCCGATGGCCAACGGCGGCATGCAACGCGGCCTCTACGGCCGAGCCGAGAGCCCCTACAACCCGGCGTTTCTGACCGCACCGTTCGCGTCCGGGTCCTCCAACGGCTCAGGAACGGCCACCGCGGCCAGTTTCGCCGCTTTCGGACTCGGCGAGGAGACGTGGTCCAGCGGCCGCGG
>JBMDWQ010000076.1:0-6082 GCA_048594675.1 Microbacterium sp. | reverse complement strand
GCACCTTCGCGCGCGCGTTGCCGGTGTAGTCGGCCAGGTGCTCGAACGACGCGGCGAGCGCGAAGAACTCACCCAGGGAGTCCCACCGCAGGTAGTCCTCCTCCACCAGCTGCTGGACGTGCTTGGGCGCGGAGCCCCCGGCACCGGTCTCGAACAGCCCACCCCCGGCCAGGAGCGGCACGATCGAGAGCATCTTGGCGCTAGTGCCGACCTCGAGGATCGGGAACAGGTCGGTGAGGTAGTCGCGCAGCACGTTGCCGGTGACCGAGATCGTGTCCAGGCCATGCCGCATGCGGGCCAGGGTGTATCGCGTGGCCTCGGCGGGGGCGAGGATCGAAATCTGGACGTCGTGGGTGTCCATCGTCGCCAGCGCCTGGTAGACCTTCGCGATCAGCTGCGCATCGTGTGCCCGGTTGACGTCGAGCCAGAACACGGCCGGCGCACCCGTCGCACGCGCGCGGCTGACGGCGAGGCGCACCCAGTCGACGACCGGGAGGTACTTGGTCTGGGTGGCACGCCAGATGTCCCCCGCCTGCACCTCGTGCTCGATGACGACCTCGCCCTGGCCGTCGAGGATCTGCACGACTCCGGCCGCGGCGATCTCGAACGTCTTGTCGTGGCTGCCGTATTCCTCGGCCGCCTGCGCCATGAGCCCGACGTTGGGAACCGTGCCGATCGTCGCCGGATCGAGCGGGCCGTTGGCGATGACGTCGTCGATGACCGCCTGATAGACGCCGGCATAGGAGGAGTCGGGGATGACGGCGAGGGTGTCATCCTCACTGCCGTCGGCACCCCAGAGCTTGCCGCCGTTGCGGACGAGCGCCGGCATCGACGCGTCGACGATCACGTCGGAGGGGACGTGGAGGTTGGTGATGCCCTTGTCGCTGTTGACGTAGGACAGGCGGGCTCCCTGCTCGAGCGCGGCCGTGAAGGCGGCGATGATCTCGTCCCCGCCGTCGACGTCGGCGAGGCCGGCGAGGATCGAGCCGAGCCCGTTGTTGGGCGTGAGGCCGGCCGCAGCGATGCGGTCGCCGTAACGCGCGAAGACGTCGGCGAAGTAGGCCTTGACGACGTGGCCGAAGATGATCGGGTCGCTGACCTTCATCATGGTCGCCTTCAGGTGCACGGAGTACAGCACGCCCTCCTGCTGGGCTTCGCGCAGGGTCTCGGCGAGGAACTCGTCGAGGGCGGCGGCCGAGAGGAAGGTGGCGTCGATGATCTCGCGCGGCAGGACCTTGAGCTCCGGCTTCAACACCGTCACCGTGCCGTCCTCGGCGACGTGGCGCACGCTCAGGACATCGTCGTGGGCGGCGACCCAGGACTTCTCATTGCTCTTGAAGTCGTCGTGGCCCATCGTGGCGACGCGCGTGCGCGAGCCCGCCGCGAACGGCTTGTTGCGGTGGGGGTGCTTGCGGGCATAGTTCTTCACCGAGAGGGGCGCGCGGCGGTCGCTGTTGCCCTCGCGCAGCACGGGGTTGACGGCCGAACCCTTGATGCGGTCGTACCGCGCGCGGACGTCCTTCTCCTCGACGGTGGTCGGGTCGTCGGGATAGTCGGGGATGTCGTAGCCCTGGCCCTGCAGCTCGGCGATGGCGGCCTTCAGCTGCGGGATCGACGCGGAGATGTTGGGGAGCTTGATGATGTTCGCCTCGGGAAGCGTCGCGAGGCCGCCGAGCTCGGCGAGCGCGTCGCCGACCTGCTGGTCGGGGGTGAGGCGCTGCGGGAACGCGGCGAGGATGCGCCCCGAGAGCGAGATGTCGCGCGTCTCGAGCTCGACGCCGGCCTGCCCGGCGAAGGCGCGGACGATCGGCAGGAAGGAGGCCGTGGCCAGCGCCGGAGCCTCGTCGGTGTGGGTGTAGATGATGGTGGACTCAGGCACGTCTGATCTCTCCTGGTGGGCGTCGCGGATCGGTGTTCAGCCTATCGCACCGAGCCAAACTATCTTGACGTCGAGATATCTGCCGAGGCTCGGACAATGTCCCCCCGGAGACGGATGCGCGGGCTCGGCCCGGCGAGTAGCCTGGGGCCATGACGGAGCTTCGCCTGGTGGAACTGTCGGCTGCGACGATCGTCGCGGTCAACGCGATGTCCCTCAAGCCGGGCCAGGAGCAGTTCTTGGCGCCGACCAGCTATGCCGTGGCGGCTGCCGTCGTCAACCCCGCCACCGCGTGGCAACGCGTCGTCCTCGACGGCAACGAGGTCGTCGGCTTCGTGAGCGCCAACTTCGACCCCGAGGCGCCGCACGAGCACTTCCGCTCGGTGCTGTGGCGGATCAACGTCGATGCCGACGACCAGGGCCGCGGGGTCGGGCGCTTCGCCGTCGAGAAGCTGCTCGAAGAGGCGCGCTCGAGGGGTGTCGACCACGTCAACGTCATCTACGAAGCCGGAGAGGAGGGCCCCGAGGCGTTCTTCCGGCGCGTCGGGTTCACGCCGGTGGGTGAGACCGAGTTCGGCGAGGTCGTCGCCGAGGTCAGGCTCTGATCCCCCGCCGTCGTCTCGTCGCCTCTTCCTTCGCCCGCGCGGGATTCACCGCGGGCCCGTGACCGGCGGCGAGGTCTCGTATCTCCCTCCCCCATCGAGGCCTCGTCGCCCTCCTCCCGGCGCGGCCAGAAGGCCCACGTGACGAGGATCGCCGCTCCGACCGTCACGGCCGCCAGCACCAGAGGCTGCTGCAGCCAGGCGACGCCGGCAGCCACCCCTGGAATCGCCCACCAGACGTGGCGCACCGTGGTGGCGGTGTACGGGACGGGGTCCTCCGCCGCGTTCGCATCACCCTTCATCCGGAAGGTGACCCGCTCCCCGTCGACCGACTCGATCTCCACGACGCGGTGGGTGATCGGGAGCTCGGAATCGCGGGACACGGTCACGACGTCGCCGACGGTCATCTCGGTGGCCGGGATCTCGCGGACGAAGGCGATCGAGCCGGCCGGGATCGCCGGCGACATCGATCCGGTCGCGAACATGATGATCGTGATGCGGAACACGACGGCGGCGACGACGAGGGCGAGGCAGACGAGCCCGCCGAGGGCGAGGAGACTAAGGAGCGTTTCGCCGACGACACGGAGTCCGCGCCGTGGCGCCACGCTCACCACGCGCAGCCCGTGATGAGCCCGGCGAGCGTCGTGGAGAAGGTCCCGGTGACGGCCGGAGAACTCCACGAGCTCGACACCGCGCGCACCCGCACGTCGTAGGTCACGCCGCCGAGAAGAGTGGACAGCAGACCCGATGTCGAGGCCGAGGTCGCGCTGGCGGAGACGGTGGTGGAGGCCAGAACGACCCCCTGACGGAGGATCTCCAGAACATATCCGGTGCGCGGCGCCCCCGTCGTGGGATTGATCCACGAATAGGTGACCGAAAGCCCGAGAACGATCGAGCACCCGTTCTTGGTCGGGGCCACCACCCCGGTGGAGGCGACGGTCGCCACGGCGAGCTCCCGATCGGTCCATGCGGCCGACACCGCCTGCGGAACGGCGGCCGTGTGCGGCAGACCCAGGACGCACACGAGCGCGGCCGCTCCCCAGCCGGCTCTGCGTTGAACGGCCCGGCGATTCATGGCGCGGCCTCCCGGCGTGCGCGAGCGATGCGCGCCAGCACCAGGCCCGCGCCGACGGCCCCCAGCGCCGGCAGGAGCATCATCCCGACCCGGCCGCCGCTCTGCGCCAGGCCTTCCTCGTCCCCGCGCCCCTGGCCCCGCGCGTGCACGGTGAGCCGCGCAACGCGATCGTCGGGCACACCGCCGGTGTCCGCCAGCCAGATCCGCAGTCGATACCACCGGGTCTCGCGGGAGGACATGGTCGCGATGGCGGCCGCGCCGTCGGCGGACACGGTCGGGCGAGCACGCTCCCCGGTCCGGCATCCCCCAGCCGTCCACGCGACCTCGCATTCCCGGACCTCGACCGAGAAGGACCCGGTGGGATCGTCACCCTCCCACCGCACGTCGATGACCCCGTCGTCGCGGGAGGCGGAGACGGCGATATCCCACGTGACGGGGACGCCGGGCTCCATCCGCCGCGCCGCGTCGCGGTCGAGCGCCGCCTCGAGATGGACGACGTCGGGGTCGGCGGGGGGTGCCGCCCTCGCCGGTAGCTGCCCCGCGGACACGCCGGGGAGCCCCGCCGCGAGAAGTCCCGACAGGACAAGCACGACGAGCGAGGTCACGGCGTGGACCCCGCGAAGCGCCACGTCACCGTCGTGGTCTGGTTCTGGACACCGTCGGCAGCGGTCGAGGGAAGGGCGATGCGGATGCAGTACGTCACGGTGTTCGCCCCCGCTGCCTGCAGGTCCTGCGGGGCGTCGGGCGTCGTAGCGACGTCGGTCGAGAGCGCGGTGCCATTGGGAACGATGACCGGCGCCGAGGCGTTCGAGAAGAGCGCTTCGGCGCACGACGCTCCCGAGGGCACGATGCGTACGGCGTAGACGAGGGCCGAGGCGAGCGCCCCCGAGGCCGACGTCGCCGTCTGCATCCGCACGACACCCGGCACCGAGTCGAAGCCGCCGCTGGTCGCCGTCGCCGTGCGGATGCGCACCGTGGTGAATCCGGCGGGAGACCCGGGATAGACCCCGCTCAGGATGGGCGTGAACGTGACCGTGCCGCCGGGACTGGTCGCGTGGTCAGTGAAGGCACCGTCGCTGATGCTCCCGACGATCCCGAACCGCCCCGAGCCGACGGTCGCGGTGGCGAACTCGTTGTCCGTCCAGGCGGCGAGGGTGGCCACGGCGCCGACACCCAACACGATCGCCCCCGCCAGCACCGCACGGGCACGCAGGAACAGGCGTCCGCGTCGACGGGGGACGCGGCGCCGCCCGACATCGACGTCGGAGGACACGACCGCTCCTAGGACGACTCGGCCGTGAACTGCCAGACGCCGGTCGCCGACGTCCCCTGCTCCAACCCGGCACTGGCGGTGACGGCGAAGCACAGTTGCTGGGCCGCCCCGGCGGCGGGCGCGACGGGAGCGGACAGCGCAACGCTCGTACTGGTCACCGCCGTGTCGTCGAGGGAGCCGGCCGCCAGCGGCGTGCCGGTCGCGGTCGCCGCGCCACACGTGGCGCCCGCGGCGATGGGATAGATCGCGTAATCGAGCTCGGCGACGGCGGTGCCGGTTCCCGTGAGCCCGGCCAGGGAGAGGTCGGCCGGGTTGGTGGTCCCTGCGGCGAGCCGCACCCAGAAGCCTGCGTAAACGGTCTCTTCCGGGGCCAGTTCCTCGACCGGCACCGAGAAGGTCAGCGTCGCCGCGCTTCCCGTCGTGTCGTGGTCGGCATACGTCGTGCCGTCGACCGAGCCCTCGAGGTTGAACTGTCCCGCCGAGAAGAGTCCCGTGACGAACTCGTTGTCCGTCCACGCCGCGAGGACCACGGCCCCGCCGACTCCCAAGACCAGTCCGCCCGCCAGAAGCGCGCGCACCTTGCGGCGTCGCCTGCGGACCGAGATGGCTTCCTGTGTCTTCGTGCTCCGTACTTCCGTGCTCACTGCCACACCTCACATCCAGGGGGTGCGTCGTCGTCGACGCGAATGTGCCTGCATCGTAGCGTGGCACCGCTCCCATGACCAGGGCCCCTGCGCGAAGCGCACGTCCCGGTGCGCCGGCGGACACCTCGCCCCGTACCGAGGCGACGCGTAGCGTGGCAGCATGACACTCACACTCGGATTCATCGGCATCGTCACGCGCGACATGGCGGCCTCACTCGCCTTCTACCGCGCCTTGGGTGTCGACATCGCCGACGGGCAGGACGCGAGCCCCCACGTGGATGCGACCCTTCCCGGCGGGATCGCCCTCGCCTGGGACACCATCGAGACGATCCGCAGCTTCGACCCGTCCTACGTTCCCGCGGACGGCGGCCACCGCGTCGCTCTGGCCTTCGATCAGGGAAGCCCCGCCGCGGTCGACGCCGCCGTGGCGGCTCTGGCTGCCGCTGGCCATCCCGCCCACGTCGCCCCGTTCGATGCACCGTGGGGTCAGCGCTACGCCACCGTGCTGGACCCCGATGGGAACTCGATCGACCTGTACGCCGCGCTCCCCCAGAACTGATCCGGAGACGACGTCGCCCCCCCGAGGGGATGGCTCCCGGGGGCGCGTCGAGG
>JBMDWQ010000075.1:0-15041 GCA_048594675.1 Microbacterium sp. | reverse complement strand
TCCGCCGCGCGCCACACGAGGGCGTCGAACGCGGCCCCCTCCTGCTCATCTGGTCGCAGCGGGCGGATCTCGTAGGGCGCCGGGTCCATCCCTCCAGTCTGCCGCGCCCGCGACGGGAGCATCCACCTGCCTCGCCCCCGTCCGAAGGCGTGCCATGTCGGACCTGAGGACAGCGTCGTGACACAACGGCGGATCCCGACGCCGACACACCGTGGTGCCCGCGCGGAGTGTCGGCGTGTCGGTCTCCACGTCCGCTGTTGTGCTCGGCGGCGGAACGCGATCGACGGGGAGGTGGTTACTTCACCTGTGCGGAGATGACGCTCATCACGGCGGTGTCGGCGAGCGTCGTGGTGTCGCCCACCTCGCGGCCCTCGGCCACGTCGCGCAGGAGGCGCCGCATGATCTTTCCCGACCGCGTCTTGGGAAGCTCGCCGACGATGTAGACATCGCGTGGCCGCGCGATCGGCCCGATCTGCTCACCGACCCACGCGCGGAGCGTGCCGGCCAGGCCCTCCGGCGAATGTGCGTCGAGATAGCTCTGCTTGATGATGACGAAGGCGACGACGGCCTGGCCGGTGGTCTCGTCCGAGGCTCCGACTACGGCTGCCTCGGCGACGGCCTCGTTGCCCACCAGCGCCGACTCGATCTCGGTCGTGGACAGTCGATGGCCCGACACGTTCATCACGTCGTCGACCCGGCCGAGGAACCAGACGTCGCCGTCATCGTCCAAGCGCGCTCCGTCGCCGGCGAAGTAGTAGCCCTGCTTCTCGAACTTCTCCCAGTAGGTCTCGCGGAATCGGTCGGGGTCGCCCCAGATGCCCCGGAGCATGCTCGGCCAGGGCTGGGTGAGAACGAGGAGCCCGCCGTTCCCGTTCCCGACGTGGGCGCCGTCCTCGTCCACGACGTCGACGGCGATCCCGGGAAGCGGTACCTGAGCCGATCCCGGCTTGGTCTCGGTGACGCCCGGGAGTGCCGACACCATGATCGCTCCGGTCTCGGTCTGCCACCAGGTGTCCACGATCGGGGCCGTCTTGCCGCCGATGACCTTGCGGTACCACATCCAGGCCTCGGGGTTGATGGGCTCGCCGACCGATCCGAGCAGGCGGAGGGAGGACAGGTCGAACTGCTGGGGGATGGCACGGCCGAGCTTCATGAACGAGCGGATCGCGGTGGGCGCCGTGTAGAGGATCGTCACGCCGTACTTCTGAACGATCTCCCACCACCGGCCGGGGTGGGGGGTGTCGGGCGTTCCCTCGTAGAGCACCTGCGTCGCCGCGTTGGCGAGCGGGCCGTAGGTCACATACGAATGCCCCGTGATCCAGCCGATGTCGGCGGTGCACCAGAAGACGTCCGATTCGGGGTGCAGATCGTGGACGACCTTGTTGGTGAAGGCCGCCTGGGTGAGGTAGCCGCCGCTCGTGTGGAGGATGCCCTTGGGCTTCCCGGTCGTCCCCGACGTGTAGAGGATGAAGAGGGGGTTCTCGGCGGGGAAGGGCTGTGCCTCGTGCTCCGCGGATGCGGCGGGAACGACGTCGTGCCACCAGAGGTCGCGGTCTGCGTTCCACCCCACCTCGTTGCCGGTCCGACGGACGACGAGGACGTGTTCGACGGTCTCCTGCACGCCCGCGCCCCGATCGGACAGCGCCTGGTCGACCGCCGGCTTGAGAGGCGACACGCGGCCCTTCCGGTAGCCGCCATCGGCGGTGATCACGACGCGCGCTCCCGCATCGTCGATCCTCGTGCGGAGGCTGTCGGCGGAGAATCCGCCGAAGATGACAGAGTGGATCGCACCGAGGCGGGCCACGGCGAGCATCGCCGCGAGGGCCTCGGGAATCATCGGCATGTAGATCGCCACACGATCGCCCTGCCCGACGCCGAGGCCGGCGAGGACGTTGGCGACCCGCTTGACCTCCTCGGTCAGCTCGCCATACGTGATCCGGCGCTCGTCTCCCGGCTCGCCTTCCCACAACAGGGCCACCCGATCGCCGAGACCTGCCTCCACGTGGCGATCCAGGCAGTTGTACGCGACATTGATCTCGCCATCGGCGAACCACTGCGCGAACGGCGGATTCGACCAGTCGAGGACCTGGGTGAACGGCGTGTGCCAGTGCAGCTCTCTGGCCTGTCGGGCCCAGAAGGCCTCACGATCGGCTTCGGCCTCCGCGTACAGATCGGCCGTGGCCACGGCGCTCCGGGCGAACTCCTCGCTCGGGGCGAATCGTCGGGACTCGGTCAGCAGGTGGTCGATCTGACTGCTCATGCTCGCTCCTTTGCGGCTGTGCGTGTGACGGGACGGCGCGCTGACGCCGAGACGATCGGCACAATTTATCCGGGAATGCGGACCCCCGACTACCTCCGATAGTGGGGTACCGAGGACGCGTCCGAGGCCCGGGACCAGGCCGATCTATTGGGCCGCCACGCCCCGGACTTGTTTGGACCTGAGCGAGGCGTTGCGTAAGCTCGGTCGCGGCCGAACTCAGATTCTGGCACAACAGCGGTCTGCCATCCCCCGTAGCGGCCGCTGTTTCGGGCGGTACCCTTCTCCCCCTAAGGGTGCCGCCCATCTCCTTGTCTGGGGACATCGATGCTGGCCGATCCAGGCCCGGTCCTCCCCACCTCCGCCGCCGCTGCATTCTGTCCACGGGCGTCGGTGGACAAGGGGTACGGACTCGGCCTGCGATCTAGCGTCGGGGGCATGCCCGAACCGTTCGTCGTCCGCCCTCGCGGGGAGCATCGGTCATCGCCCGACTCCCGGACGGCGGGATCGACGACGCGCGCAGAGGCAGGTGGGCGTCGCGGTGACCGTGGGCGTGACCGGGGGACGTCTCCCCAGGTGTCTCCCGCGGCCCGCCGGATCCCCGACCACCCCGCCGTGGCATCGCTCGCCGCGTACTTGGCTGATCCCGAGGTCACCGATGTGTTCGTCAACGGCACCGATGGACTGTTCGTCGATCGTGGCCGCGGCGCCGAGCACATCGCCACGTGGCAGGCGGACGACCGCGCGGTGCGGGATCTCGCCGTGGCGCTGATCGGCATCGGCGGACGTCACCTCGACGACCTGACACCTCTCGTCGATGTCCGGTGGGAGGACGGGGTCCGCGTCCATGCCGTGCTGGCGCCGGTCTCATGCACGGGCGCCGCGATCTCCATTCGGCTTCCCTCGGCCGATCGCCCCACCCTTGCTGATCTCGGCTCGCGCGGCATGTTCGACGCCGAATCGGAGCTTCGTCTGAGGGAGCTCGTGGACGGGCGCGCCAATCTGCTCGTGACCGGCGCGACCGGTGCGGGAAAGACGACCTTGCTGGCGGCACTCCTCGGCGTCGTTCCGCCGGGCGAGCGGATCGTCACGATCGAAGACGTCGCCGAGCTGCGGATCGATCATCCGCATCACGTGCGGTTGGAGGCGCGTCAGCCCAATCTCGAGGGTGCCGGCGCGGTCGGTCTCGACCGTCTCGTCCGGGAGGCCCTGCGCATGCGACCCGATCGACTCGTGGTGGGCGAGTGTCGTGGGCCGGAGGTCCGCGAACTGCTGACAGCGCTCAACACCGGCCACGACGGCGGGGCCGGCACGGTGCACGCGAGCGGCCTCGCAGATGTGCCCGCGCGACTGGAGGCGCTGGGGGCGGCCGCCGGAATGGATGACCATGCCGTTGCGCGGCAGGTGGTGAGCGCCATCGACGCGATCGTCCATGTCGAGCGCCGCAGAGACGGCGTCCGGCAGATCACCGGCATCGCACGTCCGGTCGTGCGTCAGGGACGGCTCGCCGTGGAAGACGCGCGATGAGGGGGCCGTATCGCCGTGCTGTCGTCCGACGTCGGCCCCGAACCTCGGCTACCCGCGGCGCCGGCGAGCCTCTGGGTGCCTCTGATGCAGCGCCCGGTCCCGGATCCTCGGTGGCCTCGGTCGCCGCGCAGGTGCACCGACTGGCCGTGCTGCTGCAGGCGGGCGTCGCGCCCGCTCGCGCGTGGGAGCACGTGAGAGACCAGGAGGTCGGGCCCGGCTCGGAGCGGGAGGCGTGGAGCGGGCGGGATACGTCGGCCGCGGGAATCGCCGAGGTGATGGACCGGCGCGGCGGAGCGTGGCATGACGTCGCCGTGGCGTGGCGCGTGGCCACCACCGTGGGGGCGCCGCTGTCCGACAGTCTGCGGGGCACGGCGGAGGCGCTGCGCGACGCGGATCAGGCGCGTGACGACGTGGCGGTGGCGCTCGCCGAGCCGGCGACGACCGCTCGCGTGATCTCGTGGCTCCCGCTCCTGGGCGTGGTGCTCGTCGTCGCCTTCGGCTTCGATCCCACCGCCACGCTCACCCAGCCCGTCGGCATCGGCTGTGTCGTGGCGGGCATCGTCTTGATGGTCGCGGCGCGTCGATGGTCGACGCTGCTGGTTCGCCAGGCGCAACCGGCTCCTGGCGCGCCCGGGTGGGAGTGTGACCTGCTCGCCATCGCGCTGAGCGGAGGGGTTTCGATCGACCGCGCCCTTGAGGTCTGCGAGACGTCGGGCTGCACGACGGTGCGAGAGCGCGCGACAAGTGTCCTCGACCTCTCCCGTGCCTCCGGGGCTCCGGCCGTGGAACTGCTGCGCGCCGAAGCGGCGGACCGGCGACGACTCGCCCGAACCGAGGGGCGATTGCGGGCGGCCCGGCTGGGTGCCCGGTTGCTCCTCCCGCTCGGGGCCTGCACGCTGCCGGCGTTCCTCCTCCTCGGAGTGGGGCCGATGATGCTGTCGGTGCTCGCCTCCGCCCCCGTCGTCTTCTAGGGCGCGCGCGTCCTCCCCGCCTGCCGTGTTCATCACCACCGAAAGAGAGGAGTCACCATGACTCGAACGACCCGCCCCCGTCCCACCTTCCCCGCGCTCACGCGTCGACGCGCCGCCGTGCTGTTCGCCGATGATTCCGGCGCCGCCACTGCTGAGTACGCGATCGCCACGATGGCAGCCGTCGCCTTCGCCGGCTTGCTGGTCATCATCATGCGCAGCGACGAAGTGAGGGGCATTCTCACCGATCTCGTTCGGCGCGCCTTGACGGTCGAGTGAGCCTGCGGCGCGACCAGCGGGGCGCGGTGGCGGCGGAGTTCGCTGTCACCGTCCCCGCGGTGATCCTCGTCGTCCTCCTCTCCGTCTCGGTGTTGCTGACCGCGGGGCGGCTCGTCCGCCTGGAACAGGCCGTCGCGCAGGGGGCTCGGCTGGCCGCACGAGGGGAGAGTGATGAGCGGGTTCGGTCGACGGTCGCCCGCCTCGTCGACGGCGCGACTGTGGTGATCCAGCCCCGAGGAGAGCTCGTGTGCGTCGAGAGCACTGTCCCGCTGTCCACCGTGCTGCCGCTTCCCTCGGCCCGCGCTTCCTCCTGCGCCGTCGCGAGTACTCCCTGATGGCCGGTGCGGTGTTGTCGGTCGGGGTGCTGGCCGTGAGTGCGACGCTCGTCGTGGGCTGCGCCGCGGCGGGCGGAGTGTCGGTCGCGGCGACTCGTCTGGCCGGGGTGGCCGATGCGGCCGCGCTCGGGGCCGCGGATGCCGTCAGCGGTGCCCTCCCGGGTGTGCCGTGCGAGCGAGCGCACCACGTCGCCGCGATCGCCGGATCCGTCCTCGCGGCGTGCACCGTGGAGGGCATAGTCGTCACGGTGACCGTGACGACGCGACTGGGGCCGTTCCCGATCGCCGCGCGGGCGCGAGCGGGCCCTCCGCTCTGAGCGGACAAGTCAGGGAGTGCAAGCCCTCCCAGCCAGTTCACGTCTTGCCGGTGTGTATGGTGTGCAACGGAGAAAGGAAGCCAGTGGCGGAGAGCACGAAGGGCACACGCGGCGCGCGAGCAACGAAGGCGTCGACGGGCAAAAAGCTCGTCATTGTCGAGTCGCCGACCAAGATGAAGTCGATCCAGGGGTACCTGGGCGACGGCTACGAGGTGCTCAGCTCGGTCGGACACATCCGCGACCTGGCCGACAAGAAGGACATCCCCGCCGAGCTGAAGAAGACCTCGGTGGGGAAGTACTCCATCGACATCGAGAACGACTTCACTCCTCTATATGTGGAGAGCGACCGGGGCAAGAAGACCGTCGCCGAGCTCAAGCGCGCGCTGAAGACCGCCGACGAACTCCTCCTCGCCACCGATGAGGATCGGGAAGGCGAAGCGATCGCCTGGCACCTGCTCGAGGCACTCAAGCCCAAGGTCCCGGTCAAGCGCATGGTCTTCCACGAGATCACGAAAGACGCGATCCGCGCCGCCGTGGACAACACCCGTGAGCTCGACCTCGCCCTCGTCGATGCCCAGGAGACCCGCCGCATCCTCGACCGTCTCTACGGCTGGGACGTCTCCGACGTCACCCGTCGCAAAGTCGGACAGGGCACCTCGGCCGGCCGCGTACAGTCCGCCGCCACGCGTCTCGTCGTCGATCGTGAACGCGAGCGCATGGCCTTCGTCTCCGCGTCGTACTGGGATGTCGAGGCGCTCGCCGCGAAGACCGGGCAGTCCGCCGAGTCCTTCGCCACGCGGCTGGCCCGACTCGACGGTGCGCCGTTGGCCCGCGGGACCGACTTCGACGACCACGGCGAGCTGAAGAAGGCCGTCGTCGTCCTCACCGAGCCACAGGTGCGCGAACTCGCGGCCGCGATCGAAGCGGCGGGGAAGGCTGCCGTCACCTCCGTCGAAGCCAAACCCGGCACCCGCAGCCCCAAGCCCCCCTTCACGACCTCGACCCTCCAGCAGGAGGCGGGGCGAAAGCTCTCGATGAGTGCCAAGCACGCCATGGGCGTCGCGCAGCGCCTCTATGAGAAGGGGTACATCACCTACATGCGCACCGATTCCACCGCTCTCTCGACGCAGGCGGTCTCGGCTGCGCGCGCGCAGGCGGTGGCCCTCTACGGTGACAAGGCGGTTCCGGCGAACCCCCGCAGCTACCGCAACAACAGCAAGAACGCGCAGGAAGCCCACGAAGCGGTCCGCCCCTCGGGCGAGGACTTCCGTACCCCCGCGTCGGTGGCCTCCGCGCTCGACCGCGACGAGCTGCGTCTCTACGAACTGATCTGGAAGCGCACCGTCGCGAGCCAGATGTCCGACGCCAAGTACGAGACGACGACCGTCACCTTGGAGGTCGACGCGGGCGGCAAGACGGCGGCGTTCACCGCATCGGGCACCGTCTACACGTTCAAGGGGTTCCTCGAGGCGTACGAAGAGGGTCGCGACGAGAAGCGCAGCGACGCCGACAAGTCCGACGATCAGGCCCTTCCGGCTCTCGCTGTCGGCGACGAGGTCGCCCTCACCGAGATCGAGGCGAAGGGGCACACCACGAGCCCCAAGCCGCGGTACACCGAAGCATCGCTCGTCAAGGCTCTCGAAGAGAAGGGCATCGGCCGTCCCTCGACCTTCGCGAGCATCATCGATGTCATCCTCAATCGCGGCTATGTCAGCAAGCGCGGTCAGGCCCTCGTTCCGAGCTGGCTCGCTTTCAGCATCGTCCGCCTCCTCGAGCAGCACTTCTCCGAGCTCGTCGACTACGACTTCACCGCGGCCCTCGAGGACGATCTCGACGCGATCGCCCGCGGGGAGCAGGACCGGGCCGAATGGCTGCGCAAGTTCTACTTCGGCGCGGAAGACCACGTCGGCCTGCGAAACGTCGTCGACAACCTCGGCGACATCGACGCGCGTGAGATCAACTCGACGCGCATCGGCGACGTCGCCACGCTCCGGTTCGGGCGCTACGGGCCTTACCTCGAGGTCGCCGGCGACGATCCGGAGAACCCGCGTCGCATCAACGTCCCCGACGACCTCGCTCCCGACGAGCTCACGCCCGAGAAGGCGCGTGAGTTGATCGAGGCTCCCGTCGGCGGCGACCGCGTTCTCGGGCAGAACCCCGAGAACGGCCGCGACATCGTGGTGAAGGACGGACGCTTCGGCCCCTACCTCGAAGAAGTGCTGCCCGAGACGGACGCACCGCCCGCAGACGCTCCGAAGAAGCGCGGCGCCAAGAAGGAAGAGGCTCCCAAGCCTCGTCGCGCGTCGCTGTTCAAGAGCATGTCGCCGGAGACGATCGATCTCGAGACCGCCCTGAAGCTCTTCAGTCTTCCCCGAGTCGTCGGCGAGGACCCGGAGTCCGGCGAGCCGATCACGGCGCAGAACGGACCGTACGGCCCGTACATCAAGAAAGGCCGTGACTCTCGCAGCATCGGGAGCGAGGAGATGATCTTCGACATCACCCTCGAGCAGGCCCTGGAGATCTACGCCCAGCCCAAGTACGCCAACCGCGCAGCGACCTCGCTCAAGGAGTTCGAGCCCGACCCGGTGAGCGAGAAGCCCATCCGGATCAAGGACGGACGTTTCGGCGCCTACGTCACCGACGGCACGACGAACGTGACGATCCCGCGCGGCCAGACCGCCGACGACATCACGTACGAGATCGCGGTGCAGATGCTCGCCGAGAAGCGTGCCAAAGGCCCCGCCCCCAAGCGCACCACGCGACGGGCCGCCACGCGCAAGGCGCCGGCGAAGAAGTGACGGGCGGTCTCTGGGTCACCTTCGAGGGCGGCGACGGCTCGGGGAAGACGACGCAGGCCGGCCTGCTCGAGGAGTGGCTCCGCGAGAGGGGCCGTACCGTCGTGCGCACCCGTGAGCCGGGCGGCACCGAGGTCGGGAACCTCATCCGCGACATCGTGCTGCACCACCGGGGCGACATCGCCCCCCGTGCCGAAGCGCTGCTCTACGCGGCCGACCGCGCCCACCACGTCGCCACACTCGTGCGACCCGCGTTGGAGCGGGGAGAAGTGGTCATCCAGGACCGCTATCTGGACTCCTCCGTGGCTTATCAGGGGGCCGGGCGAGTGCTGGACTCCGACGAGATCCGACGCCTGTCGCTCTGGGCGACCGGCGGGGCGCTGCCCGACCTCACCGTCCTCCTCGATCTCGATCCGGCCGCAGCCCGCCGTCGCCTGGACGCGGACGACAGACCCTTCGATCGCCTGGAGGCCGAGAAGGCCGACTTCCACGCGCGCGTGCGGTCGGCCTACCTGGGCTTGGCCGCGGCGGAGCCCGGCCGCTTCCTCGTGCTGGACGCCACCGCCCCCGTCGCCGAAATCGCTGCCGACATCCGGGGCCGGGTCACCTCTCTCCTGAGCTGAGATCCATCCGTGGGCGTGTCGGCCCGACACCGTAGGCTGGACCCCATGACCTCCGTGACGCCGGCGCCGACCCCGACGGGGGGAGCGGTCGCTCACGACAGCGTCCCCTGGGGTGCCGTCTGGGGGCAGGAAGAGGCGATCGCTCAGCTCCGCGCCGCCACGGAGGATCCGAGCCAGCTCGCCCATGCCTGGCTCATCACCGGCCCCGCCGGCTCGGGGCGCTCCACTCTGGCCTACGCGTTCGCTGCCGCGCTGATCGCCGAGCCGGGAGACGAGGCCGCGATGCGCCAGGTGCTCGCCGGTACTCACCCCGATCTGGCCGCGCTGCGCACCGAGGGCGTGATCATCTCGATCAAGGACGCCCGAGCTCTCGTCGAGCGCTCCTACTTTTCGCCGTCGCTCGGCCGTTATCGCGTCATCGTGATGGAAGACGCCGACCGTATGGTCGAGCGCACGAGCAACGTCCTCCTCAAAGCTCTCGAGGAGCCGCCAGAGCGCACCGTGTGGATCCTCTGCGCTCCGAGCGACGCCGATCTCCTCCCGACCATCCGCTCCCGGGTGCGCACGTTGCGCCTTCGGGAACCGGCCGTCGACGACGTCGCCCGCCTCATCGTCCAGCGCACCGGGGTCGACCCGGCCATCGCCGAGCAGTCGGCCCGGCTCGCGCAGCGGCACATCGGAATGGCCCAGCGGCTCGCGACTGACGAAGCCGCGCGGGCCCGCCGCGAGGAGACCCTCCGCTCCGTGCTGGCGGTGCGCGGCGTCGGTGACGCCGTCGAGGTCGCGGCGCGGATCGTTCAGCTGGCGACGGACGACGCGAAGTCGCTCACCGCGGAGCGCGATGAGGCGGAGCGGGAGTCGCTCCTGCGCACTCTCGGCATCGCTCCCGGCGGCGCGGTGCCGCCCGCGGTGCGGGGGCAGCTGAGCGCTCTGGAAGACGATCAGAAGCGTCGTGCGACGCGGAGCCTGCGTGACGGGATCGACCGCGTGCTCACCGACCTGGAGTCGATGTACCGCGACACGCTGATGCTCCAGTTCGGTCGCGATGCTGACCTCATCAATCGGGAGCTGTCCGACCAGATCGCCGCGCTCGCGTCCGCCTGGACCCCCGAACGCACTCTCATCGTGCTCGACCAGATCGCCCTGACCCGAACCCACCTCGAAGGCAACGCCGCTCCGGTGCTCGCCCTCGAGAGCATGCTCGTGACCGTCGCGAGCGGAAGGACACCGTGAACCGCACTCGTCGCCTCTCCACCGTCGTCGCCGGACTCGTCGTCGCCACGCTCGCGCTGAGCGGCTGCGGGGTCCTGTGGGATCTCAAGACCGAGGGAGCGCAGCCCGTGCCGCGTCCCGGCACCAGCTCTTCCCCGAACCTCGAGGGCGTCCCGGCCGGGTTCGAGAAGTACTACGGACAGCGTCTGGACTGGACCGAGTGCGATGGTGCCGACGGCGGCGCCTACGACTGCACCACGGTGTCGGCGCCATTGGACTGGAACGATCCCGAGGGAGGCGAGATCGAACTGGCGGTGATCCGTCGCGCGGCGGATGACGGCGCTGCGCTCGGTTCTCTCCTCACCAACCCCGGCGGGCCCGGATCGAGCGGATACGACCTGATCGCCGACAGTGCCTCGTTCGCCGTCGGCGACGAACTGGCCAAGAAGTACGACGTCATCGGTTTCGACCCCCGCGGGGTCGGGCGCTCGACGGCGGTGACGTGCTTCGACGCCCGTGACATGGACGCGTACCTCTTCGACATCCCCGCAGATCCGCGAGGAAGCGACGGGTGGGAGGACGAACTGACCGCGCGCAACAAGGAGTTCGTCGACGCGTGCGTGAAGGGGAGCGACGGAATCCTCCCGTTCATCACGACCGACAACGCCGCGCGCGACCTCGACCTGTTGCGCGGCGTGCTGGGCGACGCGAAGCTGAACTACCTGGGCTACTCCTACGGCACCTTCCTCGGGGCGACCTACGCGAAGCTCTTCCCCGAGCGCGTCGGGCGCCTGGTCCTCGACGGGGCGATCGACCCTTCGGTGTCGGGACTCGACGTGGGCACGACCCAGGCCGTCGGCTTCGAGTCGGCGCTGCGGGCCTACATGGCCGACTGCCTGGAAGGCCGGGACTGTCCGTTCCGCGGAACCGTCGACGAGGCGATGGCCGATCTCGGTACGCTCCTGGCCAGCGTCGATCGCACGCCGCTGCAGAACAGCGACGGCCGACGCCTCGGCGCCGACAGCCTGATGACCGCGATCATCGCTTCCCTCTATTCGCAGGAGACCTGGACCTATCTCACGATGGCGCTCGATCAGGCACTGTCCGGTGACCCCCAGACGGCGTTCCTCCTGGCCGACTTCTACTACGGACGGAATGCGGACGGCACCTACTCCGACAACTCCGCCGAGGCGTTCCGCGCCTACAACTGCATGGACTACCCGGTCGACACCTCGCAGGCCGACCAAGACGCCGCCGACGCGCTGGTGAAGGAGAAGGCCCCGACGATCGCGCCGTATTGGCAGGGCGTCGACGTCTGCGAGCAGTGGCCTGCTCCTCCCACCGGGGTGCGCGAGCGCATCACCGCCGAGGGTGCGGAGCCCATCGTCGTGATCGGGACGACGAACGACCCCGCGACGCCGTACGAGTGGTCGGTGTCGCTCGCCGAGCAGCTGTCGTCGGGAGTGCTCGTCACGCGGGTCGGCGAAGGACACACCGGCTTCAACAAGGGAAGCGACTGCGTCGACGACGCGGTGGTGGACTACTTCGTGAAGGGCACGGTTCCCGCCGACGGCCTGCGGTGCGAGTGACCCTGCCGTCCGCCGCTCGTCGCGGCGGCGTCAGCGGCGCAAGACGCGGCGGGCCAGCCCGTTCCCGAGGAACTGCACCACCTGCACGATGACGACGATCACGAGGACGGCCGCCCACGTTACCCACGGGTTGAACTGCTTGAAGCCGTAGACGATCGCGAACTCGCCCAGACCGCCCGCAGCGACGGCCCCGGCGATGGTCGTCATGTCGACGAGTGCGACGACCACGAACGTGTAGCCGAGGATCAGCGGGCCGAGAGCTTCGCGGGGAACGAGTCGGAACAGGATGCGTGCGCGCGAGGCGCCGGCGGCGCGGGCGGCCTCGATGATCCCCGGCTGCACGGTGATGAGGTTCTGCTCGACGATGCGGCTGATGGCGAACAGCGACGCGATCGTGATGGCGAAGATCGCGAAGTTCGGACCGATGCCGGGGATGCCGATGCCGCGGGCGAGCGGCTGCACGGCCATCAGCAGGATGACGAAGGGGATCGGACGGAACACGTTGACGATCACGTTCAGCACCGTGAACACGGGAGCGTTCGGGAAGAGGCTCCCCGGCCGGGTGGCGTAGAGCAGGATCCCGAGGAGAAGCCCCAGCAGGCCACCGAACACGAGGGCGAAGGTGGCGACGTACAGTGTCTCGAAGGTCGCCGGCCACAGCTGCGGGAGCAGATCGATGAGCCTATCCACGGACGTCCTCCTCGATGAGCGGGGCGATGGCGTGGGCCGCGGCGACTCCCCGCTCAACCGCTTCGTCGTCGCCGGTGAGCGAGAGGGTGAGGTGACCGAACACCCGGCCGCCGATGTCGTTGATGCCCCCGTGGATGAGCTCGAAGCGCACGTCGTTGCGCTGCAGCGCGGAAAAGACGTCGGCCTGCGACACGTCGCCGTCGCGGAGTGAGACGGTGACGATACGACCGGGATGGCGAGCGCGGAGCGCAGCGAGAGCGGCGCCGGTGGGGGTCTCCTCGATGATGCTCGCGACGAACCGTCGCGTCGCCGGCTCCCGGGGCGAGGACAGGACGTCGAAGACCGGTCCGTCTTCGATCACGCGTCCCGCTTCCATGACGACCACTCGATCGGCGATCGCTCGGATCACCTCCATCTCGTGAGTGATGACGAGGATCGTCACCCCGAGTTCGCTGTTGACCCGTCGAAGGAGGTCGAGAACCTCGTGGGTGGTCTGTGGATCGAGGGCGCTCGTCGCCTCGTCGGCGAGGAGGATGCGGGGGTTCGTGGCGAGCGCGCGGGCGATGCCGACGCGTTGCTTCTGACCTCCCGACAGCTGCTCGGGATAGCTGCGCGCCTTGTCGGCGAGGCCGACGAAACGCAACAGTTCATCCACACGCTCGGCGATCTCGCGCTTTCGTCGTCCGGCGACTTCCAACGGGTACGCGACGTTGCCCGCCACCGTTCTCGACGTGAACAGGTTGAACTGCTGGAAGATCATGCCGATGTCGGTGCGGAGAGCCCGCAGCTCGCGTTCGCGCAACCCGGTGATGTCGCGTCCGTCGATCTCCACGGTGCCGGCGGTCGGCGTCTCCAGCGCATTCACGAGCCGGAGGACGGTGGACTTGCCGGCGCCGGAGTAGCCGATGATGCCGGTGATGGATCCGGCCTCGACCTCCAGACTGACGTCATCGACGGCGGTCGTGGGAGACGCTCCCGCGCGAGGCGGCGGGAACGTCTTGGTGACGCCGGAGAGGCGGATCACGCTCATGGGGAACTCCCGACGTGTGCAGCCCGCCCCGAGGAGCGGGCCGCACACGGTTGTGTCACTGGTGGTCGCGGATGTCGGCTTCGACGTCGTGCAGAGAGGTCACGAGGTCGGCGGCAGGCGTCTTGACGAACTCCGCAGTGCCGCCGGAGGCCTCGTCGGCCCCGTCGAGGACGGCCTGGGTGTTCTGGTAGATCTCGACGAGCTTCGCGTAGGTGGGGTTGTCGGCGTCCTCCGCACGCGCCGCGAAGATGTTGATGTACGGGAAGGCGGAGGGGTCTGACGGGTCATCGGTGGCGATCGCGTCGTCGAAGCTGAGCCCCGCGTCCTTGACGAAGTCGTTGTTGATGATCGCGGCCGCCACGTCGGGCAGCGACGTCGCGGTGAACGCCGCGTCCATCGCCTCGACCTTGACCTTGGACCCCTCCAGCACGTCGGCGACGGTGGAGAGCGTCGAGCCGCCGTCCTTCAGCTTCACGAGTCCCGCGGACTGCAGCACGAGGAGTCCACGCGCCTGATTCGACTCGTCGTTGGGCACGGCGACCGTTTCGCCCGCGGGGATGTCGGCGACGGAATCGTACTTCTGCGAGTAGAGCCCGAGCGGGTAGATCGCGGTCGAGCCGATCGGGACGAGGTCGTCGCCGGCCTGCACGTTGTAGGTGGCGAGGTAGATGATGTGCTGGAACTGGTTGAGATCCAGTTCGCCGGCCGACAGAGCCGGGTTCGGCTGCGTGTACTCGCTGAAGTCCACGAGATCCACGGTGATGCCCGCGTCGGCGGCCGCGTCGACGTACGTCTTCCAGTACGGGTCACCGGCCCCCACGACGCCGATCTTGACCGTTTCCGGTGCCGCATCGGCGCTGCCCGAACCGCCCGGAGCGGGGGAGCCGGTGGCGCAGGCGCTCAGCAGGAGTGCGAGCGGAAGGGCCAGTGCTGCGGTCTTCAGGATCTTGGTGGACATCGTGGTGCTCCTCGTGGGTCGGGGGCAGCGCGGCGACGCCGAACGCGGCGGACCGCGCTCGCGTCATCGCGGTGCCTCGACGACCGTACGGGGGACCTCGCGCCCGCGGAGAATCGGTCGTAACACGCCGACACCGGAAGCCATGCGGGGGAGGTTCGCAGCATCACTGCGGACCCTGTAAGATCGTTGATCGTGCATGCGAGAGCAGAGCACGCGCCACCTTAGCTCAGACGGCAGAGCGATTCACTCGTAATGAATAGGTCAAGGGTTCGATTCCCTTAGGTGGCTCCACTGAGAGGCGCCGTCTTCGGGCGAGGCTTCTTCCCCATCACCTCCGGACCGGTCCGCCGCCTACTTTCGAGCGACCCAGACGTTCTCGGAGAGCATGTCCCGCTCCTCCCCGCCGCGATGGTTGACCTCGGCCTGGACGCTGGCGCTGTTGCTGATACGGACCGATACAA
>JBMDWQ010000074.1:0-16723 GCA_048594675.1 Microbacterium sp. | reverse complement strand
GCAGGGGCAGCGACTTGTTGACGATGAGGATGCCGCGGATGTAGGTGGGCTTGGCCGGCGCGACGGTGGTCACGCGGGGTGAGCCGGCCGCGCGCCATTGCGTCGCGGTGACCGGAGTGAGGTGGCCGCGGAACCGATGGAAGATCTGCCGGCCGACGTCGAGGCGGACGAACGAGTCGCCGGGAATCCGCGGCCTCACCGCGAGGCGGGGCGAGCCGGCGGCTTTGTACTGCGACGCCGACAAGCGGACCACCTGATCGACGGCCGAGTCGTTCTTCTTGTGGGGCCAGGTGACGAGGGCGTAGGGGCCCGACCACGTCGTCTTGACGTACACGGTGGGAGCCACCGCGACCCTCGGAGAACCCGCGTTCTTGTACTGCGCGCTCGACAGCGCCCGTCGGGAACCGTCGGCGGCAACGAAGGAGACGCTCTTGCTCCACTTCAGCCGGTAGTACCCGCCGTAGACGGTCTTTGCCGAGGGCTTGCCGGCAGCGGCGTACTCGCGCGCAGTGAGCTTGTGCCCCCGGCCGTCGGGCGTGCGGACATAGCGGTCGGTGCCGCTGGAGGCGTAGCGGAAGTATGTCGAGGTCGGCACCTCCGCGACGGTGGTCACGCGAGGCGTGCCCGCGCTCCTGTACTGCGAGGACGTGAGGGTCACGACACGATCGACCGCCCGGTCGTCGACACGGTGAGGAAAGGTCACGAGCGCGTACCGCGACGGCGACCACGCCACCTTCACATATCGGATGGGGGCGACCCGCGACGACGCACCGGTCTTCTGCCACTGAGCCCTGCTGAGGGAGCGCACGGTGCCGTCGGTCCACGACTGGTAGACCGTGCCGGTCACCCACGGCAGCGTGAAGTAGCCGTACACGCTCCGCGCAGGAGCCGTCGGCGTCGGCGTCGGCGCCGGCGTCGGCGTGACTGCCGGGCTGACGGTCGGCGACGGCGCGGGCGCACCCTCCTCCGCCACGGCGGTCTGGGGGACGACGGCGAGCGCGACGATCATCGCGGTGGTGATCGCCAACGTACGGAGAACGGCGGAGCGTGTCATGTGTCGCTTCCCGGGCGCTCGGGCAGGCCCTGTGGTCGCGGAAAGACTACACGGGGCCGGCACAGGGGTGATACGGCGACGGGGTGGGAGGCCGAAGCCACCCACCCCGTGAGGACGCCGAGAGCGGCGCCTCTGTCAGGCCTGGAGCGATCCCTGAAGGTCGAGCGTGATCGTGACGTCCTTGCCGACGAGCACGCCACCGGTCTCGAGAGCGGCGTTCCACGTGAGACCGAAGTCCTCGCGGTTGATGACCGTCTTGGCGGTCGCGCCGGCCTTGTAGTTGCCCCACGGGTCGGTGCCGAAGCCCCCGAACTCCAGCTCGAACGTGACAGGCTTGGTGACGCCGCGGATGGTCAGGTCGCCGTCGACGAGGAAGTCGCCACCCTCGTAGCGCACACCGGTGGAGACGAACTCGAGCGTGGGGTAGGTCTCCACGTCGAAGAAGTCGGCGGAGCGCAGGTGGTTGTCACGACCTTCGTCCTTGGTGTCGATCGAGGCCACATCGACCGAGGCCTCGACACGGGCCTCGAGGGGGTTCTCCGGAGCGATGATCGTGGCGCTCTTGACGGCGAACGTGCCCCGCACCTTGGAGATCATCATGTGGCGGACGCTGAAGGACACCTCACTGTGGGAGGGGTCGAGCACCCACGTACCAGCCTTGTAGCCGGGGACGTCGATGGTGGCGGAAGCGGTGGATTCGGTCATTGGTGATTACCCTTCGTGACAGAGGTCGTGTGCGGGATGAAACGCGGGTGGAGCGGATCTATTCCCGCGCATGGAAAATACTCGCGACGACGATCGGATGCTGCTCCTGCCGTCACGGCGAAGGGGGTGGCGCTCGCAGCACCACCCCCTCCTCGACCAGCGTCGTCAGCCGACGGCCAACAGATCGATGATGAAGATCAGGGTCTTGCCGCCGAGGAAGTGCCCACCGGCAGGGCCGTAGGCGAGATGGGGCGGGATGACGAGTTCGCGTCGGCCGCCGACCTTCATCCCCGGAATCCCGTCCTGCCACCCCTGGATGAGACCACGGAGCGGGAACTGGATGCTCTCGCCTCGACCCCACGAGGAGTCGAACTCTTCGCCGGAGTCGTACTCGACCCCCGCGTAGTGGACGGTGACGGTGTCGCCCGGGGCGGCTTCGGGGCCGTCTCCGACGATGATGTCGCGGATGACGAGCTCCGACGGCGCGGGGCCGGAAGGGGCGTCGAACTCGGGCTTGGTGCGGTCATCAGTCATCCCCCTATCCAAGCACGCCCGGGCGAACGGGAGGACGGCGGCACGACCCCTCTTGACAGCCTCGACGGCACGCCGCGACAATGACCGTAGGCCAACTCAGCGCCCGGGAGTCACGCAGGCATCGCCGCGGCACCGGGCGCTGAGTCCTTCTTGCCGAGTCTTTCCGGCATCCCGGATCTCTCCGGCTCCGCGCTGCCGGTGCGAGGGCGTCCGGCGGCGCGTCGGTCGATATCAGGGGCGGAGGAGAGCCGCGCGGGCGGATACCGCGCGGGCGAGGTAGATCCGCTCGTCGTCGATCGCTCGCGCATCTCGTCCCGTGATCGCCCGCTGGCGCGCTGCGGCCAATGAGGTCGACTCGCGGATGAACGCCTTCATGCGGGCGGAGCGGTCACCCGGCAGCGTGCGCGCCCACGTGACCGCAGCCCGTCGGCCGCGAGGGGTGGCGAGCATGTCGCGCTCGGCGGGGCTGAACCAGCCGGCGGCGACGTAGTCGTCCAGACGCTCCCATGTCAGGCGTGACTCCTCCCGCCGAAGCAGGAGGACCCCGATGACGAATCCGATGAACAACGGCACCTGCAGCGTCACATACAGCGCGAAGAAGTCCGCGAAGACCGCGGACCCGTTCCACAGCCCGTGGAGAACAATGCCGCCGATCATTCCCGCGATCCACGGACCGAGGGCAGCACCCGGTCGAACGCCCGCGCGCGCCGCCAGCCCGAGGGCGTATCCGGTGACCGACGTGAACATGACGTGAGCGAACGGCGAGAGGATCCCCCGCAGAGCGAACGTCGTGGTGGTCGCCCCCACTCCCCCTTCGAGCAGGCTCGTCGCGAAGTACAGGATGTTCTCGGTGAACGCGAAACCCGCACCCACGAGAGCCCCGTAGACCACGCCGTCGACAGGACCGTCGAAGGCGCGACGTCCGAAGAGGAAGATCGCGAAGACTCCCAGCCCCTTGGCCACTTCCTCCACGATGGGCGCCTGGATGACCGCCGACAGCACATCGGCACGCGCCGGGTCGATGACTCCGAGAGCGGGCGCCACGAGGAGGTCGACCACGAGCGCGAGCCCGACCGCGATCACCGCGCCCCAGGCGACGGCTGCGATCTTGAGGCTGCGGGGCTCGGGCTCCCATCGATCGACGAGGTGGACGGCGAACAGCACCCCCGTCAAGGGAAGGAGGGCGAGCACCATCCCGACCACCGAGGCCGCCACGCCGAGGAACGTCAGCAGGTAGGCCGCGAGCGCGAGGGCGGCGACCACGACGATCGCGAACAGCCACAGCGGCGCGGAGCGTCCTCGACGCGATGGCGCGGGGGGCTGCACCGCCAGATGGGGCGCCGCGGCGGGGACCGGCGCCGGCGCGGCATGAGGCGGCTGGGCCAGTGGGGACGGAAAGGCCATGGGCTCAGCCTAGGCGGGGCGCCCCGCGTCGCATGGACCGGACGGCCGACGACACCGCGATCCGCGGCGATCCGCGCCACACCGGCTAGCCTGGACTGATGCGCTTCGCCCACGTGACCTCGGCCGCGTCCGACGCTCCCCACCTGGCCATCGTGCGCGACGACGACGTCCTCCCCGTGGCCGGGCTGTTCGACGGCGCCCCGGATGACCTCCAGTCCCTCATCGACGGCGGAGATGCGCTGCTGGCTCGGGTGCGCGACGCCTCGGCAGCGGCGACCGCGACGCACGGCACTCCTCTCGCTGAGGTGGGCTGGGCCTCCGCCGTCAGCCGCCCTCCGGTCGTTCTCGCCGTCGGACTCAACTACGCCGCACACTCGAGCGAACTCGGGTTGAAGGCCGACAAGGCCCCCACGGTCTTCGTCCTGTGGCCGGGCTCCCTGACCGGGCACGACGCGACGACGACCTGGCCTCGCACGCTGAGCGAGTCCGTGGATTATGAGGCCGAGCTCGGCGTGCTGATCGGGCGTCCCGCCAAGGACGTCTCGGAGGCAGATGCGTTGGACCACGTGTGGGGATACACCGTGGTCAACGACATCACCGCGCGGGACATCCAGTTCTCGGAAGCACAGTGGTCGCGGTGCAAGTCGTTCGACGGCTTCACCCCCACCGGTCCGGTCGTGGTCACCGCCGACGAGATCGACGACCCGCAGGACCTCCACATCTGGGCGATCGTCGACGGGCAGACCGTGCAAGACGCCACAACGGGTCAGATGATCCGATCCGTGGCCACGCTCGTGTCGCATCTGTCACAGTCGGCGACGCTCCTGCCCGGAACGCTCATCTCGACCGGCAGCCCCGGCGGTGCCGGGTACTCGCGGGATCCGCAGATCTTCCTCCGCGACCGCTCGACCGTGACGGTCGGGATCGACGGCATCGGGGCGCTGACGACCCACTGCCGCATCGTCGGCTGATCGGGCCTCCCGCTCATACGACGAAACGCCGGCCCCGTGGGCCCGGCGTTTCGTGCAATGGACTCAGGGGCAGGTGACGGTGGTGCCGTCGGTGAGCTCCCAGACGCCCGAGCCGAGATCGGCGCACGCGTTCTGCCAGATACCGACACCCATCGCGATGAGGATGCCGACGATGATGAAACCGATGATGTAGAGCGCCGTGAAGATCCAGCCGAGGATGATCGCGACCTTTGCCGGGGTGTTCTCGACGCCCGCGGTCTTGCTCTGCGAGCGTGCCACATAGCCGAGGATCAGGCCGATGACCGACGCGAAGAAGACGACCACGAGGGCCACGATGCCGAGGGTCTTGCCGGGAACCGGCGCATCCGGCCCCGGGTACCCGCCGGCGTTGTAGGCGGGCGCAGCAGGCGGCGCGTTGTAGGCGGGTGCCGCGGGCGGCGCGTTGTACGCGGGCGGGGTCTGCGGCTGCTGCGGATTCTGGGGATCGGTCATCGGTTCTCCTCCGGGGTCGTGCCGGTCGACCGGCAACGATGACGTTAGCGCCATCGGAAAGCCGCGCGCAAAGGGGAGCCCGCGCACGGAGCGAACGGCGGGGCGGTCATCGCTGTCGCGCCGTCAGCCCTCGACGACGTTCTCGGCGGGCTGGACGATCGGAATCGCCTGGGTGATCGCCTCCAACCCCGACAGTCGCGCCGGCGACAACTGCTTGTCGACCTCTTCGCGCGTCATGAGTCCCGCCTCGACCACGAGGTCGCCGACGTTGCGGTGGGTCAGGAGCGCGGTCTTGGCCAGCGCCGCTGAGGCCGCGTAGCCGATGAACGGCGTGAGGGCGGTCACGACACCCACCGACGACCCCACCATCGCGCCCAGCCGGTCGCGGTTGGCGGTGATGCCGTCGACGCAGTTGAGGCGGAGCGTGCGCATCCCGCGCCGCATCCACGTGATCGACTGGAAGATCGAGTGGGCGATCACCGGTTCGAAGGCGTTCAGCTGGAGCTGGCCGCCCTCGACGGCCATCGTGACAGTGAGGTCGGCCCCGGCGACGGCGAAGGCCACCTGGTTGACCACCTCGGGGATGACCGGGTTGACCTTGCCCGGCATGATGCTCGACCCGGCCTGCTGCGCGGGCAGGTTGATCTCGCCGAGTCCGGCCTGCGGGCCCGAGGAGAGCAGGCGCAGGTCGTTGCAGATCTTCGACAGCTTGATCGCGTTGCGCTTGAGCGAGGACGAGAAGGACATGAACGATCCGGTGTCGCTCGTGGCTTCGACGAGGTCTGCCGCCGTCGCCAGGTCCAGGTCGGTGATCTCCCGCAGGTGCCGGAGCACCGCGGCGGAGTATCCGGGGTGCGTCGTGATCCCCGTTCCGATCGCGGTGGCGCCCATGTTGATCTCGTAGAGGAGGTAGGCGTTCTCGGTGAGGCGCTGGTGGTCGTAACCGAGCGTCGTGGCGAAACCGTGGAACTCCTGGCCGAGCGTCATGGGCACGGCGTCCTGGAGCTGGGTACGGCCGATCTTGAGGACGTCATGAAACTCCACGGCCTTGGCCAGGAACGACTGCCGCAGGAGGTCGAGCTCTTCCAGAAGCGTCTTGAGGTCGAGGCTCAGGCCGATCTTCACGGCCGTCGGGTAGACGTCATTGGTCGACTGACTGCGGTTGGTGTGGTCGATGGGAGACAGGAAGGCGTAGTCACCCTTCTCGCGCCCCGCCATCTCGAGCGCGATGTTGGTGATGACCTCGTTCGCGTTCATGTTCGTCGAGGTTCCCGCACCGCCCTGGATCACCCCGACGACGAACTGATCGTGGAACTCGCCATCGATCACCCGCCCGGCAGCGCGATCGATGAGCTCCGCACGCTCGTCGTCGAGGACGCCGATCTCTCGGTTCGCGCGAGCGGAGGCCTGCTTGACCATCGCGAGCGCCGTGACGAGATCTTTGTAGACGGAGATGGGACGCTGCGAGATCGGGAAGTTCTCGAGCGCTCGGGCGGTGTGGATCCCCCAATACGCGTCGGCGGGGATCTCCAGCGATCCCAGGGAGTCGGTCTCGGTGCGGGTGCGCGTCATTGCGTCCTGAGCCATGGGTGGGAGTCCTTGTGGGTCTCGAAGGGTGGCGGAATCCCTCCGAGCCTAGCCCGCTCCGGCGGAGGCGACGATGTACTGCGTGTACATCGTCGCCTCGCCCTCTGTACATCGCGGCGGTGTGCGCGTGGTGGCGCGGCGCCGCCGGACTCAGCGTCCGAGGGGCGTCATGTCGGAGTAACGGTCACCGACGGGAGCATCGAGGGCTCCCAGGCGGTCGAGTTGCCCCTCCGTCAGGGCGAGCGCGTCGGCGCCCACGTTCTCCTCGAGGCGTGGCACGTGCCGGGTGCCCGGAATCGGAGCGATGTCGTCACCCTGGGCGAGAAGCCAGGCCAAGGCGACCTGGGCGGGAGTCGCCTCGGCCTCCGCAGCGACCTCCTCGACCGCCTCGACGATCCGGAGGTTCTGTTCGAGGGCGCCTTCGACGAAGCGGGGGTTCGTCTTGCGGAAGTCGCCGTCGGGCAGGTGGTCGACCGACCGGATGGCACCCGTGAGGAAGCCGCGGCCGAGAGGCGAGTAGGGGACGAAGCCGATCCCGAGCTCGCGCAGGACGGGGAGCAGTTCCGCCTCCGGATCGCGGCTCCACAGCGAGTACTCGGTCTGCACCGCAGTGACCGGATGCACCGCGTGCGCTCGACGGATCGTCTCGACCCCCGCCTCCGACAGTCCGTATCCGCGGATCTTCCCCTCCTGCACGAGCTCGGCGAGCGCCGCCGCGGTCTCCTCGATGGGCGTGTCCGGGTCCATGCGGTGCTGATAGTAGAGGTCGATGTAGTCGGTGCCCAGGCGCCGCAACGACCCCTCCACGGACAGTCTCACGTTGGCCGCAGAGCCGTCGAGCCCCGGTCGATCGCCGTCGGTGTGCCGGATCGTGCCGAACTTCGTGGCGACGATCGCCTCGCTGCGCCGCCCGGCGAGCGCGCGTCCGAGCAACTCCTCGTTCACGTACGGACCGTAGATCTCCGCCGTGTCGAGGAAGTTCACGCCCAGGTCCAGGGCCCGATGGATGGTGCGCACGCCGCCTTCGTCGTCTTCGCGCGCCCCCGCGTAGAACGCGCTGATGCCCATGAGGCCGAGACCCAGGCGGCCGATGCGGGGGCCTGCGGCACCGAGGTGGATGGTCTTCATTCGCGTGTCTCCTTCTGCCGATAGACGGCGATCTTGTGGTCGATGGCGGCGAGGCTCGCCGTGATCTCCTCGAGCTGCGCGAGCACCGCCGTGCGATGTCGTAGCAGCAGGTCGAGACGCTCCTCCACCGACGACTCCCCCGCCCGCACCAGCTGGGTGTAGAGGCGGATGGTAGAGATCGGCATGCCCGTGGAGCGGAGCCGGGTGAGGAACTGCACCCACGTGACATCCGCCGGGCTGTATCTGCGGTGCGTCGAGGATGCCCGGTCGACAGGCGTCAGCATGAGCCCGGCACGCTCGTAGTAGCGGAGCGTATGAGTCGACAACCCGGTCGCCGCAGCGGCGTCCGAAATCGAGAGTCCTTCGTGGAGGAACGTCATGTCCTCACGCTAGAACTTCGAGCGCACTCGAAGTCAAGCGGAGGGATGCGGCGCCTTTCGGGAGAAGGCTGCCAGCCGTTCCTCGGGTGTCAGCTCGGCCATCTTCGCGACCCACTCCGCAGAGAAGTGCTCGGCGGTCTCGGCTGCCAGCACCGGCACCACGGCGTGGGTGATCACGTCGTCATACACGTGCACCAGGTGAAAGGACTGGCCGGCGTCCATGCCGTTGACCGCTGCCGGAGGCCGCTGCAGGTTCATCGTGTAGCACGTCGCGGCCGCGACGCTGACCGGAATCCCCGCGAACGTGCCGCTGGTGGAGTAGTGCAGGTGGCCTGCCAGGATGCCCCGCACATCGGAACCGCGCAGCACGGCGGCGAGCTCGTCCTGCCGGCGAAGCTCGAGGATGTCGAAGAACGGGATGTGGGAGGGCAGCGGCGGGTGGTGGAGGGCGATGAGCGTGCCCCGCGGAGCCGGATCGGCCAGCACATCGCGCAGCCACGCGAGCTGCGCGTCGTCGAGATCGCCGTGGTGCCAGCCGGGGACGGACGTGTCGAGCGCGATGAGACGGAGACCGTCGAGGTCCCACACGCCGGTGACCGGGGCGTCGGAGGCCTCCTTGCCCAGGAGAGCGGACCGCAGAGCCGGTCGCTCGTCGTGGTTGCCTGCCACCCAGACGACCGGGGCACCCAGGCGTGCGGCGAAGGGCTCCACTCGACGACGGAGGTCGCGGTAGGCCTCCGGCTCCCCCAGGTCGGTCAGATCGCCCGTGAAGACGAGGGCGTCGGGGCGGACCCCGGTCCGCTCGATCGCGGCGAGAGTCGCGTCCAGGTTGGCCGCCGTGTCGTATCGGCCTCCGAGGGGAGGATTGCCCGCGAGCAGATGAGTGTCACTGAGATGGATGAGTGTCGTGGCCGCTCGGGGATGGCGACCGAACTGCACCTCGGGTCGGGGCCCGCTCCGCGCGGCCCCGGTCGGTGCCGCGTCGCGGGGCGCGGTGTCGTCAGCAGTGCCGTCCATGCCCCCAGCCTAGAAGCCGCCCGGGACAGTCGCGGGGCGCCGAGGCTTCCCGATCAGTGCAGCACCAGGAGGAGGAGACCGCCCAGCACCGCGAGTGCGGAGACACCGAAGGACGCGTATGCACCCACGAGCGCGACGCGCTTCTGCCCGTCGGTGAGCGGGCTCTTCTTCGCCGCCTTGGCGGCCGCCTTCGCGGCGCGGCGGGCTTCCTTCTCGCTGATGACGGTGATGGCGTCCGTGAACTCGGCGGGCGCGACCACCGGTGCACGCCCGGCACGCACGAGCAGTCGGAGACCGATCGCGTAGAAGCCCACGACGAGCGAGGCACCCACGAGCGCGGCGGCGAAGACCGCGAGGAACGCGGCCCAGTCGATGTGGACGATCACTTCTTGCCCCCCTTGCCGTGCGAGCCCTTCTCGGGTGCCTGACCCTTCGACGCGGCGGCGCGGGCCTTCTCGGCGGCGCGCTTGTCGTCGGCGGCCTTCTTCTTCTCCCCCGCTGCCTTCTTCGCGTCGGCCTTCGCCTTCGCCTTCCGCTCGGCCTTCTGCCGGGCCTCTTCTTCCGCCTTCTGCCGCGCCTGCTCCCGCAGGATGGCACGCTGACGGCGCGTGGGCGGAGGGTTGCGCTTGACCTTCACGGCGTGGCCGGAGTCGGCGACCTCGCTCATCGCGTTGCCGGCGTGGACCGCGTTGCGGCGGGAGCGCGCGAAGATCGCGAGGATGATCACGAGCGCGATCAACGCACCCACCGTGACGCCCCAGATGTCGCCGAGCCACACGACGATGAGCGCCGCGGCCGCTCCGACGGCTCCGGCCGCAGGAAGGGTCAGCACCCAGCCGACCGCGATGCGTCCGACCGTGCCCCAGCGCACCTTGGAACCGCGACGGCCGAGGCCCGATCCGATCACCGATCCCGACGCGACCTGCGTCGTGGACAGGGCGAAGCCGAAGAAGCTGGAGGCGAGGATCGTCGACGCCGTCGACGACTCGGCCGAGAAGCCCTGCGCCGGCTTGACGTCGGTGAGGCCCTTGCCGAGGGTACGGATGATGCGCCAACCGCCCATGTAGGTGCCGAGCGCGATCGTGAAAGCACAGGCGAAGATGACCCAGAACTGCGGATCGGCGTGCTCGCGGTCCTGCATTCCCGCCGTGATCAGCGCCAGCGTGATGACGCCCATCGTCTTCTGGGCATCGTTGGTGCCGTGCGCGAGCGCCACGAGGGAGGACGTGAAGATCTGCCCCCACCGGAAGCCGTCACGCCCGTCGGGCTTGTTGTCGTAGCGGCGCGTGACGGCGTAGGCGATCTTCGTGACGACGAACGCGATGACCCCGGCCGTGAAGGGGGCGATGAGAGCGGGCAGCACGACCTTGCTCAGCACGACGCCGAAGTCGATCGCCGCGGCGCTCATCGTTCCGACCAGGGTCGCGCCGATCAGCCCGCCGAACAGGGCGTGAGAGGAGCTGGAGGGAAGGCCCAGGAGCCAGGTGAGCATGTTCCACGTGATGGCGCCGATGAGACCGGCGAAGATGATCGGGAGGAAGGTCGACGCGTCGATCCCGTCCTCTCGGATCATCCCGTGAGAGATGGTCTTGGACACCTCGGTGGACAAGAACGCCCCCACCAGGTTGAGGCCGGCGGCCAGGAGCACGGCGACCTTGGGCTTGAGAGCGCCGGTGGCGATCGGGGTCGCCATGGCGTTCGCCGTGTCGTGGAATCCGTTGGTGAAGTCGAAGAAGAGTGCCAGCGCGATCACCAGCACGACGATGAAGACTGCGGCTTCCACAGTTCGCTTTCCGTCAGGAGGAGTGGGGTGGGCCGACCACTGTCGGCGGCAGCGAACGAAGAGTTCACCGTGGGTTCAGGTTCCGGCAACCGGACGAGGAAAATCCTCGCACATTCGCCCCCGATCTCAGAACACGGGGCGACCGGTGAATTCCGTTCCGTTAGCGTGGGACGGTGAGCACCGCGCAGCCTCCCGTCGCCCCCGCCCGACCGACTACCCGCAGCCACCACGGCGACGATGTCGTCGATCCGTACGAGTGGCTCCGCGCGAAGGACGACGCCGACGTCATCGCTCACCTCGAGGCCGAGAACGCCTACACCGAGGCGCGTACGGCTCACCTGTCGGGACTGCGTTCCCGCATCTTCGACGAGATCAAGGGCCGCACGCTCGAGACCGACCTGTCCGTGCCGGCGCGCCGTGGCGACTGGTGGTACTACGGGCGCACCGTGGAGGGCAAGCAGTACGGCATCCATTGCCGGGCGCCCCTCGCCTCTCCGGACGACTGGACGCCGCCGGAGCTCGCCGCCGACGTCCCCATCGCGGGCGAGGAGGTTCTGCTCGACGGCAACGTCGAAGCAGACGGGCACGAGTTCTTCTCCCTCGGCAGCCTCGAGGTCTCCACCGACGGGCGTCTCCTGCTCTACGGCGTGGATGTCGAAGGCGACGAGCGCTACACCCTGCGGATCCGGGATCTGGCGTCCGGGACGGACCTCGACGACGTCGTCACCAATACGTCGGCCGGCGCCTCGTTCTCCCCCGATGGTCGGTTCGTCGTCTACACGACGGTCGACGACGCCTGGCGCCCCGACACGGTCTGGCTGCACGAGATCGGCACCTCCGCCGACAGCGACCAGCGCCTGTTCCACGAGCCCGACGAGCGCTACTGGGTCGGTGCCGGGTTCACGCGGAGTGACCGCTACCTCATGATCGAGGTGGGGTCTTCGATCACCTCGGAGGAGTTCCTGGTGCCCGCCGACGACCTGCGGGCCGAACCGCGCGTGGTCTGGCCGCGTCGGGAGGGTGTGGAGTACTCCTCGACGCACGCGATCGTCGACGGTGAGGACGTCCTCTACGTGCTGCACAACGACGGCGCACTCGACTTCGAGCTCGTGCAGGTGCCGGTGGCCGACCCCTCCGGGGGGCGTCGGATCGTCCTCCCCCCCGTTCCGGGTCGCCGTCTGCTGGATGTCGCGGCGTTCCGCGACTGGGGGGTCGTGTCCTACCGCCGCGACGGCCTGGCTCGGCTCGGAGTGCTCGACTACGCGAGCGCCGCCGTCTCGGAGATCGCGTTCGACGAGCCGCTGTACGCCGTCGGGACCGCGGGCAACCCCGAGTGGGCACCGCCGCTCCTGCGGATCGGCTACGGCTCGTTCACGACCCCCGGCACCGTCTACGACTACGTCGTGGCCACCGGCGAGCTGCTGCTGCGCAAGCAGCAGCCGGTGCTCGGAGGTTACGACCCCGCCGACTACGGCCAGGAGCGCATCTGGGCGACCGCCGACGACGGCACCCGCATCCCCCTCTCGCTCGTCTGGAAGCGTTCGTTCGGCGCTCCGGGCGATTCACCGCGCCCCGTGCACCTCTACGGCTACGGCTCGTACGAGCACTCGATCGAGCCGGGGTTCTCGGTCGCCCGACTCTCGGAACTGGATCGCGGCGTGGTCTTCGCCGTCGCCCACGTGCGCGGCGGGGGCGAGCTCGGGCGGCAGTGGTACGAGGACGGCAAGCTGCTGCACAAGCGCAACACCTTCACCGACTTCGTCTCGTGCGCCCGTCACCTCGTCGACGGCGGATGGACCACGCCGGACCGCCTGGTCGCTGAAGGCGGTTCGGCCGGCGGCCTCCTGATGGGAGCGGTGGCCAACCTCGCTCCCGAACTGTTCGCGGGCGTGCTCGCCGACGTGCCCTTCGTCGACGCGCTGACCACCATCCTCGATCCGTCCCTCCCCCTGACCGTGATCGAGTGGGACGAATGGGGAGACCCGTTGCACGACGCCGAGGTCTACGCCTACATGAAGTCGTACACGCCCTACGAGAACGTCCGAGACGGCGTCTCCTACCCTCGGATCCTCGCGACGACCTCCCTCAACGACACGCGAGTGCTCTACGTGGAGCCGGCCAAGTGGGTCGCGCGTCTGCGCGAGGTCGGCGCCGACGCCCTCCTGCGGTGCGAGATGGTCGCCGGTCACGGTGGGGTGAGCGGGCGGTACAACGCGTGGCACCAGCGCGCCTTCGAGCTCGCCTGGCTCCTGGACGTGCTGGGCGTCGCCGACTGACACGTCCCCGCGCGGCGGCGCAGGAGATCTCCGGTGCGCAGAAGCCGCCCTGCTCCGACGGCCTGATCAGCAGGTGTCACCTGAGCAGCGGATGTCGCCTGATCGACGGATGTCGCCTCAACGGCGACCGCGACCACCCTCACCGGTCGCGGCCTTGCGCCACGGCCGCCGCGACGACCCCGAGCACGTCCTCGGGCTCGAAGAACACCGCGGCGCGCCTCACCGCCGGCGGCGCGTCTGACCGTACGAGCCAGTGCTTCCGCACACGCACGATCCCGCCTCTCGCGTGGCCGATCCGGATCCCGTGCGTGGTGAGTCCCACGGCCCGCGCGTCAGCGGCATGCGCGGTCCGTGCATCGACCGACGCTCCGACACGTCCTGGGGAGGAGCCGACGCCGTGGCCGAGGCGAATCGCCCGGTACACGCACCGCAGGCGATCTCCCCTGCACAGGAGGGCTCTCCACCGAAGAGTCCTGTGCCGCGGAGATCGCCTGCGCGGCGCCGGTCCCGCTCAGCCGAAGAGTGCGGCTGCTTCCTCGTAGCGGTACAGCGGCACGGTGTTGAGCTCGCCGAGGGCTTCGGCGAACGGAACCCGGACGATGTCGGTGCCTCTCATCGAGACCATCTCACCCCACGCGCCCTCGACCACGGCATCGGCGGCGTGGAGGCCGAGACGGGTCGCGAGGACGCGGTCGAACGCGGACGGCGATCCGCCTCGCTGGATGTGGCCGAGAACCGTGGCGCGGGTCTCGATGCCCGTGATGCGCTCGATCTCCGGAGCGAGCACCTCGCCGATGCCGCCGAGGCGGGGGCGGTTGAAGGCGTCGAGCCCCTTGTCACTGAACGCCTCGTCCTGCCCGATGAGCTTGAAGCCCTCGGAGACCACCACGAGCGGGGCACGTCCGCGATCGTGGGCCTTCTGCACCTGGGCCGCGATGTCGTCGAGCGACATCGGCACCTCCGGGATGCAGATGACGTGGGCGCCGGATGCGATCCCCGAGTGCAGTGCGATCCACCCGACATGGCGACCCATGACCTCGGCGACCATGCAGCGCTGGTGGGAGTCACCGGTGGTGCGGAGGCGGTCCATGGCGTCGGTCGCGATGTTGACTGCGGTGTCGAAGCCGAACGAGTAGTCCGTCGCCCGCAGGTCGTTGTCGATCGTCTTTGGCACGCCCATGACGTTGATCCCGTCGCCCCACAGGCGGTTGGCCGCCGCGAGCGTCCCCTCGCCACCGATCGCGATGATCCCGTCGATGTGGTGCCCGTAGAGCGTCTTCGCGATGTTCTCGGCACCGCCGCGCGGACCCTCGTAGGGGTTGGTGCGGCTGGTGCCGAGGATCGTGCCGCCGACCTTGGACAGGCCCTTCACCTCGTGGCGCGTGAGCGGGAAGAAGTCGCCGTCGACGACGCCTCGCCAGCCGTCGCGGATGCCCACGAACTCGATGTTGTAGTTGGTCGTGCCCTTGAGCACGACGCCGCGGATGACGGCGTTCAGACCGGGGCAATCGCCGCCGCTGGTGAGGATGCCGATCTTCATGGGGAGATCCTTCGGGTGTGTCGATGATTCGGATGTTCCGAGCGGCACCATTGCCTCGCACCGACCCTATCGCCGGATGCGTGGCGGTGCCAGCGAGCCCGCCGTCGATAAACGGCGGGGCTCAGAACGCCCCCAACGCCTGCCGGAGCAGGTGCATGAGCGCGGACAGCTGGACCGAGTCGCTGGAGGTCGGGTCGAGCTGGTCACCGTCGAGGGCGCGCTGCGCGAGGCCCTGCTTGGAGTCGATGAGCTCGGCGATCTTCGTGTCGATCGTGTGCGCCGCGATGATCCGCCACGCCGTGACCGGCTCGTCCTGGCCGATCCGGTGCACCCGATCGATCGCCTGCGTCTGCTCGGCCGCTGTCCACGACAGCTCCGCCAGGACGACGTTCGAGGCGGCCTGCATGTTGAGCCCGACTCCCGCGGCCGTCAAGGAACAGACGGCGATGGCCACATCGGGATCGCCGTTGAACGCGTCGATCGCCTGCTGGCGGGCAGGGTTCGACTGATCGCCTCGGATGGACACGGTACGAAGGCCGGCCGCCGCGAAGTGCGCCTCAGCGGCGTCCATCACGTCGATGTGCTTCGCGAAGAAGACGACCTTCCCGACCGAGCGCTGCAGCTGCACGGCGTAGTCGGCCGCCAGCAGAGCCTTGGCCTGCCCGATCTTCCGCACCATCGTGAACACGTTGTCGGCACCCGTGCCCGCGGCCTTGGACTCCTCGAGCTCGCCGTGAGCGACGAGCCGGACGATGTCCTCGTCGATGTCGTCGAGGACGACCGTGTCGCCTCGCGCCTCGATGATCCGGCGGTACTTGGCGGCCAGCCGCTGACCGAGCTCCTGCTCGGCGGCCCGGATGGAGCGGCCGAACTCATCGTCGAGCTCCACGGGGAGATCCGCGATGAGCTTGTCGGGGAGATCGGCGGCGACGTCCTTCTTCTTGCGACGCACGATCCCGAGCGAGATGACGGCATCGCGCGCCTCGGGGTAGAACGCCTTGTCGGCCGGAGTGAGGCCGGTCGCGTCGAGCTTGGCCATGAGCTCCGGACCGGGCTTCTCGCCGTTGGTCCAGCCGAGGAACCGCCAGATCGCGTCGAAATCCTCGACGTCGTTGATGAGCGGCGTACCGGTCAGCGCCAGCATCAGCGGATCACGGACCTGCTCGCGGATGCGGCCGGCCAACGCGAGCACGTTCTGCGAGCGCTGCGATGTGAGGTTCTTGATGAAGTGCGCCTCGTCGACCACCATCCCCCGCAGTCCCAGAGAGCCGAGCCAGGAGAGGTGCCGGTCGAGGACCTCGTAGTTGACGATGAAGACGTCGGCGAACGCATCGACCGTGTCGCCGTCGCCGTGGATGACGGTGGCCCGCCGCTGCGGCGTCCAGCGCTCCACCTCGCGCGCCCAGTTCATCTTCACGACGTTGGGGACGACGGCCAGGAGCGGATAGGCATCCGCGACCGAGGCAGCGAGCACGGACTCCGCCGTCTTCCCGAGACCCGGCTCATCGGCCAGCAGGAACGAGCGGTGTCCGGCTCGCACCGCCTCCAGGAACCGCGACTGGTGGGCCATGATCTCCAGCCCCTTGGGAGAGAGCCGGTCGAACTCGGGCACCGGCGGAAGCTCCATCGAGGCGGCCCCACCCCCGGCGCCCATCTCGAACGCCTTGTACAGCGGACCCATGAGCTCCCAGCCGTCGAGCCGGCGACGCGGTGCCTCGACCGGCACACGCAGCGCGAGGTCGGGCGCCAGGAAGGGGTTGGCTTCACGGCGCGCCTCGATCTGCGGCGGCACCACTTGCCGATCGGCGAGGGCGGCGGGCACCACGGGCGCCTGCGCGGGCGCGACGTCGGT
>JBMDWQ010000073.1:0-15925 GCA_048594675.1 Microbacterium sp. | reverse complement strand
GATCGGTCAGCGCGTGACCGCGTCGGGATCGGCCGCGAACTCCCCCATCAGGGCGTAGGCCTCTCGCGCTTCGCGCGTCCAGAAGGCGCCGGGATAGACGTGGAAACCGTCTTCGGCCACGACGAGCCGCACCCGCGTCCCGGCCGCTCGCCACCTCGCCGCCAACGCGGCGACATCGTCGTGGAAGACGTCGCGACCGCCCTGGAAGAGGAGTGTCGGCGGAAGTCCGGCTCCGCCGTCTCGAAGCGGACTGAGCTGCGGATCCTCCAGCGGCAGACCTCCCGCCCACGCGACGGCCGCCGCGCGCAGGCCTGTGCACCGCAGCGTCGGGTCGCGCCGCTGACGAGACCACGCAACCGGGTTCGTCATGCCCACCTCCACCCACGGCGCAAGGAGGATCAGCCCGTCGGGCATGCGACGTCGACCGTCGCGGAGACGAAGCGCCAGCGTCGCAGCGACGTTGCCACCCGCGGAATCGCCCGCGACGAACAGCTGCCTCGTTGTCGCGCGCGCGGCCACCTCGTCGTAGACGGCATCGACGAACGGTCGCGCGTCGTGGATCGTCTGCTCCGGGGTCAGTGGATACTGCGCGATCGTGATGGCGGCCTTCGTCTGCTCCTGCAGCCGCCGGATGATCCACCAGTGCGCACGAACGAGGGGATGGACGAAGGCGCCACCGGGGAAGTAGACCAGCTCGCGGCCCGGCTGGTGGTCCCGCGGCCGCCACCGGAAGACGGTGCGCCCACCGATCGTGCTCTCCGTCAGCTCTCCCGATGACACCGCGCCCGCCGGTGGAGTCGCAGCGGAGCGCCCCGGATCGACCCGGCGCAGATAACCGGACCCCGAGAAATCCCGCCGCGACGCACCCGAGACGAGCCACAGCGCAGCGGAGGTGAGGGTCATGAGAGCCGACACGGCGCCACGCTAACACGTCGCGCACGCGGCGCCTCCGGTCCGGACCTCAGGCGCGTACGGCGTCGGCGATGGGGGTATCCCCGTTGTTGAAGGAGATCGTGCGGCCCGAGGCGGTGGGCTCGTCGATCACGGCGGCGATGACCGCGGCGACGTCCGCCCGGCTCACCCGTTGCGACGACGACGCGGAGACGTCCACCCGACCGGTGGGCGCATCCATGGTGAGCGCCGACGGGGCGAGGATCGTCCACTCCACCGCACTCGCGCGCAGATGCGCGTCGGCCGCCGCCTTCGCCTCGGCGTACGCGAAGAAGGGATCGTCGCGATCGATGCCGTGATCGGCTCCCGCACCGAAGTACGAGACCATGATGTAGCGCGGAATTCCGGCCGCCTCGGCCGCATCGATCGAGCGGATGGCGGCGTCGCGATCGACCGCGTACGTCCGTTGCGGGTCTCCACCGCCGGCACCCGCCGACCACACGACCGCGTCGTTTCCGCTCACGAGGTTGGTGAGCTGGTCGACGTCGAGAGTCTCGACATCGGCGACCAGGGCTTGTGCTCCCGTCGCTTCGACGTCGCCCACATGAGCGGGGTTACGGATGACGGAGGTCACCGTGTGACCCTCCTGGACGAGGAGGGGAGCGAGCAGGAGCGCGACCTTTCCGTGTCCTCCGATGATGAGAATGCGGCTCATGGTGACTCCTCGCTGTCGTCCGGATCGTCCTCGGTCCAGCCTAGGTGCCACCCCATCGAGTCGGATCGGGTGCACTTCGCACCAGACCGCTCAGTGCGAGACCGCGACCACCGCCACTCCGCCCAGGACGAGGACCACGCCCACGACCTGCACGGGAAGGAGTCGCTCCTTCAGCACCCACCACCCCAGCACGGCGGTGACAGCGGGGAACACCGACGCGCACACAGCGACGACGGAGAGCATGCCGGAGTCGCTCGCGATCGCGAAGCAGAGGTTCGCGACGAACCCGAGGAGCCCGATCGCGACGATCCCCACGAGGTCCCGGCCGCGCGCCCGCGGCACCACGCGCAGCACGGCGAGCGCGACGAGGTAGAGGCCGAGGGTCACCAGGACATTGGCCAGCAGCGTCGCGGAGATGTCGTGCGCGCTCCCCCACGCCACCGCGAGGTTGTTGGTGCCGAACCCCGCTGCCGCCACGAGGGCCAGGATCACCGGCTTCGCGCCGCCGCCGCGTCCTCGGCCGCGCAGTTCGGGGCCGCTGGCGCACACGGATCCCACGACGGCCACGATCATCCCGATCACGAGCAGCGCGCCGGGGGCATCTCCCCCGACGAGGCCGGCGGCGACGGGAACGAGCACCCCCAACGCCGAGATCGGAGCCACGACACCCATGGTGCCGATGGCCAGGGCCCTATAGAGGGCGGACACCCCCACGGCCGCCCCCACGCCGCTGAGCGCTCCCCATCCGTAGGCGGGCAAAGCGTCGGGACCGATCGGCTCCAGGAGCACCCGGGGGACGACGGCGGCCGTGGCGACGATCTGCGAGAGGACGAGCACCGTGATCTGTGCCACCCTGCGTGAGAGCACCCCTCCGAGGAAGTCCGCGACTCCGAGGAAGAGCGCCGCCAGCAGGGCGAGGGCCGCCGTCACGAGGAACGCTCGCGCGCGGCCGTTCCCACGAACGTCTCGACGGTCCGGGGGCGCGCGTCCCAGCCGAGCCGGGCGGCCAGTCGCATGAGTTGCGGCGGCTCCACGCGCGCGGCACCGATCACCTCGGACTGGGCGAACACCTCTTCCGGGGTGCCGTCGGCGCGCACCTGCCCCTGCGTCATGACGACCACTCGATCGAACTGCTCGACGCAGAAGTCCATGTCGTGAGTGATGGCGACGACGGTGCGCCCCTCGGCGCTCACCTGCCGCACCACGCGCGAGATCATCTCGACACCGCGGGCGTCCTGCCCGGTGGTCGGCTCGTCCAGCACCAGCACGGGCGTACGCATCGCGAGGACACCCGCGAGGGCAACGCGCTTGCGCTCCGACAGCGACAACTGGTGGGGGTGGCTCTCCGCCTCGGCTGCCAGGCCGACCGTCTCCAGCGCCTGCAGGGCCCGCGCACGCGACTCCGCTTCGTCGGCACCGAGGTTCTTCGGCCCGAACATGACATCGGCGATCACGGTACGGGCGAAGATCTGCTCGTCGGGATTCTGGAACACGTAGCCGACGAGCGCGGCCATCTGGGCGATGGTGCGCTCGGACGTCGCGTGCTCCCCGACCGTCACCCGACCACTCGTGGGAACGAAGATGCGGTTGAGATGACGGACCAAGGTGGTCTTCCCGGCCCCGTTCTGCCCGACGATGGCGACGCGCTCGCCCGCACCGATCGAGAGGCTCACGCCGCGCAGCGCCTCCGTCCCCGAGGGGTAGGCGAAGCGGACGTCGTCGAAGACGATGGCGGCGCCGGTCATGAGGCGACCGCCCCTCCGAAGAACGCCGCCGCTTCGTCGAGAGAGACCGGCAGCACGCCGTCGCCGGGGACGATCCCCAGGCGCTGCGCGCCTCGCGCCGCGAGGGTGAAACGGGTCTCCCCGATCCCCCACTCGTTCATGCGCGGGTCGGCCAGGATCTCCCGAGGCCCTCCCACCGCCGCGATCGTCTCGCGAGCGATGACTGCGACGCGGTCGCAATGCTCGCGGAGCAGTTCCACCTTGTGCTCCAGCACGATGATGGTGCTCCCCGCGTCTCGCAGCGAGGACAGCACGTCGAACACCATTCGGGTTCCCGCGGGGTCCAACTGGGAGGTCGGTTCGTCCATCACGAGCACCGGCGTGCGCAGCACGACCATCGAGGCGATCGCCACGAGCTGCTGCTGGCCGCCGGACAGGTCGTAGGGCGAGGTGTCGAGGAGATGCGTGATCCGCAGGAGCTCGGCGGCGGCAGCGACGCGCTCGGCCATCTCCTCACGCGGCACCCCGAGGTTCTCGAGGCCGAACGCGATCTCATCGCGCACGGTGTACTTGGCACCCGAGATCTGGTTGAACGGGTTCTGGATGACCAGCCCGACCTTCGCGACGGCATCGGTGAGCTTGAGCTCGGAGACGTCGGCCCCGTCGACCTCCACGCGGCCGGTCAGCTCGCCGCCGTCGACGTGCGGGATGAAGCCCGCGATGATCTTCGCCAGCGTCGTCTTGCCGGCCCCCGACGCGCCGACGACGCCGAGGACCTCGCCGCGATCGACCTGCAGATTCACCTTCTCGAGCGCGAAGTGCTCCGCGTCGGGGTAGGCGTAGGAGATGTCCGTGAGAGTGATCACAATGCTCCAGTCACGAGGGGAAGGACAATGGCGGCGAGGCCGATCACCGGCATGGCCCAGCGGACGATCCGCTGCGTCGTCGTATCGGGGACGGGCGTGAGCGCGGTGCGCTTGGCGGTGGATCCGAAGCCGCGCGCCTCCATCGCGGTGGCCCGCTCCTCCACGTCGGTGAACATGCCCAGCACGAGGGGCGCCAGCAACGGCATCATCGCTCCGATGCGACCCCGCACGCCTTTGCCGACGGCGAGCCCTCGCGCCTGCTGGGCGAGGAGAATGCCGTTCGCCCGGTCCTGGAAGGCGGGGATCAGCTGCAGAGTGGAACTGATGATGTAGCTGAACTTGGGCGACATGCCCCGCTCGGTGAGCGCCGAGAGAAGATCGCCGGGGTGGGTCGTCAGAACGAAGAGGATCGAGGCCAGGACGAGGCAGACGATCCGCGATCCGATCCCGAGCGCGAACATCAGCCCCTCGGTCGTGAGAGCGAGAGGTCCCCACTCCCAGAGCGCGGTGCGTCCGCCCGGGAAGGTGAGCCCCTGCACGACGAAGAGGACGAGGACGATCGGCAGGAGGATCGTGACCCCCATCCGGGCGAGCCGGCCGCCGCAGCCGGAGACGACGGCGGCCGGCACGATCACGACGGCGACGACACCCGCCGCGACCCACCAGAAGGGGATCGCGAACACGATGACGATCAGGGTGACCAGGATCACGAGTTTGGTCACCGGGTTGAGGGCGTGGATCGGCGAGGTCCGATCCACGTAGAGTGTCGACGCCATGGCGGCTCAGCTCCGGGACTCGTCTGCCGACGCGCTGCGGCTGGTCGCGGTGACGGGCGCCTTTCCGAACACGCGATACTGGCGCACGAAGGGGAACCGCTGCCGGAACCGGCTCGGGAGCGCGGCGAGGATGAGCACGACGATCGTGAAGGTGATCGCCTTATCGAGCGGGTCGGAGAGGAGGCCCTGGAGCGTCGTGGCGCCCAGGAGGGACTGCCCCATGGCCTGGAAGGCTCCGACGATGGCGCCCGTTCCCCCACCGGTCGCGCCGCCGAAGATGAACGCCGAGATCGGCGCCGACACGACCGCTGCCACGATGCCGGTGACCGCACCGGCGACCGGGGCCAGATAGAAGCGGCGGAACATGCCGTACCGGGCCGCGTAGCCCGCCAGGACGCCGATGATCACCTGGACCACGGCGAACGGGAGGGCGATCGGGCTCAGGGTGAGACCCCAGATGACATTGGTGAGGATGCCGGTGACGACGCCGGCGGCAGGACCGGCGAGCGCGGCGACGAGCACGGTGCCGATCGAGTCGATGTAGACCGGGAGGCCCAGGATGGCGACGAGCTGGCCGACCACGATGTTCAGGGCGATGGCGACGGGGATCATGGCGATCGTCGCGGTCGGGAGGCGGTGGATCGATCCCGCGGCGAGCAGGATCGCTCCGATGACGTACCCCGCGATCGCGATGAGCGAGGCCTGGCTGGTGCTGCTCTGGGCCACTTCGGCGGGCTGGCCGATCACCAGGTAGAGGTAGGTGGCGACGATGACGACCGAGCCGATCGCGATCAGGACGGTGTTGCGGAGCCGACGGGAATCGTCGGTCTTCGCGGGTGCGGTGCTGAACATGAATGCCTCCTTGCATTCTTCGGGTGAGGGTGCCGGAGATCCGGCTGTCGATGAGACGGTGCGGTGGTGGGTGGGCGGTGCGCTGAACAGGCGTCAGCCCACGGTGCGGGCCAGGCGCCCCACGCGCTCGATCACGCGACGGAAGAACTCCTCCGGGTCGGTGTCGACGACGATGGCCGCGTTGTGCGGCCGACCCCACATGCCGCGCCAGTCGGCCACCGTCTGGCCGCGCGTGAGGGTACCCGCCAGCTCCAGGTCGACGGTTGCGCCCCGCGTCGTGGCCAATGACGGGTCCAGCGCCACGGCAGCGGCGAACGGGTCGTGCATGTGGGCGAGGAAGCCCTGGTCGTAGGCCCGGTGGAACTCCATGTAGAAACGCACGGCGTCGGAGAGGTGGCGGACGACGGCGTGGGAGGCCCGCGAGCGGGTGCCCTCGGGATCCTCGGGCGAGATGATCTCTTCCGGCGTGCTCCCCGCTTCGCGCGCCAGGGCGGCGATGTGCTCGGGCTTCATCTCGATCCGCTCCGTCACGTCGAGCGCGCAGATCACCGGATGCCGGTCCGCGGGAAGTCCGGAGAACGCGTCGAAGACGATCTTGGCCGACTCGGGATCCACGGCGATGTTCCACTCGGTGGTCGGGAGAGTGTTGCCCGCGTGGTTGAACGCGCCGCCCATGATCACGAGCCGCTTGAGCAGCGACGGTAGCTCGGGGCAGAGCTTGACGGCGAGCGCGAGGTTGGTGAGGGGGCCGGTCACCAGGCCCACGATCTCTCCGGGACGGCGGCGCACCGCGTCGATCCAGACCTCGGTGGCGTGACGATCCGACACCGTGCGCGTGGGTGCCGGGAGCTCCGCGTGTCCGATGCCCTGCGGGCCGTGGGTCTCCTCCGTCGTCATCAGCGGCTGGACGATCGGTACTTCGGCGCCGAGGGCGACCTCCACCTCGTCATAGCCGCAGAGCTCGAGCCACGCGAGGTTGTTGGTCGCGACCTGCCGGGCCGGCACGTTTCCGGCCGTGCACGTGATCGCGACGATCTCGGCCTCGGGACTGGCCATCAGATACAGGAGAGCGAGCGAGTCGTCGATCCCCGTGTCGACGTCAACGATCAGGGGGGTGCGAGGTGCGGTGGTCGGGTCGGTCATCGGGAGGTCCTCCGGTTCGGGTGAGGGTGAAGGGTGAGAGCGGTGCGGGGCGTGCGGGTTCGAGGTCGTCAGGCGGGGTGGGCGGTGCGACGCAGGATGTCATCGATGAGGTCGGGGGTGAGCGAGGGGTGCCGCGCCCCTCGGACGGCGACGGTCGCGGCCCCTGCCGCCGCACCGCGACGCGTTGCCGCGACGAGGTCGTCTCCTGCGGCGAGCGCCGAGACCATCGCCCCCACGAAGGCGTCGCCCGCCCCGACCGTGTCGACACTCTCGGCGGGAAGAGCCGGGATCACGCAGGCCTCGCCGTCGCGTGAGGCGACGATCGCTCCTTGTTCGCCCAGCGTGACGACGAGGTCGAGGTGCTGCCGTCGTGCCGTTTCGGCCACCGCCATGGCATCGCCTGCCGCGGTCAGAGAGAGAAGCTCCTCGGCTTCCCCCTCGTTGACGATGAGCACGTCGACGAGGGGGAGGAGGGACTCGGCACCGGGAGTGACCGGGGCGGCGTTCAGCACGACACGAGCTCCGACGGCGCGAGCGGCGCGGGCGAGATGCTCCACCACGTGCAGCGGGATCTCCAGCTGCAGGGCGAGCACATCGCCCGCGCCGACGGGGGGTTCGGGAAGCTCCCCCCACCGGTGATTGGCTCCCGGGGCGACCACGATCACATTGCGGCCGTCGGGATCGACAGCGATCATGGCCATACCCGACTCACCGGTCGTCCGGATCACGTGAGCGACATCGACGCCCGCGTCGGCGAGGTCGCCGACAAGGCGTGTCCCCGCCTCGTCGTCTCCGACTGCGCCGGCCATCGCCACGGAGACGTCGCGGGTTGACCGGGCGGCGGCGTGGGCCTGGTTCGCCCCTTTGCCGCCCGAGGCGCGCCGCACGGCGTCGGCCACGATGGTCTCCCCCGCCGCCGGGATGCGGTGTACCTCGAAGGTGATGTCGGCGTTGAGCGAGCCGAACACCACGACACGGCGTGAAGCGGTCATCGAGAGCCTCCTCGGGCGCGGACGCTGGCGCCGGGTATCAGAACAGTGGGCAGGGTGACGTCGGGAACCGAGGAGTCGACCTCGATCTGCGCGAGCAGGCTCCGGCAGGCGGCAGCTCCGAGCTCGCGAATGGGCTGCGCGATCGTCGTGAGCGCCGGCGTGGTGTACCGGGCAAGCTCGATGCCGTCGATGCCGATCACAGACATCTCCTCCGGCACGCGGATCGATCGTTCGGCGCACAGCGCAAGGAATCCGATGGCGCTCAGGTCGTTCGCCGCGAAGACCGCCGTGAGCTCCGGCACCCTGGACAGGAGTTCCTGACCGGCCCGGTGCCCGCCCTCTTCCTCGAAGTCGCCGCCGGCGACCAGGTCCTCCCCCGCGGGAAGACCGGCCTCCTCCAGGGCCCGGCGCCACCCCGCGCGCCGCGCGTGGGCCACGGACAGCTCCGCCGGGCCCGCGATGTGCCCGATCCGGGTGTGCCCCGCGGCGAGGAGGTGACGCGTGGCGTCGTAGCCCGCGGCCTCCTGGTCCACTCCGACCGTCGCGTGCACGCCGCTGTGACCTCGATCGAGCAGCACAGCGGGCGTGTCGCCGAAGAGGTCGGCCATGTCGTGGTCGAGAGCGCTGGCGACCAGCAGGATCCCGTCGACCTGCTTGCGACGGAGTGCCGCCAGACGGGGCCGGAGAGTCTCGGCATCGGCAGGAGCGTCGAGGAGGAGCAACAGGAGCTCGTTCTCATCCGCGACCGACTGCACGCCCTTGACGAGCTCCGGGAAGAACGGGTTCGTGATGTCGGGGACCAGCAGAGCGATGGTCTGCGTCGACTTCGCCACGAGCGAGCGCGCGACCTCATTGCGTTGGTAGCCCAGTTCGTCGGCTGTGCGGAGGATCCGTTCCGCGGTCGCCTGCGACACCCCGACCTGACCGTTCAACGCGCGTGACACGCTCGCGATCGACAAGCCGCAGGCCTGTGCCACGTCGTAGACCGTCACCATGAGAACCCTCGCGTCGTTGCGAACGTAAGCGCTTACTAAAGCTGACTCGGAGCATAGCGGCGCCGTTCACCCTCCCGCAACCCTTCCTGCCCCGCGTGGGCAGGGCGGTGGGGGTGCAGGGCGGGCGGCGGGGGGTGCAGGGCGGGCGGTGCACAACGGCGGACGGCGGGCAAGCAGGGCGGGGCGTGCACAACGGCGGATGACACACCCGACACGCCGCCCGCACCACGACGGCACGCCGCACGAACCCCACCACATCCGCCGTTGCGCCCCCCCGTCGAGCCGGACAGGGCCCGGCGCCCGCGCTCGGGATGTCGGGCGAGGTGTACTGACAGCTAGAGACCGAGGAGGGCGGCGCTGCGGCGCCACAGCTCGCCGGCGAGCCCGGCGTCGTCAGCGAGGGGATTCGTGCGTGCGAGCCGATTGCGCTCGTAGTAGCCGCCGCGACGCCAACGGACCCCGGGTTCACCCTCGGCGAGCCAGGTCAGGCGAGCACCGCCGGTCTCGGTGGACGTGAGCACACGGCGCGCGAGCGGGTTGTGATACAAGAACTCCCACGGCCCACCGGCGCCGGTGGCAAAGCTGGTCGCGACGACTCCCGGGTGGAACGCGACCGCCGAGAGCGCCGGTCCGAACCTCCGATCGAGCTCTCGCGTGAACAGGATGTTGGCGAGCTTCGCATTGCCGTAGGCCGTGCCGGGATTCCACCGGCGCTCGCCCTGCAGGTCGTCGATGTCGAAGCGCGCGAACCGGCGGGCAGCCACCGACGCGGTCTGGATCACCGTTGCGCGGCTCAGGCACGGCATCAAGAGGTGGGTCAGGAGGAACGGCGCCAGGTGGTTGACCTGGAAGGTGCGTTCGAAGCCGTCGACGGTCACGGCGCGCGGGGATGGCATGACCCCACCCGCATTGTTGGCGAGCACGTCGATCGTCGGCGCCTCCTGCGCGAGGTCGTCGGCGAGACGGCGGACCTGGTCGAGTTCGCCGTAGTCGGCGAGAAAGAACCGGGCCCCGATCTCCGCGGCCAGAGCACGGGTCTTCTCCGGATGGCGCCCGACGACGATGACACGGTGCCCGTGAGCGCTGAGCTGCCGAGCGGCGGCGGCACCGATGCCGTCACTGGCGCCCGTGAGCACGATCGTGCGCGAATCGCCACTCATCCTCACCACCCCATCGATCCCTGCACTCCTTTGAAGGGCCCGACAACGGCCGCCGTGATCCACCCGCCGTAAAAGCCGCCGGGCTGCGGCTGCACGGTCTCGCCCGCCACGGTGCACCGATCCATCGCTCCGGCGTACACGGCGACGCGGCCGCGCAAGCCCTCGAAGCCGGGAGCGGGATCGGGATATCCCCATCCCGCGCGTTCCCGCACCCGCCCGCCGCCCACGACGTCGACGTACGAGGCCATCCCCTTGAACTCGCACAGCGACGATCCCTCGGCCGGCTTCAGGGCTCCGGCGACGAACGCAGCGACCGGCAGGTAGTAGACCGGTGGATGGCTCGTCTCGAGCACCCGCACGACGTCGGTGGTATCGACGATCACCTCACCACCGAGCTCGATCGTCACCCGCTCGCACACCGCGTCCACGCGGGGCGGGCGGGGATAGTCCCATACCGACTCCTGCCCGGGACCGATGGGATCGGGCGTGACCGGGGGAAGGCGGCGACGGGGCCTCATGACAGCCCCACGACGGGGACTCCGAGCCAGTCACCGAGGTCACGAATCTCCGCGTGCACCATCTCGAGGTCGTCGTCATCGAAGGGGCTCATCTCGTGGATGGCGGCCACGACGAGGTTCTCCTTCTTCTTGTCGAGCGCGGCGTCAAGCTGGCCGACGAACCGGTCGCCGATGAGGATCGGATGAGCGAAGTAGCCGTAGCGGCGCTGTGATGCCGGCTTGAACTGCTCGAGCACGTAATCGAACGAGAACAGCTCGGACAGACGAGGCCTGTCGAACAGGATCGGATCGTACGGATTGAGGATCGCGACGCGCCCGCCCGGGTCGTCGTCGAGCGCCGCGACGGCTGCGGGATCGACCCGCCACTTCCAGGCGCTTCCCTCGACCGTCGCCGCCTCGCCCGCCATCCCGACCGGCGTCCACGACGACTTCTGCCGCGCGATCCCCGCCGCCTGAAGTCGGCGCTCCTCCAGCAGACGGGTAGCCTCCTCGTCGCTCAGCTCGGGGAGGGAGGCCGGGTAGACGCGGTCGCCGATGTCCCAGACGCGCTGTCGCCCCTCTCGACGGACGATGCCCACTTCGCCGAGGTAGGACAACAGCTCGAGCATGCGCGGCACCTGGTTGGAGCCGTACCAGCCGGCTTCGTTCTTGTGCGCCACCTGACTCGTGTCGGGGATCTGCGCCGCCAACAGGGGGCCCTCCGCGCGCAATCGCGCGAGCACGTCACTGCGGAAGCGGGCGTTGGCTGCGAGCCACTCCGAGGCCTGCGCCCGGAAGACACGACGCCGCATGCGGGCCACCAGGGCCGGCATGAGACTGACCGGCCGGAAGTGACCGTCGTACTCGAAGAGGAGCCGGTCGTCTTCGACGGCCTTCTTGAGCTGGCCGGTCTCGTACGCCCAGCCGATACGCGCCCACGGAATGGCCTTCTCGGAGGTCGTGATCACGGCGGTGGGATCGATCTTGATGGCCGCCAGCTGCTCGGCGACCTCGACGACGTCGCCGGGGCGCTGAGCGTCGAGGAGCTGGGCCCGGACCGCGATGCGGCGTGCGTCGTCGCGGCTGAGCTCATGCATGTCACGACAGTAGCGACCGCCTCCGACGTTGCGACACCTCGCCCGCGGTGTCGGTTCCCGTACGGCCTCCCCCGCCACGCACGAGCAGCCAGGCCCCGAGAGAGAACTCCCAGAGCGCGATGGGAAGCGCCAACAGCCCCGCAAGGCCGGAGACCTGATCCACGACGCCCAGGACGGACAGCATCGCCGACACTGCCAGCACGGGCGCGCCGACCAGGCCCAGGACGGGGATCGCGCGCGGCACCAGCCGGGCTCGGATCACGGCAGGGGCGAGCAGGGCCGCGTTGACTGCCGGCATCAACCCCGGGCCGAGCAGGAACACCGCGTCGTGAAGGGGGATCAGCGAGCGCTCTGCGCCGCCGATGAGGGCGAGCACGACGGCCACCCCGATCAGCACCAAGGTCGCCTCCATCGTCCGCGAGGCCAGGAAGCCGAGGGCGAGCGTCTCGGAGCGGCGTCGAAGGAGCGGGAAGAGGGCGACCGCCGTGCCGACGCAGGCGAAGGCCAGGACCACCTCGAGCACCGATGCCGCTGCGGCGGCCTCGGGCGCCGATCCGTCTCGCAAGAACGCCGACTTCCACCGGAGAGCGGGGATCGATGTCGCGAACGTCGCGAGGTAGAGCGCCCCGGCGAGCCGGGCTCGATGCTGGTCGGTCATGGGTTTCCTTCAGAGAGTGGGATGCGGTGCAGGCCAGGTGTACGCCGTACACCTACTCCTTCACCTTAGGTGTACGCCGTACACTGGCGCAACCGTGAGATGTCTCACGCGCAACGGCATGGCAGAGAATGGAGCAATGTCCTCCTCCGTTGATCGACCGCGCTTGACGCGCGACCGCGTCGTGGCGGAGGCGATCGCGCTGGCGGACGAGCAGGGTCTGGATGCCGTGAGCATGCGGTCGCTGGCCGTTCGGCTCGGCGTGGTTCCGATGGCGCTCTACAAGCACGTCCCCGACAAGGAGGGCCTCGTCGCGGCGATGATCGATGCCGTCGTGGCCGGGTTCCCCGCGGTCGCCCAGCCCCAGCCGTGGCGCGACGCGCTGCGGACGCGGATCCGCCACGCCCGCCAGGCGCTGGGACGCCACGGGTGGCTGCAGGGGGCGATCGAGGCGGCACCTCAGCCGACGCCGGCCGTGCTGGCCCATCTGGATGCGGCGACCGGCGACCTCCTCGCCGCGGGCTTCTCGGTCGATCTCACTCATTACGCGATGCACGCGCTCGGCAGCCGCGTGTGGGGGTTCTCCCCCGAGGCCTTCACGGGACGAGCCCCCGCCGAGGCGTTGGACGAGCAGTCCGCCCGCGCGGCCGCGGAGCGCTTTCCGCACATCGCCGCCGTCGCCGCCGACGCGGCGATGCGTCACGCGTCCGGCGCGTGCGAGCCGGACGGCGAGTTCGACTTCACCCTCGACCTGATCCTCGACGCGGTCGCGCGTCTTCACGACGACGGATGGACCTCACGCCCCTGAGCGCGCCGTCGGCGCGGCGGCGAGTCCGGTCGATACCCTGCTGCTCATGACCACCCCGCGCGCACGCCCGTCGCAGTCGCGCCGCGCGCGGGCAGCCCGGCGGCGCTCCCGCCGGGTCGCCGCCTCGGGGAGCGACCTCACCGCGGAGGAGTGGCACCGCATCCTCGACGCCTGGAAGCGATGCGCGTACTGCGGCGCCGACGGAGCCGCCCTCCAGAAGGACTGCGTGCTCCCCATCTCGCGCGGGGGCCGGTACACGCTCGAGAACGTCGTGCCCGCGTGCCGCTCGTGCAATGCGAGCAAGTGCAACGAGGAGGTCACCTCGTGGATGCGCCGTCGACGGCTGGACGAACCGGCCTTCCTCGTCCGCTGGTACGAGGTCACGGCCGCCCTCCGCGCGGCCGACCGCGTCGACGAAGACTGACGGTCCTCAGTCGGCTCGCGGCGCAGCGCCGGGTCTTCCCCAGGCCTCGAGCCACCGCAGCCACACCTCGCTGACCGTGGGATACGCGGGCACCGCGTGCCACAGCCGATCGAGGGGCACCTCTCCCACGATCGCGACCGTCGCGGCGTGGAGGAGCTCCGCCACATCGGGGCCGACGAAGGTCGCCCCCACGAGCACGCCGCGGTCCTCGTCCACCACGGCGCGGGCCGTGCCCGCATAGGAGCGTGCGTACGTGCTCGCCCCGGCCACCCACGACAGGTCGTAGTCCAACGCGCGAGCGCGCAGGCCGGCACGCTGCGCCTGGGCGAGCGTGAGCCCCACCGAGGCCACTTCGGGCTCCGTGAACGTCACCTGCGGCACGGCGGCGTGGTCGGCGGTGGCGACGTGAGCGCCCCACGGCCCATCGTCCACCTCACGACCGAGAGCCCGCGCGGCGATGACGTCGCCCGCGGCACGCGCCTGGTACTTGCCCTGGTGGGTCAGGAGCGCCCGGTGGTTCACGTCTCCCACGGCGTAGAGCCAGTCGTATCCGCGGACACGCAGCGTGTCGTCGACGTCGAGCCACCCGCCCGGCTCGATCCCGATCGTCTCCAGCCCGAGATCCTGGGTGCGGGGAACACGGCCGGTCGCCACGAGCCCCTCCGCCGCGCGCACCTCCGTGCCGTCGTCCAGCGTGACGACGACGTCGCCGCCACCGTCGCGCACGACACGCACGAGGTCGACGCCGGTACGGACGTCGGCTCCCGCCGCGCGCAGACTCGATGCCACACGGTCGCCGGCGAACGGCTCAGCGCCGCGCAGGAGCCCCGAACGCGCGAGCACGGTGACCCGCGTACCGAAAGAGACGAACGCCGTGGCCATCTCGCACGCCACGACGCCGCCACCGATGATGACGAGCGAAGGCGGGACGTCCCGGACGGCCGTGGCCTCCCGGCTCGTCCACAGCTGCGCGGCGGCGATCCCCTTCACAGCGGGAAGGAGCGACGCCGTGCCGGTGCACACCGCCACGGCGTGCCGCGCGCGCAGCACGCGGTCGCCGACCGTCACCTCGCGCTCCCCCGTGATCCGGCCGTGACCGCGTACGAGGTTGATGCCCGCACCCTCCAGCCATTCCACCTGTCCGCTGTCGTTCCAGTCGTGGACGATCTCGTCGCGCCGACGGAGGGTCGCCGCGACATCCACCCCGCCGGTCACCGCCTCTGCTGCGCCCGGGACGTCCTTCGCCGCTCGGAGCGCCGCCCCGGCGCGCAGCAGCGTCTTCGAGGGCATGCACGCCCAGTACGAGCACTCGCCCCCGACGAGCTCGCTCTCCACGATCACCGCCGAGAGCCCGCCCTGCACGGCGCGGTCGGCCACATTCTCCCCGACGGGCCCCGCACCGATGACGATCAGGTCGTAGTTCGCAGTCTCCACCCGTCCACGCATACCGGAGTGTGACGCTGTGTGCCACCCCGTTCCCGAGTGTCGGACACGTGTGGTTGGGTGAAGCACGGGAATCTGTCCCTCTGTCCTCACGTCGAATCGGAGACGACATGTCGATCGAGTTCCGCGCCGTCACGAAGCGGTTCCCCGACGGCACGGTCGCCGTCGATGACTTCAGCCTGGTCATTCCTGCGCACAAGACGACCGTGTTCGTGGGGTCGTCGGGCTGCGGAAAGACGACGCTCCTGCGCATGATCAACCGGCTGATCGAGCCGACCGCCGGCGAGATCACGATCGACGGCGACAGCATCCTCGATCGCGACCCCGTCCGACTGCGGCGGGGAATCGGCTACGTGCTGCAGAACTCGGGCCTGCTCCCCCACTTCACCGTCGCCGACAACATCGCCACGGTGCCTGTGCTGGGAGGAACACCCAAGCGCGTGGCCCGCGAGCGCGCGCTGGAGCTCCTGGACATCGTGGGGCTCGACCGCGCCCTGGCCGACCGCTATCCCCGCCAGCTGTCGGGTGGTCAGCAGCAACGGGTCGGCGTCGCGCGCGGGCTCGCCGCCGACCCGAACATCCTCCTCATGGACGAGCCGTTCGGCGCCGTCGACCCCATCGTCCGCAAGGAGTTGCAGGCCGAGACGCGGCGCCTCCAGCGCGACCTCGACAAGACCGGCGTGTTCGTCACCCACGACATCGACGAGGCCTTCTTGCTCGGCGACCAGGTCGTGATCCTCCAGAAAGGGGCCCAGATCGCTCAGGTCGGGAGCCCCGACGAGATCATCGAGAACCCCGCCAACGACTTCGTCGCCGACTTCGTCGGACTGGAGCGCGGGGCGCGGGCACTACGCACCAAGCACACCCCGCGCGGCACCGTCCTCATC
>JBMDWQ010000072.1:0-11872 GCA_048594675.1 Microbacterium sp. | reverse complement strand
TCAGCGCGTTGTAGATGTCGGGAATCGAGTCGTGCGGGAACTCGATGTCGACGACGGGGCCGGTGACGCGCGCGACGCGACCGACGACCGTGGTCGCTTCTGCGGTGGCGGTGGTGGTCATTCTCTGTCTCTTTCGGTGTGGTCTTGCTTGCGCAGAGGGTCAGCGGTCACTGCGAGAGAGCATCGGCGCCGCCGACGATCTCCGCGATCTGCTGGGTGATCTCGGCCTGCCGAGCGTTGTTGCGCAGTCGGGTGTAGTCGGTGATCAGCTTGTCGGCGTTGTCGCTGGCCGACTTCATCGCCTTCTGGGTGGCCGCGTGCTTGGCCGCCGACGACTGCAGGAGCGCGTTGAACACGCGACTCTGCACGTAGACGGGAAGCAGAGCGTCGAGGACGACCTCGGGGCTCGGCTCGAACTCGTACAGCGGGTAGACCTGCGACGCCGCGGTGGCTTCGCCTTCCTCCGCCTCGACGACCTCCAACGGGAGGAGCCGGACCGTCTCGGGCGACTGCGTCATCATGCTGACGAAGCGGTTGTAGACGAGGTGGATCTCGTCGACACCGTCGGCGTCGCCGCCCCGGTCGTAGGCGTCGAGGAGAGCACCCGCAATCTGCTCGGCCGTGTTGAAGTGAGGCGTGTCGGTGTCGCCCGTCCACTCCCCCGCCCACGGCATCTGCCGGAACTGGAAGTACCCGACGGCCTTGCGTCCGACGAGGAAATACACCGGCTCACGGCCTTCGCTGCGCAGCAGTTCGCCCAGCTGGAGCCCTTCGCGGAGGATCTGCGAGTTGAACGCACCCGCGAGTCCTCGGTCGGAGGCGAAGATGACCACGGCCGAGCGGCGGATGGTCTCCCGCTCGGTGGTCAGCGGGTGCTGCACGTTGGAGTGGGTGGCCACGGCCGAGACCGATCGCGTCACCGCGCGGGCGAACGGCGACGACGCGCGCACGCGCGCCATCGCCTTCTGGATGCGCGAAGCCGCGATGAGTTCCATCGCCTTCGTGATCTTCTTGGTGGTCTGCGCAGAAGAGATCTTCTGCTTGTAGACCCGGAGTTGTGCGCCCATGGATTCTCTGTCCCGTCGTGGCCGGGGTCAGCCCCGGCGGCCCTTGACGATCTTCTCCTGGTTCACGTCGTCGGCGCTGGCAGCGGCGACCTCTTCGTGACCGGGCTTGTTGATCGCCTGGCCCTTGCCACCCTGGAACTCGAGCACGAACGCATCGGTCACCTTCTCGAGCTCGGCGAGAGTGTCGTCGTCGAGGACGTTCGTCTCACGGAGCGTGTCGAGGATCGACGTGTTGCGCTTGAGGTAGTCCAACAGGTCGCGCTCGAAGCGGAGCACGTCCTCGACGGCGATCGAGTCGAGCTTGCCGTTGGTGCCCGCCCAGATCGAGACGACCTGCTCCTCGACCGGGTACGGGTCGTACTGCGGCTGCTTGAGAAGCTCGGTGAGGCGGGCGCCGCGATCGAGCTGACGACGCGATGCGGCATCGAGGTCGGACGCGAACATCGCGAACGCCTCGAGCGAGCGGTACTGCGCGAGCTCGAGCTTCAACGTTCCCGAGACCTTCTTGATCGACTTCACCTGCGCGTCGCCACCGACACGCGAGACCGAGATGCCCACGTCGACCGCCGGACGCTGGTTGGCGTTGAAGAGGTCGGACTGCAGGAAGATCTGGCCGTCGGTGATGGAGATCACGTTGGTGGGGATGTAGGCCGACACGTCGTTGGCCTTCGTCTCGATGATCGGAAGACCCGTCATCGAGCCGGCGCCGAGTTCGTCGGACAGCTTCGCGCAACGCTCCAGCAGACGCGAGTGCAGGTAGAACACGTCACCCGGGTAGGCCTCACGGCCCGGCGGGCGGCGGAGGAGGAGCGAGACAGCACGGTAGGCCTCCGCCTGCTTCGACAGGTCGTCGAAGATGATGAGGACGTGCTTGCCGTCGTACATCCAGTGCTGGCCGATGGCCGAGCCGGTGTACGGCGCGAGGTACTTGAAGCCGGCGGGGTCGGAGGCGGGGGCGGCGACGATCGTCGTGTACTCCATCGCTCCGGCGTCCTCGAGCGCGCCCTTGACGGAGGCGATCGTGGAGCCCTTCTGACCGATGGCCACGTAGATGCAGCGCACCTGCTTGGTCGGGTCGCCCGACTCCCAGTTGGCCTTCTGGTTGATGATCGTGTCGATCGCGATCGCCGTCTTGCCCGTCTGACGGTCGCCGATGATGAGCTGACGCTGACCGCGGCCCACGGGGATCATGGCGTCGATCGCCTTGATGCCCGTCTGCATGGGCTCGTGCACGCTCTTTCGCGCCATGACGCCGGGCGCCTGGAGCTCGAGAGCGCGACGGCCCTCGGCCTCGATGGCGCCGAGGCCGTCGCTGGGGTTTCCGAGCGGGTCGACGACGCGACCGAGGTAGCCGTCTCCGACCGCGACCGAGAGCACCTCGCCGGTGCGGGTGACCTTCTGGCCGGCCTCGATGCCGGAGAACTCACCGAGGACGACGACACCGATCTCGTTCTCGTCGAGGTTGAGCGCGAGGCCCTCCACGCCGTTCTCGAAGCGCACGAGCTCGTTCGCCATCACGCCGGGGAGACCCTCGACGTGAGCGATGCCGTCGGCGGCGTCGATGACCGTGCCGACCTCCGTCGCGGAGGCCGCGTCGGGCTCGTACGCGGCGACGAAGTCTTTCAGCGCGTCACGGATGACGTCGGGGCTGATGGACAGTTCTGCCATGGTCTTCCTTTGTTGTGAAAATCGGTGCAGGCTTCCCTGCGGTCCCGCTCCCGGTGGGAGTGGGGAAGTTCTAGCCAGCCAGGCGCTGACGCAGGTCGTTCAGTCGGGACGACACGGTCGCATCGATCACGTCGTCGCCGATCTCCACGCGCAGCCCGCCGATGACGGCGGGGTCGACGACGAGGTTGAGCGCGACGTCCGACCCGTACCGCTGCGCCAGGATGCCACGCAGGCGGTCCAGCTGGGCGGCATCGGGCGCCGCGGCCGCGTAGACGGTGGCCACGGTGCGGCCCCGCTCGTCGGCGACCAGCCGCAGGGCCCGGGTGAGGAGCGCACGTACGCGACGCTCACGGGGCTGTTGCACGAGCGACGAGACGATGAGCGTCGTGGCTTCGCTCGCGCGCCCGGTGAGCAGAGCCTCGATGAGCGCGCCCTTTGCCGAGGAATCGCCGAGCCGGCTCCCGAGCGCGAGCTCGAGCTCCGGGTTGGCGGCAACGGTACGGGAGACCTCGAACAGCTCACCCTCGATGTCGACCGACGGCGCCGATATCGCGGCGGCACGGATGGCGAGCGCCTCGACGCCCGCGATCAAGTCTTCGAGCGACGACCACCGCTGGCCCGCCGCGGCGGTCAGCAGCGCGACGGTCTCCGGCTGGAACGCACCGAACACGCGTCGTGCGACGTCGGCCCGCGCCTCGCCCGCGACACCCCAGGCCGACAGCGCACTGCTGAGCTGCGAGGACTCAGCGATCGTGCGGGCCGCGAGGAAGAGCTCGCGGGTGACCGTCAGATCGGTGATCCGGGTCGCCTTCAGCGCCGCCTCGGTGGCCGTCAGCGCCTGAGTGGTCGCGCTTCCCATTACTTCGACGCTCCCGTTTCGAGGTCGGCGAGGAAGCGGTCCACCACGCTCTTGGCCTTCTTGTCATCGGAGAGCGTCTCTCCGATGACACCGCCGGCCAGATCGAGCGCGAGCGTGCCGACCTCGCTGCGCAGGGAGACGAGCGCCGTCTGGCGCTCCGCCTCGATCTGCGTGTGCGCGGCCGCCGTCAGTCGTGCCGCCTCGGCGGAGGCGGTGTCCTTGGCCTCGGCGACGATCTTCTTGCCGTCCTCACGGGCGGCGTCGCGGATCTCACCGGCCTCCTTGCGCGCCTCGGCCAATTGGGCCGTGTACTCCTCGAGCGCGGCTTCGGCACGACGCTGCGCCTCGTCCGCCTTCGCGATGTTGCCCTCGATCGCGGCGGAGCGCGCGTCGAGGAGCGTCTGCATCTTGGGCAGAGCGACCCGCCAGAACACGAAGAGGATGACGACGAAGCACACGGCCGACCAGATGATGTCGTACCACGCGGGGATCAGGGGGTTGTGGGCAGCCCCCTCTTCCGCGGCGTACGTGACGGCCTCCGCCGTGTACGCGACAAGAGCGTTCAGCATCCTGTCTCCTTACTGAGGGATCGGGCGGTCGATTACGGCGTGGTGTTGGTGAAGATGAAGTAGGTCGCGATGCCGATGAAGGCGAGCGCCTCGGTGAAGGCGATACCGATCCACATCAGGACCTGGAGGCGACCGGCCAGCTCGGGCTGGCGGGCGACGCCCTCGATCGTCTTGCCGACGACGATGCCCACACCGATGGCGGGGCCGATGGCGGCGAGGCCGTAGCCGACCGTCGCGATGTTGCCGTGAAGGTTGGCGAGAACCGTAGTTGCGTCCACGGTGTTTTCCTTTCGGTTGAGGGCGGCCCTGAATCGGTCAGGGTTGGGGCCGACCCGCTTTAGTGCTCTTCCGCCACCGCGAGCTGGATGTAGACCGCGGTGAGGAGGGCGAAGACGTACGCCTGGAGGACGGCCACCAGGAGCTCGAACAGGGTGAAGACAAAGCCGAAGGCGAGCGATCCGGCGGCCAGCGCCGACCACCATCCGCCGAGGTCGACGAGGAAGAACTGCGTCGCCGCGAAGAAGAGGACCAGCAGGAGGTGGCCGACCATCATGTTCATCAGCAGTCGCAGCGTCAGGGTGACGGGGCGGATGACGAAGGTCGAGATGAGCTCGATCGGCGTGACGATGATGTAGATCGGCCACGGTACGCCCGAGGGGAACAGGGCGTTCTTGAAGAAGTTCTTCGGGCTCTTGCGGATGCCGGCGTAGATGAACGTGACGTAGCTGACGGCCGCGAGCAGCAGCGGCACGGCGACGATGCTCGTACCCGCGATGTTCATGAACGGGATGACGCCCGTCAGGTTCATGAACAGCACCATGAAGAAGATGGTCGTGAGGATCGGGAGGAAGCGCTGGCCGTCCTTCTTGCCGAGCAGATCCTCCGCGATGTTGACCCGCACGAAGTCGAGCCCCATCTCCACGAGGCTCTGGAAGCGCCCGGGAACGACGCTCATGCGGCGCGTGCCGAGCCAGAAGATCAGGACGATCGCGAGAGCCGCGATGAACTGGATGAGGTGGATTCGCGTGACCGGGATGACCCCGAACGCGTTGAAGAGCACCTCGGGAAAGAACTCACCGATCGACGGGCCGTGGAACTCGGGACCTTCCGAGGTCGCGGCGTTCAGGCCGGCGGAGGTGGCGATCAGGGTCGCAGTCTGGGTAAACAGCGCTGGCTCCAGCTTCGGGGCACCGGCCAGGGCCGGGGCGACGATGGTCGATGTGAGCGTGACTCCGCACACGTTCAGAAGATCCTGGCGGGCTCGGGAGACAGCCTATCAGCCTCGCGGCGTGGTCTCGTCCGAATCCGGGCGATCTTCCCCGCCGTCGTGGATGTCGGCGGCGGTGGGAAGGGTCACGTCGCTCACGTGTGGGATCCGCATCCGGAGCATCACGACGACGTCGATGAGAAGCGAGACGACGACGCTGGCAACGAGGGCGACGAAGAAGACCGTGCCGTTCAGCCAGGGCTGATCGCGCAGCACCAGCAGCGTCACGATGAAGACGATGAACTTCAGGACCCACGCCCCCATCACGAGTCCGAAGAAGATCGGGACGTAGAGCGGGTCGCCGTACCAGCGATTCGCGATCAGGATGCTCCCCGCCGTGAGTCCGAGGAAGAGCGCGGCCAGCAGGATCGCGACCAGCGCGCTCCACAGTCCGTCCCTGCCTCCCACCGCGAATCCGACGACGGCACCGAGGACGGCGAGCGCGGCCGTGGCGAGGGTCGACCAGAGCAGAGTGGTGCGCAGCACCGGGGTGCTCGAGACGGTGGGGCGTTCGGTCATGGGATGCTCTTCCGTTCGGGGGCGGGTGTGCGGTCTCGGGCGAGACGGCGCGGCAGCCCGCGCGAGGGCAGGAGGGTGACCACGAGGCACGCAGCCGCACCGACGACGAAGAAGCCCACGCCGGGCCAGTACAGCCCGGGCCAGCGTGCCGTGGTGCCGATGTACATGAGGAGCACCGAGAGACTCACCACGGCGGTCCACGCGTAGAAGATGAGCACCGCGTCGCGGTCGGAGTGGCCCATGTCGAGCATGCGGTGGTGCAGGTGCTTGCGGTCGGGCGAGAACGGCGACTTGCCCTTCGACATACGGCGGATGACCGCCATTCCGAAGTCGAGCAGGGGCAGCATGACGACCGCCGCGGGGAGGATCACGGGGATGAACGCGCCGAGGAGCTGGGAACGGCCGAACTGGTCGTTGTCCACGAGGGTCTGCGGCGGGAGCGAGCCGGTGACCAGGAGCGCGGAGACGGCCATCAACAGGCCCACCATGAGTGCTCCCCCGTCGCCCATGAACAGACGAGCCGGGTTCCAGTTGAACGGCAGGAACCCGATGCACACCCCGACCAGGACGATCGCGATGAAGGCGGCGAGGTTCGAGTAGGTCGTGTACTCCAGATCGCGCGTGAGCATGTAGGTGTAGGCGAAGAAGACCCCATTGGCGATCAGGGCGACTCCGGCGACCAGTCCGTCGAGTCCGTCGATGAAGTTCACCGCGTTCATGACCACGACGATCAGCAGCACCGACACGGTCACACTCACCCAGCCGGAGACGTAGGTCATGCCCTCGAACGGCAGGTAGTAGATCTGCACGCCGCCCGGCCCCACCACGATGCCGGCGACGAGGAACTGCGCCCCGAGCTTGAGGAACCAGTCGAGGTCCCAGAGATCGTCGGCGACGCCCACGACGACGATGAGGAGCGTCGCGGTGAGGATGGCGGCGATCTGGGTCGGTTTGAGCCAGATGATCTGGAAGTAGGGCACGACGCTCGAGAGGGCGAACGCGGTCAGCACGCCCAGGAACATCGCCACGCCGCCGAGCCGAGGGGTCGGGTTCTTGTGGACGTCACGTTCGCGGATGCCCGGGTACAGCTTGTACCGCATGCTCACCCGCCAGACGACCCACGTCAGGATGAAGGTCACCGCCCCCGTGAGAATGAGGGTGAACAGGTAGTGCTTCACGCCGGACCGTCGGCGTCGGTGGTGGTGGGATCGGCCGGGCGGTGTGCCGCGATCTCGCCGGAGAGGCCTGCCGCGTCGTCAGAGCCCTCCGCATCCTCACCGTCGTCGAGGGCTTCTCCCAGGACGGTCCGCAGCGATGCCGCCGACACGGCCCCCTCGCGGAGGATCCGCACACGCCCGTCGCCCCCGACGAGGGCGGTCGCGTCGACGATGGTCGAGGCGACGCCGGTGGCCGAGGCGCCGCCGTCGAGGTAGACCGAGACGCTCTCCCCCAGCATGTCCCGCGCGTCGTCGATCGTCGTCGCGGCTGCCTTCCCCGTCAGGTTGGCACTCGAGACGGCGAGCGGACCGGTCTCCTCCAGGAGCTCCAGCGCGATGCGCTCGGCGGGCATCCGCACCGCGACCGTGCCGCCGGTGTCGCCCAGGTCCCACGACAGCGATGGCTGCGCGGGCAGGACGATGGTGAGCCCACCCGGCCAGAAGTGCTCCACGAGGAGCTCGACCGCGTGCGGCACCTCGGCGGCGAGGGCACGCAACGTCGCGACGCCGGGAACGAGGACGGGAGGCGGTGACTGCCGTCCACGGCCCTTCGCCGCCAGGAGCCGCGCGACCGCTTCGGGACTGAACGCGTCGGCGCCCACTCCGTAGACGGTGTCGGTCGGCAGCACGACGAGCTCGCCGCGGGCGATCGCCTGGCGTGCCTGCCGCATGGCGGGCAGGAGCTGCGCAGCGTCGCGGCAATCGAAGACGGAGGACATATCCGCTCCATTCTACGGTCGTGGGCCGGGAGACCCCGGAGGGCTCAGGCCCGCAGCGCCGTGGTGGCCCGATCCCGCTGAGTGAGGTCGGGATGCGTCGCGGCGGCCCGCCAGCCGTCCGCCGCCAGCAGGTCCCTGATCGCCGCGCCCTGCCATTCCCCGTGCTCGATCACGAGCGTTCCGCCCGGATGGAGGAGACGCTGCCCGACGCGCGAGAGCACGCGCACCACGTCGAGGCCGTCCGGTCCCCCGTACAGGGCCGCCGGAGGATCCCACAGGCGCACCTCGGGGTCGCGCGGGATCGCCTCGTCGGGGACGTACGGCGGGTTGGAGACGAGCACCGACACGGTGCCGTCGAGCTCGGGGAAGGCCTCCGCGAGATCCACGAAAGCGACGGTGGCATTGGCTGCGCCGACGACGGCCACGTTCTCCTTCGCCCAGACGAACGCGTCGACGGAGTTCTCCGCGGCGAACACCCGCGCGTGCGGCACCTCGGTGGCCAGCGCCAGCGCGATGGCACCCGAGCCGGTCCCGAGGTCGACAGCGATCGGCTCGCTCGCCGCGGCGGCTCGGAGCGCGTCGATCGCCAGCTGCGCGACCGTCTCGGTCTCCGGTCGCGGCACGAACACGCCCGGCCCCACGCGGAGCTCGAGGTGGCGGAAGGGCGCTACTCCGGTGAGGTGCTGAAGCGGTTCCCGCGCGGCACGGCGAGCAACGAGCTCGTCGAAGCGCTCGAGGTCTGTGACCGACAGCTCGTCGCCTCGCAGAGCCGCCGCCGCAAGCTCACCCCGCGACAGATCCAGCACGTGCGCGGCCAGCAGCTCCGCGTCGACCGCGGGGCTCGGCACTCCGGCGCGGGCGAGACGCTCGGTCGCCGTCTGCAGCTGAGCGTCGAGTCGCACGGGCACGCGCGCATTCTGCGGGGTCGTCATGTTCGGGTCCAGGCAGGCGTGACGAAACGTCACATAGGGGTCGGGAATACTGCACCACCGTAGTCTGGTTCGTGACTCTCGACCACTCACGAGGGGTTCATCCCCGCACGAAAGGCACATCATGTCCGGCATTCACCCCGACATCACGAGCGCGTTCGGCAACACCCCGCTCGTCCGGCTCAACCGCGTGACCGAGGGTCTTCCCGGCACCGTGCTCGCCAAGCTGGAGTTCTACAACCCCGCCTCGTCGGTCAAGGACCGCCTCGGAATCGCGATCGTGGATGCGGCGGAGGCCTCGGGCGAGCTCGCCCCCGGCGGGACGATCGTGGAGGGCACGAGCGGCAACACCGGCATCGCCCTCGCGATGGTGGGCGCGGCCCGTGGCTACAAGGTCATCCTGACGATGCCGTCCTCGATGTCGGTCGAGCGCCGACTGCTGCTGAAGGCCTACGGCGCGCAGCTGGTCCTCACCGACCCGGCGCTCGGGATGAAGGGAGCGGTCGCGGAGGCCGAGAAGATCGCCGCCGAGACCCCCGGTGCCATCCTCGCGAAGCAGTTCGCGAATCAGGCGAACGTCCAGATCCACCGCACGACCACGGCGGAGGAGATCATCCGCGACACCGATGGCGAGATCGGCTACTTCGTCGCCGGCATCGGCACGGGGGGCACGATCTCGGGCGTCGGACAGGTCCTCAAGGAGCGCGTCCCGGGAGCACAGGTGGTGGCCGTCGAGCCGGCCGACTCGCCGCTGCTGACGAAGGGCACGCCCGGGCCCCACAAGATCCAGGGCATCGGCCCCAACTTCATCCCGCCCATCCTCGATCAGGATGTCATCGACGAGGTCGTCGACGTCGCCTTCGACGACGCGATCGCGACGGCGCGCGAGGTGGCCACGCGCGAGGGTATCCTCGTGGGAATCTCCTCCGGTGCGGCCGTGTGGGCGGCGCTGCAGGTGGCGGCCCGCCCGGAAGCCGAAGGCAAGAACGTCGTCGTCGTCATCCCGTCCTTCGGTGAGCGCTATCTCTCCACGGCGCTGTTCGAGCACCTGCGCGAGGACTGAGACCGCCACGTATCATCGGCCACGGGCGTCGCGTCGAGCGCGCCCGTGGCCGACCGTCTGCTGAGAGGAACCCGTGCCCGGTATCTACCCCGACATCACGACGGCGTTCGGCGGGACGCCCTTGGTGCGCCTCAACCAGCTGACCGCCGGGCGCGACGTCGAGTTCTTGGTCAAGCTCGAGTTCTACAACCCGGGCGCGAGCGTCAAGGACCGACTCGGCTACGCCCTCGTCGAGGCGGCGGAGGCCAGCGGCGAGCTGGCCCCGGGCGGCACGATCGTCGAGTCGACGTCGGGGAACACGGGGATCGCGCTCGCGCTGATCGGTGCGGCACGCGGATATCGCGTGATCCTCACGATGCCCGCGTCCATGTCCAAGGAACGCCGGGCCCTCCTCGCGGCCTACGGCGCGGAGCTGGTCCTCACCGACCCGCACAAAGGCATGACCGAAGCCGTCGAGACAGCCCGGCGCATCGCCGCCGAGACGCCGGGAGCGGTGCTGGCCCGACAGTTCGAACGCGCCGCGAACCCCGCGATCCACCGCGCCACCACGGCGGAGGAGATCTGGCGAGACACCGACGGGCGCATCGACTGGTTCGTGGCCGGGTCGGGCACGGGGGGCACCGTCACCGGCGTCGGCCAGGTGCTCAAGGAGCGCGCACCCGATGCCAAGATCGTGCTCGTGGAGCCGAAGGACTCCCCCGTGCTCTCGCAGGGGCGCGCGGGCGGGCACCGGATTCAGGGCATCGGACCGAATTTCGTCCCCGATGTCCTCGATCGTTCCGTCATCGACGAGATCATCGACGTCGAGTTCGACGACGCCCTGCGCGTCGCCCGCGACCTCGCCCGTCGCGAGGGGATCCTCGCGGGGATGTCCGCGGGAGCCGCCGTCTGGGCGGGGCTGGAGATCGCCGCCCGTCCGGAGGCCGCAGGATCCCGGATCGTCGTCATCGTCCCCGACGCCGGAGAACGCTATCTCTCGACCGCGCTGTACGCCGATCTCCGCGAGGAGACGTCGTGAGGCGACCGGCGTTGATCACGCGCGTGCGAGAGGACCTCGCCGCGGCGAAGCTCCGCGATCCCGCGGCCCGGGGAGGCGGCGAGATCGCGCTCTTGTATCCCGGCCTGCATGCCATCTGGGCGCACCGCCTCTGGCACGCGCTCTGGCGACGACGGCTGCGCTTCCTCGCCCGCGCCGGGTCGCAGCTCACCCGCTGGCTCACCGGGATCGAGATCCACCCGGGGGCGACCATCGGCCGCCGGTTCTTCATCGACCACGGCATGGGCGTGGTGATCGGTGAGACCGCCGAGATCGGCGACGACGTCATGCTCTACCACGGCGTCACCCTCGGCGGCCGCACCCGCGACGCCGGCAAGCGCCACCCGACCCTCGGCGACGGCGTCGCGGTGGGCGCGGGCGCGAAGATCCTCGGCCCCATCACGATCGGGGCACGCTCCGTCGTCGGCGCCAACGCGGTCGTCACTCGCGACGCGCCCGCCGATTCGGTGCTGGTGGGCGTCCCGGCCACCGCCCGCAAACGCAACGTCGGCGAGAACACGCGCGCCGTCCTGACGACGCCCGAGTACTTCATCTGACGCCACCGCACCACCGATCACGGCGGAGACGTCAGGCGCGGCGCTCGGAGACCTTCTTCTTGATGAACAGCGCCGGCAGCAGCCACGTCGCCAGCGCCGTGACGAGCCACACGATCACGGGCGCGGCCAGCCACGTCCACCAGGGCGCCCCGATCCGCAGGCCGGCGCCCGGGATGATGACCACGACAACCAGCGCCACGAACGTCGAGACGATCCCGATGCCGCCCAGGAGCGCCGGAGCGTTGCGCTGGGCGACGCGCGCCAGCCACGGCGCGAGGACACTCTGCAGCACCGCGAAGATCACGATCGCCAGAATGAAGCCGATCGGCTGACGCCAGGAGATCTGGAAGCCTTCCAGCACGATGTCGGCGACGATGAGACCGAGCGCGGCCGATGCGAGGA
>JBMDWQ010000071.1:0-12981 GCA_048594675.1 Microbacterium sp. | reverse complement strand
GCCCGCAAGTACTCGGCGGCGGCATCTGCCGGCACGCCGTTGTCCCGCAGCTCGGCGACCACGCCGTCGGGGCCGATCTTGTCGAGCTTGTCGAGGGTGATCAGCGCGGAGGCGGAGACGTCGTCGCCGATGCCGAGGAGGCTCAGGATGCCCCGCAGGATGCGGCGGTCGTTGACGCGGATCGTGCCCCCGACGAGCCCGAGGGCGTCCAGCGTGTCAAGGCTCGCCGCGAGAAGCTCGGACTCGGCGCGCGCGGAGGCGTCGCCGATGATGTCGATGTCGCACTGCAGGAACTGCCGGTACCGGCCCTTCTGGGGACGCTCGGCGCGCCAGACGGGAGCGATCTGGATGGAGCGGAAGACCGCGGGGAGCTCCGCGCGGTGGCTCGCATAGAAGCGCGCCAGCGGCACCGTCAGGTCGTAGCGGAGCCCGAGGTCCGACAGTGCGGCGGGATCGTCGGCGTTCGCCCGGATCGCGTCGGCATCCATCCCCCGCTTGAGCACGCTGAAGGAGAGCTTCTCGTTGTCGCCGCCGATCCCGGCGTGCAAGCGCGCGTACTCCTCGACGACGGGAGTCTCGATCTCGTCGAATCCGTGCGCCCGATAGCGCTCACGGATCACGGCGAGCACGCGCTCACGACGGGCCTTGTCAGCGGGGAGGAAGTCGCGCATGCCGCGCGGCGGGTTCACGGATGCCACCGGGCCATTCTCCCAGGTCTGTGCCACTCCTCCGGCCCGTGTCGCGCCGCGCGGGAGACCCGGGACGCCGAGGAACACGCGGATACCCGAGGGATCAGGCGCCGCGGCCCCCGGATGACTCGGCCCGGCGCACGTCGGCTTCGACCCCGCGCAACCGCTCACGAAGCGCCCGCTCGGCGTCCCAGCCGTGCACGCGGGCAGCAGCCACCAACGCCAGGAGAGCGTCACCGAGCTCCGCTTCGGAGGTGGGGGCCGGGGAGGGCGGCGCCGGCGGTTCGATCACCGCTCCGACACGCCCGAGGATCTTCTGCGCCCACGCCAGCGAGGGCATGTGCGGCGAGACGCCGTCGAGCACGCTCGTGCGCGCACTCTTCTCCGCGGCCTTCGCCGCGTTCCAGTGCACGAGCACCTCTTCCGGCGTCGTTGCCACGGCGTCGCCGAACACATGGGGATGCCGGCGCACCATCTTCTCGGTGAGCGTGCGGGCCACATCGTCAATGTCGAACGGCTCGTCGCGGTCCTCGGCGGCGATCTGGGCATGGAAGAGCACCTGCCACAGCAGGTCGCCCAGCTCCTCCAGCAGGTCGTCGCGGGTGCCGGCCTCCACCGCGTCGATGAGCTCGGCGGCCTCCTCCTGCAGGTAGGGAACGAGATCGCGGTGACTGATCCGGGCGCTCCACACACAACGCTCGCGGACCGCCTGCATCGTCGCAACGGCACGGCGGAGCGGGTCGGGGTCGGTGTCCATGCGGCCACCCTAGATCGTCGCCGTCCTGGGTGGCGTCCGACGTCACACGTGACGAGCCGGTAACAACCTGCCGTTACCGTTGAAGCCATGCGTGAACTCACCCGGACCGAAGCCATCGACCTCGTCGGGCGCGGCGAGGCCGAGCAGGAACTCCCCGAGCAGATGCGCGCCGACGTTCGTCTGCTCGGAGGGCTCCTCGGCCGAGTGCTGCGCGAGAGCGGCTCGCCGGGCCTCTTCGAGGACGTGGAACGGCTCCGGCTGGCCACGATCGCCGCATACACCGACGAATCCCCCGAGGCGTTCGAGCGCGCCGAAGCGATCGCCGACTCGTTCTCGGTGGCCCGTGCCGACGAGGTCGCCCGCGCCTTCACCGTCTACTTCCACCTCGTCAACCTCGCCGAGGAGCACCAGCGCGTACGGGTGCTCCGGGAGCGCGACGGACGCCCCGACCGCGAAGACGTCACCGACTCGGTCGCGGCCGCCTTCGTGCGCCTGGCGGCGGAGGTCGGCGACGACACCGCGCTGGAACGCCTCCAGCAGATGCGGTTCCACCCCGTGTTCACCGCTCACCCGACCGAAGCACGTCGACGGGCCGTCTCCTCCAGCATCCGCCGCCTCGCGGCCCTGCTGACCGAGCACGACGCGGCCCTCCGCGGGGGCGCCGATGAGCGGCGCGCGGAGCGGCGCATGCTGGAGGAAGTGGACACGCTGTGGCGTACCGCCCCGTTGCGGGCCGAGAAGCCGACCCCGGTCGACGAGGTGCGCGCCATCATGGCCGTCTTCGACGAGACCCTGTACACGGCTGTTCCGCACGTCTACCGCCGGGTCGACGACGCGCTGCAGGGCCCGGCTGCCGGCGGCCGCGCCCCCGTGGTCCGTCCGTTCGTGCGACTGGGCACGTGGGTCGGCGGCGACCGTGACGGCAACCCCTTCGTGACCGCCTCGGTCACCAAGAAGGCAGCGGCCATCGCGTCCGAGCACGTGCTGCTGGGTCTCGAGCACACGGCGGAGCGCATCGCGCGCACCCTCACGCTCTCTGCCGACACCACTCCCCCGTCGCCCACGCTCCAGTCGCTGCTCCAGCGTCTGGCGGCGGCCGACGAGGAAGGCGCGACCGACGCCGTCAAGCGCGCCAGCGGCGAGCCGCACAAGCGGGCGCTCCTGCTCATCACCCGCCGGATCACGGCCACCCGCCTGCGCGACGCCGACCTCGCCTACCGCGATCCGGAGCATCTGCTGGCCGATCTGCGCGTGGTCCAGGACTCCCTCGTGGCCGCGCACGCGAGCCGTCAGGCCTACGGCCACCTGCAGCAGCTGCTGTGGCAGGTCGAGACCTTCGGGTTCCATCTGGCCGAGCTGGAAGTGCGCCAGCATTCCGCCGTCCACGCCAAGGTGCTCGCGGAGTGCGAGGCGGGCGGGCCGTTGAGCGATCAGGCCGAAGAGGTGCTGGACGTCTTCCGCACCATCGCCCAGGTCCAGCAGCGCTTCGGACCCCGCGCGGCCGGCCGCTACATCGTCTCCTTCACCCAGTCGGCACAGGACCTCGCGAACGTGCACCGCCTCGCACGCCACGCCGCGGGCGCCTCGGGCGTCGTGCCCGTGCTCGATGTCATCCCGCTGTTCGAGACCTTCGCCGACCTGCAGGCGGCGCCGGCGATCATGGCGGAAGTGGTGGAGTTCCCCGAGTTCGCAGCGCGTCTGGCCGCCACAGAGCGTCGGCTGGAGGTGATGCTCGGCTACTCGGACTCCTCGAAGGACGTCGGTCCCGTCGCCGCCAACCTCGCCCTGTACGAAGCCCAGGCCAAGATCGCCGCGTGGGCGAAGGAGGCGGATATCCGCCTCACCCTCTTCCACGGTCGGGGCGGTGCGCTCGGACGCGGCGGTGGACCGGCGAACTCGGCCATCCTCGCCCAGCCCCCGCACTCCGTCGACGGACGGTTCAAGCTCACCGAGCAGGGCGAGGTCATCTTCGCGCGCTACGGCGACCCCGCCATCGCCATGCGACACATCGACCAGGTCGCCGCCGCCGTGCTCCTGGCCTCCGCGCCCTCCATCGAGAAGCGCAACAGCGACGCGGCCGATCGCTACGCCCACATCGCTGCGACGATGGACACCGCATCGAGGGAGCGCTTCTTCTCGCTCGTGAAGGCGGACGGGTTCGCCTCCTGGTTCGCGCCGGTCACCCCGATGGAGGAGATCGGACTGCTGGCGCTCGGTTCGCGCCCGGCACGACGGGGCCTGTCGGTGGAGTCGCTGGAGGACCTCCGCGCGATTCCGTGGGTCTTCGCGTGGTCTCAGGCCCGTATCAACCTCGCCGGCTGGTTCGGTCTCGGATCGGCGCTCGACGCCGTCGGGGACGTGGACCTGCTCCGTGAGGCCTACGAGCAGTGGCCCCTCCTTCGCACCGTCATCGACAACGTCGGCATGAGCCTGGCCAAGGCCGATACCCGGATCGCCCGCCGCTACCTCGCCCTCGGCGATCGGCAGGACCTGGCAGAGCTCGTGCTGAACGAGATGGACCTCACGCGCGACTGGGTGGTCCGCATCACGGGAGGCGACGAGCTGCTCGCGAACCGGCCGATACTCCAGCGCGCCGTGAAGATGCGCGACCCCTATGTCGATGCACTCTCGCTCCTGCAGTTGCGTGCCCTTCGCGTGCTCCGCACCGACGACGCCACCGCGTCACCGGACTGGCAGCGTCTGCTGCTGCTCTCGGTCTCCGGCGTCGCCGCGGGTCTCCAGAACACCGGGTGACGGGCGGCCGCTGCCGCGTCAGTCCTCGAGCCGCCTGTCGCCGGAGTGGCGGGAGAGCGATGACGCGTAGCGCTCCGTGAGCTGCGTCATCAGGTCGGGCGTGTCACGATCCAGCCCGAAGACGAACCCCGGGAAGTCCAGGTCGTGCTGACGCTCCCAGATCTCCTCGTGACGATCGGGCGAGAGGACCTCGGCCGGGTCGCCCACCGCGACCCAGCCGATGGGGACGACCGTGCGCGGCGGCAGGACCGTGCGCAGGTGCACGACCGCATTGATGCGTACTTCGCTGCCGGTGCCGATACGCGCTCCGTTGAACACGCGCGTGCCCGTGGCGAGGAAGACCTCGTCCTCCACCACCGCTCCCGACACGCTCGCCATCGGCCCCACGAGGACGTGATCGCCGATATGGACGGGGTGACTCGCGCTCGCGCGGACGAGGGCGTTCTCCATCACGATGACCGACGCACCGAGGGTTACCGGGCCGCCCTCGGCGGTGAGGACAGCGCCGTGCAGGATCTGACACCCCGGACCGATCGTCACGTCGCCGGAGATGACGGCGGTGGGAGCGACGACGGCATCGGGGTGGATACGGGGCTGTGTCCCGAGGTGCTCGAATCGCATGTCGCCAGCGTAGGGCCCGTCGTCATCTGCGTCGAGGTGAGCCGCGAGCGCCGCTAGGGTGAAACCCGGACCTCGCTCCACCCCGACCCGCCGCACCCGTACGGCAGGGCTCCCCCGCCATATCCCTCGGCCAGAAAGCTCCACCCATGACCGAAACGCTCACCACCCTGCCCGCATCCGTCCGGGAGGTGTTCCAGACGGTCGTCGCCCGCAACCCGCACGAGCCCGAGTTCCAGCAGGCCGTCCACGAGGTCCTGGTGTCGATCGCCCCGGTGCTGGACGAGCACCCGCAGTTCGTCGACGGGGGCATCCTCGAGCGCATCGTCGAGCCCGAGCGCCAGATCATGTTCCGTGTGCCGTGGGTCGACGATGCCGGACGTCTGCAGGTCAACCGCGGCTATCGCGTGCAGTTCTCCTCCGTGCTCGGCCCGTACAAGGGCGGCCTTCGGTTCCACCCGTCGGTCAACCTGTCGATCGTGAAGTTCCTCGGCTTCGAGCAGATCTTCAAGAACGCGCTCACCGGGCAGGGCATAGGCGGCGCGAAGGGCGGCAGCGACTTCGATCCGCACGGCCGCTCCGACGCCGAAGTGATGCGCTTCTGCCAGTCGTTCATGAGCGAGCTGTACCGCCACCTCGGTGAGCACACCGACGTCCCCGCCGGCGACATCGGCGTCGGCGCCCGTGAGATCGGCTACCTGTTCGGCCAGTACCGAAAGATCACCAACCGGCACGAGTCGGGCATGTTCACCGGCAAGGGTGTGCAGTGGGGCGGTGCCGAGGTGCGGACGGAGGCCACCGGCTACGGCGCGGTCTTCTTCGCCGAGGAGATGCTCCACGTCGAACGCCGCTCGCTGGAGGGCATGCGGGTGTCGGTCTCCGGATCGGGCAACGTCGCGATCTACGCGATCGACAAGGCCTGGCAGCTCGGAGCGACGCCGGTCACGGCTTCGGACTCGTCGGGATACGTCGTCGATGAGGACGGGATCGATGTCGCCCTCCTCCGCCAGATCAAGGAGAACGAGCGCGCCCGCATCTCGGAGTACGCGGCTCGGCGCCCGAAGGCGCGATTCGTGGAAGGGGCGCGCCCCTGGGAGGTCGCCGTCGATGTCGCGATCCCCTCGGCCACGCAGAACGAGCTCGACGAGGACGACGCCCGCGCGCTGATCGGCAACGGCGTGCGCGCGGTCGCGGAGGGCGCCAACATGCCCTCGACGCCCGGCGCGGTGGCCGCGCTCCAGAGCGCGGGGGTGCTCTTCGGCCCCGGCAAGGCCGCCAACGCCGGTGGGGTGGCCACCTCGGCACTGGAGATGAGCCAGAACGCCTCGCGTCAGCGCTGGAGCTTCAGCGACAGCGAGCGCAAGCTGCGGTCGATCATGAAGGATGTGCATGACGCGGCTTTCGAGGCCGCCGACCGGTATGGACACGGCGGCGACTACGTCGTGGGCGCCAACTCGGCCGGCTTCGAGCGCGTCGCCCACGCGATGCTCGCCCAGGGCGTGATCTAGCCCCGACGCGGCGCGGGGCGGGCCGAATCCCGCTCGAGATCACTCGTCCGCGACGCGACGCTCCGGAATCGGGAACATCTGGTCGAGCAGTTGCCGGGTCCAGGCCAGCAGATCGTCGGGGGTCACCGGTTCGCCTCCGGCCGTCGGCAGCGGCACGATCATCGCCTCACCGCCGGCGAGCACCTTCGCCTTCGGGTGCAGGCGCTGCAGGCGTACCCGCAGGGAGTCGGGAAGGTGGGCGGGCGCGATCCGCAGGTTCGGGCCCATCGCGACCACGTCGGTGAGGCCGGATTGGGCAGCCCGACGGCGCAGGCGCGCCACGGCGAACAGCGCCTCGACCTCGGGTGGCGTCGCGCCGTACCGATCGCGCAGCTCTTCGGCGACGAGGTCGATGGCCTCGGGAGCGGCTGTGACCGACGCGGCCGCGGAGAGCTTCTGGTACGCCTCCAGACGCAACCGCTCACTGTCGATGTAGGACTCGGGGATGCGCGCCTCGATCGGTAGCTCCAGCCGGAGCTCGGTCGGACCTTCGGTGTCCTCTCCGCGGAACGTGGCGACCGCCTCGCCGATCATCCGCAGATACAGGTCGAATCCGACGCCGGCGATGTGCCCGGCCTGCTCGGCGCCCAGGAGGTTGCCCGCGCCTCGCAGCTCGAGGTCTTTCAGAGCGACCTGCATGCCGGATCCGAGATCGTTGTTGACAGCGATCGTCTCCAGGCGATCGGCGGCGGTCTCGCTCAACGGCTTCAGCTCGTCGTAGAGGAAGTACGCGTACGCGCGTTCGCGCCCGCGGCCCACCCGCCCCCGCAGCTGGTGGAGCTGGCTGAGCCCGTACTTGTCGGCGCGGTCGATGATGATCGTGTTCGCGTTGGAGATGTCCAGTCCGGTCTCGATGATCGTGGTGGACACGAGCACATCAGCGCGGCGTTCCCAGAAGTCGTCGACGACCTGCTCGAGAGCGTGCTCACCCATCTGCCCGTGGGCGACGGCGATCCGCGCCTCCGGCACGAGTTCCGCCAGGTGCGCGGCGACCCGCTGGATCGACTGGACACGGTTGTGGACGTAGAACACCTGCCCCTCGCGCAGGAGCTCGCGGCGGATCGCGGCGGCGACCTGCTTGTCGCTGCGGGGACCCACGTAGGTGAGGATCGGATGGCGATCCTCGGGCGGCGTCTGAAGGGTCGACATCTCCCGGATGCCGGTGACCGCCATCTCCAGGGTGCGCGGGATCGGCGTCGCGCTCATCGCGAGGATGTCGACGTTCGTCTTGAGCTTCTTCAGCTGGTCCTTGTGCTCGACGCCGAAACGCTGCTCCTCGTCGATGATCATGAGTCCCAGGTCGCGGAAGACCACCTTCTCGGTGAGGATGCGGTGCGTGCCGATCACCATGTCGATCGTGCCGTCCAGGAGCCCGGCGATCGTGGCGCGCGCCTCCTTCTCGGACTGGAACCGCGACAAAGGGCGTACCTTCACGGGGAACCCGGCGAAGCGCTCCGTGAACGTCTCCAGGTGCTGCTTGACCAGGAGCGTGGTGGGCACGAGCATCGCGACCTGCTTGCCGTCCTGGATGGCTTTGAACGCGGCGCGCACGGCCACTTCGGTCTTCCCGAAGCCGACGTCGCCGCTGAGGAGACGGTCCATCGGGATGGGACGCTCCATGTCGGCCTTGATCTCATCGATCGTCTGGAGCTGGTCAAGCGTTTCGGCGAAGGGGAAGGCCTCCTCCAGTTCACGCTGCCACGGCGTATCGGGGCCGAACGCATGGCCCTTGGCCGCCATGCGGGCCGAGTAGAGCTTGACGAGCTCGACAGCGATGTCGCGCACTGCCTTCCGGGCGCGCCCCTTGGCCGCTGCCCAATCGCTCCCGCCCATCTTGGAGAGAGTCGGCGCCTCGCCGCCCACGTAGCGGGAGAGCTGGTCGAGCTGATCGGTGGGGACGAAGAGCTTGTCGCCCGGGAACCCGCGCTTGGACGGGGCGTACTCCAGGACGAGATACTCACGCTGCGTCTTGACCGCGTGGCGTCCGCCGCTGGAGACCTCGCGCTGGACGAGCTCCACGAAGCGTCCGATCCCGTGGGTCGCGTGCACGACGACGTCGCCGGGCTTGAGCTGCAGCGGATCGACGACGTTCCGGCGGCGCGAGGCGAGCTTCTTGACGACGCGGGAGTCGCCGCCGATCGTCCGGCCGTAGAACTCGTTCTCGGTGAGGACCGCGAGCCGCGCCTCGGAGGACTGGAAGCCCGACTCCAGGGAGGCCACCACCGCGGTGGCGACCCCCGGTTCCGGCGCCGCCTCGAGCTCCGTGACGGTGCGGGCGGCGACACCGCGTTCGGCCAGGACGTCCCGCGCGCGGTCGACGAGGCCGGTACCACTCGCAGCGATGACGACGCTCCACCCCTCGGCGACCAGTGCGGCGACGTGGCCCGTCGCGCCCTCGACATTGCCCTGGAACGCCGGGACGGCCGTCGCCGGCACTCGCACAGATCCGTCGGCCTCGACGAGCCCCTCGGCATGCGCGTCGGCGGCACCGGAGTCAAACCCGCTGAACGTCCACCAGACGCCGCCGCGCTCGGTCGCCGTCTCCCGGAGCTGGGGAAGCGTCAGGAAGTCGCCCGACCCCAGGTCGACGGGGGTGTCTGCTCCCGCGGTCGCCGCACTCCAGGCCGCCTCCAGGAACTCCTGGTTGGTCTCCCCCAGGGTCATCGCCCGCGTCACGGCGCGCTCCGGGTCGACCACGGCCGTGGCCGTGCCGCGGGGAAGGTAGTCGAGCAGGGGCACCACGGCGTCGGCGACAGCGGGAAGGAGCGACTCCATTCCTTCGACGGGGATCCCCTCGCTCATCTTCTCGAGCATCGTGCGCAGGCCCGGGAACGCGTCCCGAAGACCGGCGGCGCGCTCCCGCACGCTCGGAGTGAGCAGGAGCTCCCGGCTGGGGACGAGGGTCGCCGAGGTGATCTCGCCGGGGAGAGAGCGCTGGTCGGCGACGGAGAAGGCGCGGATCTGGTCGATCTCGTCGCCGAAGAACTCGACGCGCACGGGATGGTCGGCCGACGGCGCGAAGACGTCGAGGATCCCCCCTCGCACCGCGAACTCGCCCCGCCGCGACACCATGTCCACACGGTGATAGGCCAGGTCGATCAACCGGCGAACGACGCCGTCGAGCTCTTGGCCGCGAGCCCCGACGGTCAGCTCGACGACACCGGCGGCGGTGAGCCCGGCCGCCAGCGGCTGCAGGGCGCTTCGGACCGAGGCCACCACGATGAGGGGAGCCGAACCGTCCCACGCCTCCGCGCGACGAAGCACCTCCAGACGGCGTCCGACGGTCTCGGCGCTCGGACTCAGCCGCTCGTGGGGAAGGGTCTCCCAGGCGGGGAACTCTCGCACGTCCGCCGTCGGGATGAGCGAACGCAGCGCCGCCCCCACGCTCTCGGCACGGCGTCCGGTCGGGGTGATCACCAGGAGCGAGCGCGCCCCACCCCCGGCGGTACGCGCGTCGAGGAGGGCGGCGATCAGCGGCGCGTCGAGACCGGCGACGACGGAGAAGTCGGCATCGCGGCGGGCGTTTCGGAGGACCTCTGCGAAGGAATCTGACTGCGAAAGGGCGCGCACGATCCCGGCGACTGTCATCCCTCCAGTCTAGGCGCCGAGTCCGACATCGCGCCGCGCGGGAGCGTCTCCCCAGCGACATCCGACATCCTCTCGCCGTTCACGGCGCCGTCACCCCCTCTGCGTAGTGTCGCTCGTCCGACATCCCCGCCAGACCCCCGCGCTGGAGTTGAGAGGCCGACCGATGAGCACGCAGACCCTGACGCGCACCCCGGCGGGTGTGCGGGTGGGACTGCGCCCTCCCGCTGAGGCCTACGCGTTCATCGGCGCGGACCAGCCCCTCCAACCCATCGCCGTCCTGGACGTCACCCTCCAGGAGGGCGAAGCCTTGGCCGCCGTCGAGCTCGCGACGGTCTGCGAGTGCGACCTCCGCACGACGCGCTCCGCGCGAGCGGCGACCGTCCCTCAGATCCTCGGTCATGAACAGGTCGGCCGGATCGTCGCGCTCGGCCCGGGCGCTCCGGCCGTCACCGCCGACGGTCGTGCCCTTGCGCTCGGAGACCGGGTGGTGTGGGCGCGAGAGGTCGCCTGCGGGCGGTGCGACGCGTGCCGCACCAGCATGTCGGGAGGAATCGAGCGGACGACGGCATGCCTCCGGCCTCACCGCTACGGGAACGAGCGGGCGACACGCGGGTGGGAGCTCTCGGGCGGCATTGCCACCCACGTGCATCTGCTCGCCGGAACCGTCGCCTTCCGCGCGCGTGACTGGGTCCCGGCCGAAGTACTCGCCCCCTCGTGCTGCGCCGGCGCTGCGGCTTCCGCCGCGCTTGCCTGCGCCACCCGGGAGCATCCGCTGGAGGGGGCCCGCGTCGTCATCTCCGACGCGGGGATGCGCGGGGTGACCGCGGCGGCGATGGCTGCGGCCCGCGGTGCGGTGGTGACCGTGCTGGACGCGGATCCCGTCCGCCGGGAGCGCGCGCTCCGTTTCGGCGCCGCCGCCGTCTCCTCCCCCGACGCGTCTCCGACAGGGCACGATGTCGCACTGGATTTCGTCGGAAGTTCCGAGGCTGTGAATGCGGTCGCCGCCGCGACGCGACGCGGCGGCCTGATCGTCGTGCCAGGCGACGCCGCCACACCGCCGACACGTCACCCCGAGATCGTCTCCCTCGTGTCGCGCGAGCTTCGCGTGCGGGTCGCCGGGAGGCCGGACCCGGCACACGTCGGTCGGGCACTGGCGTTCCTCGAGCGCGCCGACGCCGCCGTGTTCGCAGAAGCGGTCGGTGAGACCGTGCCGCTGCGCGAGGCGCCGCGCGCGTTCGCGGCCGCGTCGCCCCGGCGCCTCCGAACCGCGATACGACCCTGAGCGTGCCGTCTCGTCGACCTCGCGTCGGCCGTTGGCGTGGTTCTAGGCTCGGGGGGCGTGCCAGCGTTGCTGCGCGGCCAGAAGGCCCTCGCCGATCACCTGCTCGACGGCGTCTGCGGCGTCAGAGACGAGGGACGGCAGCACGGCGCGCTCGGTCGCCGAGAACGGATCGAGCACCCAGTCTGCGGGGTCCTGGCGACCGGGTGGCCGGCCGATGCCCACCCGCACGCGAGTGAACTCCGGCGTGCCCAGCGCCTTGGCGACGTCGCGGACCCCGTTGTGCCCGCCGTGGCCGCCGCCGACCTTGAGCTTGAGCGTGTCGAACGGGATGTCCAGTTCATCGTGCACGACGATGACCTGGTCGGCCGGAATGCCGTAGAACGCCGCCAACGCCGACACCGGGCCTCCCGAGACGTTCATGAAGGAGTTCGGCTGGGCCAGGACCATCTTCGAGGCGCCCGGGAGCAGCCACGTTTCCGCGACGCGAGCGTTGGCCTTGTGGGAGCGGAGTGTCTCGGACCGTCGAGCCGCGAGCTCATCCACCACGAGCTGCCCGACGTTGTGGCGTGTGCGCTCGTATCGCGGGCCGGGGTTGCCGAGTCCCACCACGAGCCAGGTATCAGCCATGCGCATGCCTTTCATGACAGTGCCCGCCGTCGCCAGGAGCGGCGTCGGCGGGCATCGTCACACGGAAGGGAGGTCGCGATTACTCGCTGTCCTCCGCCGACTCCGCCTGGCCCTCGGCCGCGGCCTCGTCGGCAGCCTCGATCTCATCCGCCTCGGCGATCGTCGCGGCCGGGACCGAGATGGCGACGATGAGCGTCTCCGCGTCGGTCACGAGCGACGCGCCGCGCGGCAGGGTGAGGTCGGCGGCGATGATGTGCGTGCCGTCCTCGAGGCCGTCCACGTCGACCTCGATGTTCTCGGGGATGTGGGTGGCCTCGACCTCGAGCAGAACCGTCGCGTTGTCGAGGTTGGCGATCGTGCCGGAGAACGGCTCACCGACGACGACGACGGGGACGTCGACCTGGATCTTCTCGCCCTTCTTCACGACGAGGAGGTCGATGTGCTCGATGATCTGGCGCACCGGGTCCTTCTGGACGTCCTTGACGAGCGTGAGCTGCTCCTTGCCGTCGACCTCGAGCTCCAGGACCGCGTTGGCGCGGCGGACGAGCAGGGAGACCTGGTGACCGGGAAGGGCCACGTGGACGGGAGTGGTGCCGTGGCCGTAGATGACGGCGGGGATCTTGCCGGCGGCGCGAAGGCGACGCGCGAAGCCCTTGCCGAAGTTCTCGCGGGTCTCGGCGATGACCTTGGTGTCGGTCTCGGTCGACATTGTTGTTCTCCTTGTGGACCGCTACCGGCCCGGATGTGGGGTCTGTGGTTTCGACTCGAACGCACGCGCGTGAGGAAGCCATCAAGAGGAGGGAGGAGGAAACCCGCCGCCTACATCTCCAGGCCGAATCACCGCGTCGATCACGGATGCGCGAACGCACCCCTCGCCGAAGGACACCCAGAGTCTACCAGGACGCCCGCTACGATGGGGACGAGCCCGCACCGACCAGGAGGAACCATGGACTACGGCTGGATGTCGCACGCACTTCTGTGGCTGATCGGCCTCATGTCGATCGGGGCCACGCTGGGAGCGCTCGGCGCGCTGTGGTCGATGGGACGCTCCAACTACCGCAAGGACTGAGCCTCGCGGAGCGACGCGATCCGGCTGACCACCGATTCCAGGTCGGCATC
>JBMDWQ010000070.1:0-2380 GCA_048594675.1 Microbacterium sp. | reverse complement strand
GCCCGAGAAAGCGGTCAAGAACCTGATCTACGCTCTCGGCAAGGGCGTTCTGAAGATCATGTCCAAGATGGGGATCTCCACGGTCTCCTCCTACGCCGGATCGCAGGTGTTCGAAGCGGTCGGCCTCTCGCAGGAGTTCATCGACCGCTACTTCACCGGCACCGAGACCAAGCTCGGCGGTATCGGGATCGCCGAGATCGCCGCCGAGAACGAGGCCCGTCACGACTTCGCCTATCCCGAGGACGGGGCGGCCCGCGCTCATGAGCGGCTGTGGACGGGTGGGGAGTACCAGTGGCGACGCGACGGCGCCCCTCATCTCTTCACCCCCGACACCGTGTTCCGGCTGCAGCACGCCACCCGCACCCGCCGGTATGACATCTTCCGTGAGTACACCAAGCTCGTCGACGACCAGGCAGCCGAGCTGAAGACGTTGCGCGGCCTGTTCCGCCTCAAGACCGGTCAGCGCCCGCCCGTGCCGATCGACGAGGTGGAGCCCGTCTCGGCCATCGTGAAGCGCTTCTCGACGGGTGCCATGAGCTACGGCTCGATCTCGAAGGAAGCCCACGAGACTCTCGCGATCGCGATGAACCGCCTCGGCGCCAAGTCGAACACGGGCGAGGGTGGCGAGGACGTCGAGCGGCTCCTCGACCCCGAGCGTCGTAGCGCCATCAAGCAGGTCGCGTCGGGCCGGTTCGGCGTGACGAGCATGTATCTCACGCACGCCGACGACATCCAGATCAAGCTCGCCCAGGGCGCGAAGCCCGGCGAAGGCGGCCAGTTGCCGCCGGCGAAGGTGTACCCCTGGATCGCGCGGACCCGTGGCGGCACTCCCGGTGTGGGGCTCATCTCCCCGCCGCCGCACCACGACATCTACTCGATCGAAGACCTCAAGCAGCTCATCTTCGACCTCAAGCGGGCCAACCCCGCGGCGCGGGTGCACGTCAAGCTCGTGAGCCAGTCGGGGATCGGCGCCGTGGCAGCCGGCACCGCCAAGGCCCTCGCCGACGTGATCCTCGTCTCCGGCCACGACGGCGGAACAGGGGCGAGCCCGTTGAACTCGCTCAAGCACGCGGGGACGCCGTGGGAGCTGGGTCTCGCCGAGACGCAGCAGACGCTCATGCTCAACGACATGCGCGATCGCGTGGTCGTGCAGGCGGACGGCCAGCTGAAGACCGGCCGCGACGTCATCGTGGCGGCGCTGCTGGGCGCCGAGGAGTTCGGGTTCGCCACGACCGCGCTCGTCGTCGAAGGCTGCATCATGATGCGCGTCTGCCACCTCGACACCTGCCCGGTGGGTGTCGCGACGCAGAACCCCGTGCTGCGAAGCCGGTTCTCCGGCAAGCCGGAGTTCGTCGTGAACTTCATGGAGTTCATCGCGCAAGAGGTGCGGGAGTACCTCGCCGAGCTCGGCTTCCGAAGCCTCGACGAGGCGGTCGGTCACAATGAGCTGCTCGACATGAACGGTGCCGTCGAGCACTGGAAGGCGAACGGTCTCGACCTCGCTCCGATCCTGCACGGCCCCGCCTTCGCCGAGACGGCGCCGCGGCGGGCGATGCGCGCTCAAGACCACGAGCTCGACGAGCACTTCGATGTGCAGCTGATCCAGCGCGCACAGGACGTCATCGCCCACGGTGGTCACGTGACGATCGACCTCCCCATCCGCAACACGGAGCGTGCCGTCGGAACGATGCTCGGCAACCAGGTCACCCTCGCCCACGGAGCGAACGGGCTTCCGACCGGGTCGATCGAAGTGAACCTCACCGGCTCGGCGGGGCAGTCGTTCGGCGCCTTCCTCCCGGCCGGCATCACACTCCGCCTGGAGGGCGACTCCAACGACTACGTCGGGAAGGGCCTCTCCGGCGGTCGAGTGGTCGTACGTCCGCCGCGAGAGGCGACCTTCGACGCATCCCAGAACGTCATCGCGGGCAATGTCATCGGCTACGGCGCCACCCAGGGATCCCTGTTCCTTCGCGGCGTCGTCGGAGAGCGCTTCCTGGTGCGAAACTCCGGCGCGACGGCGGTCGTCGAGGGAGTGGGCGACCACGCCCTGGAGTACATGACCGGCGGTCTCGCCGTGATCCTCGGGACGACGGGGCGCAACCTCGGCGCGGGCATGTCGGGTGGCTCCGCCTACGTGTACAAGCTCGACAAGAGTCTCGTGAACCGGGAAGCGCTCGCTTCCGGAGAGCTCGAGCTGCTCTCGCTCGGCGCGGGCGACGCGGAGATGCTCCGCGATCTGCTCGAGCAGCACGTCGAGGAGACCGGGTCGACTCTGGCCGCGGCACTCCTGGATGACTTCGAGGACGAGCTGACCCACTTCGTCCGAGTCCTGCCGCGCGATTACGCTGCGGTCCTGCAGACCCGCCAGGAGGCGGCCGCC